>NZ_SPVJ01000042.1:0-68827 GCF_004634465.1 Bradyrhizobium sp. MOS001
GAGGCGGCTATGAACGTCGACCTCGTAGACAAGAGCGAGCCTCGCAGGCTGTCGGTAACGAGCTGAACCCTTGTGCCAGCAACCGCAATCAGACAAGAGGTTGCACATGCGGTTCGCAGACTAACGCTTCCTAAAGTCCGTTAGCTTGCGCATGTAGTAGCCCTGTCTCTGAACGGCGAGTTTAATGTCCTCGCTGACGCTCGCTACTTTTTTCTTCTTGCGCCATCTGCCTGCCGCGCCCGGAAGAGGAATTGGCAAACCATTGCTCACAACCAACAGATCACGTCTGTCGTTCAGATACACATCGAACATTCTAAGCCCCCTAGCCGATTGTCAGAATATCGCGGCGGGCAAAAATGGCAACTACTCCGCCCGGCCATATGGAAGCGGCAGGCGCCGGCAGCACGCCGCTGCTGCCGCCTTCATTTGGGAAGACATTCCACATTGTAGGCAATGATAATCTGTGCTGGGTCAGCTTTGCCGATGGTCTTCAAGTCTTCTAGACCACTTCTCAGCTTAGCTCCGGCGTCCCCTAAACTTCTTTCAAGCGCCGACTTAGCCGCCCTGCATCGTTCTTCGTTCGAGAACTCTTGAAACACCACAGTCGGAAGGAGACGCCATTCCGCCCTGTCGTTGGTGGCGGCCGGGCTGACTGAGTAGGAGAAGACGTACATCAGAACCCACATCGGCATGCTCCACTTGTGACGTGATGGCAGTGACGGGGCCTCCCTCCGTCGTTTAGACGCGGATCGCCTTGGCCTCCGTTATTCCGTTGACTTAAGTGCGGCCGAGCACGCGGGCGACAATTCGGCCACTCGCGCCTTGAGGCAGCGTATGATGCGATGGCTACCGGGCCGAAGTCCTTTGCAAAAGCGCTCCACATCGCTTTTGCATTCTCGTGCAATCTTAACGGGGTCTGTCAACCGGTTTTTGGCGAATGCATCTTGACCAAACAACGCGATTGCAATGCCGAACAAGGGGCTTAGCCAGTTCATCTCTAACTCTCTTCTACAAAGCTGTTCACGTGCCTGAGCCCGAGGGCACAAACGTTGACCTAGATCAAACCATTAATGGCGGTGACGTTCTTCTGAACGGAGAGGGCCGCCGGGTGAGTGTCCAGTTGGGCTTGTTCTTTAATTCCTAGGATTTTAATCTATTTCGCCAAATGCGTGAGGGATGCAGATGTCGGACAATCCCATCGACGTGATCGAAGCCGCCATTCGCTCCGCCTTCACCAGTTACCCAAAGGAAGACGACCCGGATTGGAGAAGTCCGCACTGGATCAAGCCCGAAGAGTGCACGCACTTGGCACAGGGCATACTGCTGGAATTGCAGGCAAAGGGATTTGAAATCGTGAAGAGGCAGACCTGACAGATGGACGGCGCACGGCGCCAATCGGTCGAGTCAACGTGCCAATCCAGCGCGCATCAAAAATTGAAATCGGGTGCCGATCAACACTGGCAACGAGGTGATGCGCGCGGGCTGGCGGGCACCATGGAAGGATGGCGTCGGTCGTCCGGGTCCTCACCGGAGCGTGCGTCGCACAGGGTTGCAAAGGGGGCTGGCGCGTGTCGCCGCGCGGGTGCATGCTCCCGCATGTTATCTCTGCGAGGGAGGGCTTGATCATGCGTCACCCAAGACAGCTACTCCAAAGCGAAAAGGCCTATACCGCAGGCATGATCGGGCTCGGGTTGCTCCCGGTTGCGATGGCTATCGCCGCAATCCTGGTGCCGTGACCGACACGCAGCAACAACCATCGACGTTGCGGACGCCGATCCTAAGTCCGCGCGAGAAGCGGCTGTTGCGACGTTTCGCCCAAGGCAAGACAGACAAGACAATCGCGCAGGAGGTGGCGGCACGGCCAAGCAGGTCGCAGCGGCGCGCGCGATGCTCACCAACAAGCTTGGTATTTGCTCGCAAGAGAACCTCGTGTCGCTGGCCAGCCAGCTTGCTCCTTGGCCTTCGCGGATCAGGAGATGATCGTCCGCCAACTACGTCGCGCCGCCGGGTCCTTCTGAGGGCGTCGAACGGTGCCGGGACCGCGCGATCCCAGGAGGTCTGGATATTTACAATTTCCGTTTTTCGGGTTTCGTATGCTGAATTCGCTTTAGAGGTTCTCGCGAGATGTGGCGCACTGATCTTACCGAAGCGACGATGCAAGGCTGGGCGCGGCTCGACGCAGCGCAGCGCCAGCGGTTTTTCGAGGCGTTCGTTGCGGCGGCGCTGCGGCTCGACAGGCTTGAGCTGCGAGCCTGGCTTCGGCGGCGGCTAAAAAATCCACCGCTCGCCCCTCCGTTCGATCCGGCTCGCTTGCTTGGGGATGCCGACATTGCCCTCGTCCTGAGGGCGACGGGCGAGGCTGATCGCGCCGCCGACCGTTGACGATCCCTACAAGGACGAAGCCTACCGGCTATGGGCGATCAAGCAGCGCGGCAATGGGCTGATCTGGTTGGTCGCAGTGCTTGATGTCCGCTTGTCCCCCGGTAGCGGCGCAGAAGCGGACATGCCGAGAGGTTCAATAGCAGGGCGGATAGGGAGCGTATCCACAAGCCCTGCGGTAGCCATACGCTCCGTAAGCCGCAGCTCCCGCCGCCGCAGCTCCCGCCGCTGCACCATAGTAAGCTCGCCGATGCACCCTGCGATTAACGCCTGCTACGCTCATCGGTGTCAGTGGTCGCCCAACTCGCGCTTCGGCACCGTCAAGGGATACGGATAGCACTTTCGCCGGTGAGTATTGGAGCGACAACGGAGCTGCCGTGAAGAGCGCAGCAGTCACGATCAATCCAAGAAGCTTGGCATTTCTTGTCATGTTGTTCTCTCCCTGTCGGGCGATGATCAAACACAACGTGACATGCCGCCTTGCGTCTCGCCGTTGATCTGGATCAATAGGCACCCACTTCAAATGCGCCCCCGGAATGGGACCGAGGCCTTTACCGTCGTGGGACGGCATCGGTATTGTGCGATACGGCGAAATCTGACACGGCGATGACCGCTCCGGGTCAAAATCCGAAGAACTCGCTTGGAGCACAATTCGTCTGCTCCGCCTGCCGAAAAGCGGACTTCACATTCGGTTTCGCGGCAGCGCCGCATAGGCTGGAGCTACTGCAAGCGCTGCACCGGGACGATAAGCGGAGGTGGGGACCTATCGACCCACTACGCTCCAGCCGAGCTACTTAGCTGTCCCCGTCGTAACTCCTGGCTCTGTCGTAACTCCGCGCCGCACTTGGCGCGCTTCACGGCGCCCCTCGCGGCGCACTTGGCGCGCGTCACGGCGATCCTCGCGGCGCTCGCGTCGCCCCTCACGTCGATCTTGACGCCTTTCCATGCCAGCGGTCTGCGCCTCCGCGTCGGGGACCATCAGCATGGTCGGGAACGCGGCTATTGCAGTCGCCAAGCCCAAAGAAGAAAGAAGCTTCCGCCGAGAGATCATGACTACCTCCCTTGCTTGCTGGACTGCCCCAAGACTTAATAGTTTACTCGCTCTGCCCGTCCCCGTCTTGGTCTATGTCATTGTTGCACTCAGATCCGCCGTCCTGCGACGGTCGCGCCAGCGGACGAAGCCTACCGGTTGTGGGCGGTCAAGCAGCAGGGCAAGTGAGCGAGACATTATCGCCCGTCGTCCTGCCAAGGCCCCCTTTAACGACAGCACTGATGACCCGAAGCGGGTCACTTCCGGTAATGGCACCAAACGAACATAGGCTCGGCAGCCTTTGTCTGTTGCTGATCCAAACAACGATACGCTCGGCGAGCGGCTTAGGCTGTATGTCGAAGAGAACTTCCATAATGCTTGAAGAAGTTATCAAGCTTCACTGGTTCGCCGGTATCTCGCCAGAACAGTCTTTTACCGAGGCTGGCCGCCACTGCGAGGCGGTGGTGGCCGCCGATTAGAGTATGGTCATCGGATGCTGTTGCGATGATCTCGCCGTCTTCGTCCACGATTTTCATAGGCTGCCTCCAATCCAGCGCGCGGTCAGGCCGCCGCGATGGTGCGCAATCTATCTAACCTCATGCGGGCTCTGGGCGTTCCAATCCATGAAGATCACGGCTTCCGTATTCGACATGCGCCACATAGCGCACCGCCCTTTGTGTACCAACTGGCGCGCCAACTCGTGATGGCTGTTATTTCGCCGCGCAGCAACGGCTGGCCGCAAGAAAATCATCCGGGGTGTATAAAAAGGAGCATCCCGCAACGTTTTCGTGCCCTAATGCTGCGAGCATATGGAGCGGCAGAAAGAGACGATGCACTCCTAGGCGGCTTGGTTCTCTCTGCCGGAACAAGCCCTGAGGCGACCTCAGTTGGAGCCTCTCGCTGTCTATCCCCAGCGGATAGGGCGATCTCAGAGTGGCCCACAAATAGGCACACAGACCAGACAGTTTTTGCCGGTGACACAGCCACGTTGGACAATAGGGAGTAGGTGCAATGAGAGTTTCCTCGATTGTCGGACTGCTGTTTGCAGCAGTGATGTTGGCGATCATTCCGGTCTCGCCGCAGGTGACGCCGCGCGGCGTGGAATTAAGCGTTGATCAAGCGCAGGCCGTCACGTACCGGCGCGCCCGCGTGACTGCGCGTCGTGTCGACCGTCGCGATTACCGCTATACGCGTCGCGCCGTGCGGCGTGGTGTTTATTAACGGAGCGCGATAGGCAAGGGTGCGAAGTGGCTGCCGACACCGAGTTCGTCCGATTATCGGGGTAGACCGGAAGTGCGCCGGCAAGTGCCAAGACCCGAAGCGGGCGCTCGGTCGCATGGCCTTGGGCGCTAGGCGGACCTCCGTTGATCTAGGTCAACGTCCGCGATCCTTCGGCGCTCCTGCTATGTTCAGCCGCACCTGAGGCGGCTCCCGTCGATCTTTTAGTTCCGCAGCACGAAGAGCGAGGTCCGCCATGTATCCGAGGAAGCGTCTTTCGATCAAGTCAGCGACTGTTACCGGGATTGCTGCCAGCGCCTTGTTGGGGGTTGCAGGTCTCACTCTCACTCCGGCACCCGCCGAGGCGGTAATTTACTGCACGTATGTTGGCTATCCGGCAGGTTGCGTCGCGAGGGCCGGCGTCGTGCTGAGGCCTCGTCCGGTGGCGCGCGCGGCTGTCCGTCATAACGCCGGCGGCAACATGAACGGAGGCGTCAACCGCGTTGGGGCGCGTCGGTAAAGAATTTTTAGGCGGATCGCGAACGAGAAAAAAGCCGTCCCGCTTCGTCCCGGTGGCGGCTTTTTTCGTTCCCGCGCGTAGTACAGAGGACCAACAGCGGCGACATCGCAGCATGAAGCACACTTGGTATGTCACTTTCGAAGTGCCACCCGATGGCACGCTGTCAAGGCGGCGACATCCGCGTTTAACCGAGACGTTCGCAACAGAGGAAGAAGCTAAGGAATTTGCACGAACCAAATTCACCAGTGGATTGATCGTCACTGCCGGAACCATCATCCCTCACCTCCCGAGAAGGGCAATTCCGTCGGTGGAAATTCCAACTTGGCTTGAACTGCGTGGCCAAGTTGATCCAGATCAATAGCTAGGCTCTCGACGTTAGCGACATGCTCTGCGGATTAGAAATCCGCTGCTCTATCCATTGAACTACGGGCGCGACGGCCCGTTGCCGATAAAAAATCGCCGAGATTGGCTAGACACTCCGTTGAAAACCTTTGGTCGATCTGCGGTCCGTTGTGGCGCCGAGACAAAATTAAATGATTGATTTTGTTGAAAGGTGGGACTTCTGCCGGGCCCACCAAGAATATCAGTATCTTACTTGGTCTCCGTTGCCCCCACCGCAATGAGCGCACCAGAAACGGCACCAGATACGTGCACTTTTCGTTCGTGCAGAGTTCGTGAGGGTGTCAGGCAAGATCTCCTGCTGATGAGTGGATGCGACAGTGCATCGGACTATCCTCGCCTTTCCGGCCGACGGAGAGGGACCGACGGAAGCAGCCCCTGCCTTTGGCGATGATGTCGGCCATCTCCGTTAAAGCAGCGCGGAACGGCTGCTCGTGCAAAACAACGCCTCCCCGAAAAACGGGCATGGTCAATCTGAGACGTGCTGTCCGCTTTATGCTACCTTCTGACGCCTCCATCGAGCGAAACCGATGTTTAGTTTTCGCTCTTTCAATCGCAACGAGGGGCCATCCCCTTTACGCAGCCGCCATGATCGAACCTAGCGGCACGTCTAGGAAATAAACAAATCCGCACGGATCGTAAGTGAGTTGCACACGACCGTTCAATTGCTGGCCGAGCGATTCCATCATGCGGGTGCCAAAACTGCGCCTTGTCGGCCGCTGAACCGGAGGGCCGCCCTTTTCAGTCCACGTCAGGCGCATCCGCTGCTTGTCGTCATCGATGGTCCAGGCAATTTCGACGCGGCCGTTGACGTCGGAGAGGGCGCCGAACTTGGTGGTGTTGGTGCAAAGCTCGTTGAAAGTCATCGCAAGCGCGATGACGGCGCCTGACGTGATCCTGATATCCGGTCCGTTGAAATGGAATCGCCTGGTCCCTTGGCTGTCGTAGGGTTCGGTGGCGTCGCTGAAGGTATGAGTGAGACTGGCGTTGGACCAGCTGATCTGCATCAGCAGATCGTGGGCGCGCCCGAGCGCGAGCAGCCGACCCTCCATGGCCTTCTGTCCATGCTCGATGCTGGTCGCGGTCCGGAAGCTCTGCGAGGCGATGGCGCTGACGGTCGCGAGCGTATTTTTGATGCGATGATGCAACTCGCCAAGAATGAGCTTTTGCAGTTTGTCGGCAGCCTCGCGCTCCCTCGCATCGATTCCGGCTTGGGCGAGCAACGCCTTGGCGTCGATGCCGGCCTGCTCCAGCAACAGACGAAGACTGTCGTTCTCCGCAGACAAAGCCGTTTCATGGGCGGTCCGCGACGGTGGATCGATCGGCGCGCCCGTCGGTACGTTGCCGTCGGCTTGCACCATGGTGGCGCCCTGAACGATCTTCAATGCGCCGGCGCCGACCATCGCCTGCAATTCCGCAGTCATTTGCGCGACCCCCAGCGGCTTGCTGAAGAAGCGGCTGTCGGTCGGCCTTTCGGCGTCAGATGGCTTCACCTGACCGGACACCAAGATGATTCCGATGTCGGGCCAACGGCTGTGCACGGCATGGGCCAGTTTCAGGCCGTCCATGCTGCCTGGCATCTGAATATCCGTGAACAGCAGGGCGATGTCCGAGCGCGATTCCAGAATGGCGATCGCCTCATCCGCGTTGACGGCTTCCAGCGCGCAAAATCCCGCATCTTCCACGATATCGGCAGCGCGCATGCGCAACACCATTTCGTCCTCAACCACGAGGACCTTGGCCACCTCGGGTAGCTCGGTTGATCCTGTTGCCGTTGTCATCGTGGCTCCTTCTCGAGGCAGTCGAGTGTCTGGCAGTTCCTTGCTGCGCTCATTGTGGACGAATAGCGAGCTAAAGCCGGCTCCGCATCGCCAATAGATTCGATCAAACCCGCGGTGAGACCATAAGCTCCAGCATCGCCATCCTGGCGAGGACCTTGGGATCTCGTTCGCCTTCCTTGGTGGAGCGAAGAATGCTTTCGCTTATCGATGTGACCTGAGCCGATGAGACCGGGTGAGGGAGCGTGGAAAGGGCGCTGTCCAACGCCGTCGTCATGATGCTGATGACATCAGGCGGGAACGACGCGTGCGGAAAATCTTTCATGGGCCCGGCTTGGCTGAACTCTGGGAACGATCCTCGCGCAGTCGTTGCACGAGTTTTACCAGCGTGGGCGGCAGTCGAACGGACCCCTGATTGAGAAAGTCCGAAGCCGGTCACCAATTTCCTTGCCAATCGCCGAGAGGTGGACGCGGCTGATCTGAATGCTGCGTTCGTGCAAAGGATGAGTCATGAAGTATCCAACTTGCGTCAGAGCCGGCAAACCGGCGATTTCTTTAGCGGCGGGCGGTTACAAGGCGGGCTTCCAGAATTTTGGCGCCGTCCCCGGTCGTTCGCAAACACGCCGCTTCGAGGTTTGGCCAGACCTGACTGCCGCAGTTCACGGCTGACGTCCGGACTTGCAGGCGATCGCCCTTGGCGAGGACCGCTGCTTCGGCAGCTTCCACCTTGGGGGCGAAGGCGGGTAAGGCGACCACGGTGGCCCCGAGCAGCGCCAAGGCCGCGAGGACGAGGAAGGATTTGAACATTTGGGGGCTGCTGACTGGTTGGTCGCTCTCTTCGCCAACAGCCACCGCAGGAGATAGTTCCGTCGATGCGCCTTAGGCGCTTGTATGGGTTGGCGATGGAAGCCGATGTCGGGCTCGCCGGCTATGTCTATCAGCAGGTCACCGGCGACAGCGGAGCCGGTGCGAAGCTCGGCGATTTCAAGGGCCAGTCGGTCGGCATCGGTCCGCAGATCGGGGTCTTCTTTCCCGCGTTACGTCGTAACCGAGAACCGGCCGACCACCCAGACCGTGATGGTCACGCTGAGTCTTGCACCGTCCGCGCCGGAAAAGCCGACGACGCCGCGCGGGCCGAGGCAATTGAAGTAGCCCGAAAGCGGATTACGTGGTCGTGGATGGCGAAGTGAGCCCGCTTTGAGTCAAGCTCGGAAGTCGGCGGGTCCATAGATGGTCTGCTCTGCCACTGTGAGCGGACATCACCGGATCCGCGGTTCAAGTCCGCGAAGGGCCAGTTGCGGACTCAGAAAGACCGGTTGGGATGTGACGAATGCCAACGGTCACGTCTTCCTTGAGGTCGGTATAGAGGTTGAAAGCTACAGCGCCACCGGTGTTGGTGAAGATCAGGCCGCTGGCTCAAATGGCGCGCCCGGCACGATACTTCCGCCGGCGAGGCGGGCTTTGCGCGAAGGCGATCCAGACCTCTGACGTTGCTTGCGCAGTGGCTTGAGTTATTGCTGCCGCATGGCGCTGCTCGATTCCTGAGAAGGCGGGAGCGCAAATTGGCGTTCTCATCACCGATGTATGCCACTGGCCCTGCGGTGATGCCTCAGTGTGCGCTTCCCGACGTTGGAAAGCGAGTATTAAGAGGTGGATGAAAGTTCCGCTGGTGGAGACGCTGCCCGTGGAGGCCCCAGCATTGGGCCGGGGGGCGTTATGATGCTGGGGCTCCGGACAGGCTTCTGCCTCGTGGGACCGAGACCGTCACCGCAGAACACAAGCCGGGCGCAACATAGACGTTCCCAGCCAAGTCCTAAATCTCCCCTGCCTAGGGCGGATTCCCACCGGCCCGCGAGGTCTAGTGCTTGTACGGCGCCCGCCTTTGAGCCCTGCGCGCCATCTCCATCCATTCTTCCCCAAGCTTCAGCCACGCCTCCTTGTCGACCTCTCGCGTCGCCCTCTCAGCCTCATGCAGGCAATTCTGCGCTTGGCGCAGATATCTCACAAAATCAGTGTCGCCCATCTGCGTACAATGCGGCGGCCAACGGAAGGTGCCGAACTGGAAGCCGCAGACGCCGTCTTAAGGATCCGCCGCCCCGCATAGAAGAGGAGCCTCGTCAGATTATCGAAGCGGCGACGTCAAGCTTCGTGAAATCATCCGAAAGCGCCGCAGCTTAACTAAGGCCGCCAGATGAAGCTGCCTTACCTTTGCTCGTTCCTCGCGAGGGAAGCTAGTCGATCCAGTTGGCCGGCCAAACCGACATAGGTTCGGGCGATGTTTTTCAGAACGTCGGCGCGATCCTTGGAAATGCCGCTCGCGCCAGAAAGTCTCTTGTAGTGCTCAGCCTGTTCTCGGCACTCAGCAATGTTGATCATCGGCCCAGCCTTCCTGTTGCCCGCGCGGGACGTGGGAGCGCCTCTCCCCGCTGGCTTGCCTTCTACCATGTTAGGCCCCTTAAATCAGCTTCAGACACTGGGTTAAATACGGACAGCGCCAGCTTGAGTTGGACAAGGAACCACAACGGCGGGCGAATATTTGAGTCGTCGCTCGCTTGCCTAGCCGAGCCGGCGGAGCGGGCCTACGCCCCTTGACCCCTGCAGCCGAGGCCGTCTCTTCGCCCTGTCGGAGTGGTGTATGCGTTCCTCGCCATCGATCGTGCCGGCCGACCGCCTCGACCGCGACATCTATCTGGTGCTTGAAGACTTCGGCGCGCATGCCTCTCGGGTCGGCCTTGAAACCGACATCTATCAATCGAGCCATGTGGCGCTAACGGGGGCGTGGAATATTTCAAGGTCGCTGTTGAGTTCGCTAAAGCGGCTGCTTGGCCATTCGCGGTAGGTTGCGCACCACGCGCCATGTTGTTAGACCGCGCCTTCAACCTCGAAGGAGCGCCGTTTTGGCTAAGAAGAAAAGAGCAATCCGTCGCGAGTGGACTGCTGCCGATATCAAGGAACTTAAAGCGCACTCCAAGGCACGAACGCCTGTCGTCAAAATAGCCAAGATGACCAAGCGAACAGAGAGTGCGCTCCGTCAGAAGGCCCTGGGCTTGGGAATCGGCCTCGGGCATCAGCGGTAGTTGATGGGTCGCGCGTGCCCGCCGCTCACCACGGCCGCTGCATGCAGTCGGAACAATCTCATCGGGGGCCCGTTGTCTCCGATGGCCAAAACATCCAATAAATTTCGTGAAAATGCACATAATTGCCTGCAACTCGCTGATGGCGCGACCAATGCGCAGGCGACGCGCCGTTACAAGCGGATGGCGCGGGCGTGGTCGGCCCTAGCCGCAGAACAGGATTGGCTTGATGGCTATCCAACACAAAATGATTGGGCCAGCGAGTTGGCCGGAGATGCGATCGACGGCTTGGGCGATAAAGATGCTAGCGCCGCTGACGCCAAGGCTCGCAAGAGTCACCCCGTGGGGTTTAGGGACGCGCGTGTAGACAACGATTGATCGTTAGCCATCTAGGGCCGCGACGAAGCGGCTTTACCGACCTTCCAGACGTGGAAAACGCGCCGAACCCGCTAGACCGGATGCTTGGCGAACAGGCGAACAGCAACAACCAAAATACTCACCTCTTACGCTCAACTTGCGCGCTGGCACCTTCGGCCAGCTTTAGCCAATCTGCCGCCAGCCTTAAGGGCCAACAGCGGATCGCTGATCTCTCTACGATCCGGCGTGCGCGTGTACGACTGCCCAACCTGTAAGAGGTTGTTGCGGGATGCCAGTTGCCACAATTTTTCTGAAGCGTTCTACCTCTAGGATGGTCAAGAAAACTCGGCAGCAGGGTGTAAATGGTCCGTACCGGTGCGCCTAAAACTTCGACCATTTGGTCCGCAGAGGACGAAGAAATGCTTTTACAGATGAGAGAAAGCGGAGCGTCATTTAAGGATGTCGCAGCAGCGCTCGGCCGGAACCAGGCGTCAGTCGAAGCTCGCTATTCCAACTTAAAGAAGCAGACTAAACTGCAAAGCTGAGCCGCACGGGCAATTGGCGCCTCGGTTGTTTTGCCAAATTCTAGAAGCTACTTGAGAGAGTTACGGGCCAAAGAAACAGCTCCCGAGAAGACCAAACGCAGGGTCCGTCCATTAGACGTTGGGGTGTCGGTCGTTCCTGACGGCGCGGCCCGTCAGTTATGGGAAGCAACCAGCTGCGCACACCGAGGACACACGCCGTCGGCCGCATCCGTGAGTTGGCGCACAATCTCCTCCACGAGATCTTCACGCTGCCAGCAAGTGCCATCACTCTTGGTGATGCTTCTGGCGCGGTAATAAGCATGGGTTTCGGCGTCGCTGTCTCCGACGCGGATCATGACCTCTGGATGGAAAGGACAAAGGGCAATAGCACGCGTTGTCAGCAATGCATAGCGCATGGTCGATTCGAGATTGTCGGTGTGGAGCGGCATCGTAGCCTCCTGCTTCGGGCCACAAGCGTATGTGAGCGCGGAAGCAAAGGCGCAGCCCAATTCTCTCCCTTGCGCGCTTGACCTCAGCGTCCTCAGCGTCCTCAGCGTCACGCGGCACGATGCACTGCGCGATGCCAGCGATTACTTACGCTCCGCGTCAGCCTCCTGCTCAAGCCGCAAAATATGTGCGCGCAGCGTGTCAAACCGCTCCTCGGCAACGTCGCTGAATAGCGGGTCATTGTGACTCGTTGCGGCTGAAGCGATCTCAGCCCAATCTTGAGGCTTGAGAACCTTAAGTGCCACAGGAAAAAAATCGCGATCTTCCATCCTCATGTGACGGCGCTCGTGCGCGATAAAATCCCGAACGATAAGATCCACGTCTTCGCGCAGAATTTCACGTTCCGCGAGAACGCTGTCGACCGCCTGAGCGACGCGGCGTAGAAGTTGGGCCCCTTTCTGGTGTTCGCGAGCTAGATCGCCGACCTTCGCAGCAGCAACCGGATCTCGTGCCCTCAGCCTGGCGAATACTAAGTCTTCCTGGGGATGATGATAAATTTCTGGGTAGACTTCGAAGTAACTGATAACCGCGTGAATGACCTCGTAGTCAGCACGGTCGCCGCGGTCGAATACCTCGAGTTCCCGCTCGAGGATCGCCAGCAACTTCTCAATGTTGCGATGCTCTTGGGATAAGCGCTCTATGATCATGGCAGAGCTCCATAAACCGGTCTCAATATAGTCTTTGGTCCGGTGTCAGCATTTGCGACAGATCAATCCGAGACAACTTAATCGGCGGTTGGCTTTCCCGACAGCAGTCTCAGCCGCGCCCTCAACTCCAGCTCGACCTCGACCGGCTCCTTGTCGCAACCGATCAATGACCGCGGCTCCCGATCCAATGGGCTGGCACGGAATTTCGACCGGCCGAGCGCTTCGGCGAGTGCGATTTTTAGGTCTCGCAACTCGGCGGGGGCATGCGGGCCGCGCTGCAGTTCGATGCCACGCCGAAACAGGGCTACTGCTTTAGCGGTTATCCGTCGCCCGCTTTCGAAGCATCGGCGTGCTATCCGTCGCGTCGCCAAGCAATTCCGCCACTACTCGCGCCGGGACAATTGGCTCGGTTGCCCCAGACTCATCGATCCGCTTCTGCAAATCGCGGCGCTCACTGGTGAGTTTCGATTGCGGCGCGTACAGGTCTGATTGCTTTTGCAGCAGCGCTGCATAAGCCGGATCGGCCTCCGCGAGTGAGGGAATGCGATACGGCTCTGCCGCCTCCTTCTTCTTAAGCAATGCCATTAAATAGATCCTTCATTAGGTTCACAAATGCTTCGCCCTTTACCACGCCAGCAATGCGATGTGTTGCCTGTTGATGGGAAGCCAGCGCGCTTGGCAAAACGAAGCGGGTTACGGTGTCGTTCGGTGTATGGGCGGAAAGCTCGCGCCAGCCATGGGCGAACTCAAAGCGATGGCCGCGGATGTCATCTACGGCGTCCGCCGGGCCGCCGATAACGACCTCGGAGTAGACTTCCAGATAGTCCAGCGCTGATCGCGGGATGCTATCGGGTGCATCAGGCGACAGAACCGCCCCGCCGGGAGCCATTGCGCTATAGGCCCGAGCGTGGTCCACGGCTTCATGAAGCTTTGGCGCAGACATCAGAGTTGCGAGCAAAAGGCATACGTCGCGCTGTTCCAATTCTGGCGCAACACCCGGCGCGCCGGAAGGCAGTAGCCCGGCCTCCAGCAAACGGCGCGCGACGCCAGAACTGCGCGAACGCGGGAAGCCGATATGGCGCTCTTTTGCGTCGAGCGCACTGGGGATAAAGCGAAATCAGTGACGAATTAGGGACGCGGGTCTAGTTTGGCTGCACCCGGGGCCCCATATGAGTAGGATCACCGCGCGGCACTCGGCGTTCATCGGTGACTGAGAGTATTGCGCTCCCGCCCAACCGGACAGGAGCACCGTCATGGAAACGCGACGTCGTTTCAAGCAAACATCGACATTCGAATATCGCTTAGCACAAGAGGCGACCAACCTCCGCCAACAAGCTGAAGGCATGCCCCATGGCATTCGCCGCGATGAGCTTCTGCGCAAGGCGGACCAAATAGACGTTGCCGGCCATGTCAATACGTGGCTGACTTCGCCAGGATCGCGCGCCCCGACATAAAACGGTGGCGCTCGCAATTTCACTGTTCCCAAACTGAACAGTGAACCTAGCGCCCCGACATAAATTATGCAGCCTCCCGATCCGCAGCATCGCGTCGGGCGTACTCGGCCATCAGCTTGACGATCGCGCCATCGACTAACTTGACGGCCATCCGCTCGCCGCTCTTAGCCGACAGGCCGATTTCTTCGCCGATTTCCTCGCTGGCGAGCGTGCCAAGGGCCAACTCAAGCACCCGGCAAACATCACGACCAAGCCGGCGCTTCATGGCAAGATGGTCCATGCGCCGAGCCGCACTATCTTAGACGTCTGGCGACTCGTCCGGCGCGCTGTAGCCCGCGTTCACGCTGATCTTGGCCTTGTCCTCGCCGGGTCCGCGCGGTTCGCTGAAGGTTTCCTCCAAGGAGCGATATGCGCGTGCCGGGCTTCAAGATCACTGCGGCAGCCGAGAGCGGCCCCGCGAGCGGGCTCATCCCGGCCTCATCGACGCCCGCGACCGCATTATGCCCCTGGTCCCCGAGAAGCGTTTCATAGCGGAGCATCTTGCAAAGCCGTTGTCCTTCGGACCGGTTTTCAAAACGCCGCTTTTCAATCATGGCCAAGATAGCGCGCGCTCCCGCGCGGCCGTCAGCGCGCAGGATTTCTTCGAGGCTCGCCTCAAGCGGCCTACCCTCGATGACATGGCGCTGACGTAGTTCTTCGAGTGAATAGCGGGTCACCGCAGCCTCGATGCGGGGACTGGCGGAGGTGTCGCTAAGCTTTGTAGCGAATGTCTGAAATTCATTGTCAAGGGAATGGAACCAGGCGCCCGCGGCCTGGAGTGGACGGAATAAAGAAACGCCCCGTATTGCGGGGCAGTTTCTAATTCATCGTAAGTGTCAGGCTGCTTCAGCCTCCTGGTTGATCGCTGTCTTTGCGATTTCAGTCAGAGCCTCGTCTGTCGCCTCTTCCTCTTCGAGGTTCTCCTCAAGGAGTGAGACGGCATCGTCGAGGCCAAGCTCTTCGGCCCAGGCAATCATCGTGCCGTAGCGAGAAATCTCATAGTGCTCGACGGCTTGGGCGGCGGCAAGGAGGCCGGCGTCGAGAGCGGGCGAGCCCTTATATTCTTCCATGATCTCGGCGCCCTCTTCTGTGATACCGACGATCGCGGCACAGGTTTTACCCTGCGGTTTCTTCTCGATCACCGCGAACACCTTCTCTAGCCGCTCGATCTGGCCCTCCGTCTCGGTGCGGTGTTTTTCGAATGCTGCTTTCAGTTCTTCATTCTGAGCAGCCTTTGCCATCTTCGGCAGCGTGGCCAGGATTTTCTTCTCAGCGAAGTAGATATCCTTGAGAGTATCGTGAAACAGGTCGTCGAGTGTCTTCTGCTCTTTCGCCATTTGCGCTTCTCCAATGTTTTGAGGTCGTCGCATCACCGCTGGTGAAGCTCGGCGGCTAACGGGGCTGCCTTTGAGTCGTTCCAATTCCGGTCGCCTTCCGTCGCTCAATACCTGAGCCCCGGGGGGTCCCCTTCAGGATGCCAATCTGCGCCGGGGCGCGCACAGTTCAAGGGCTAAACCCCTCGCTCCGGCAAGCCGGGCCGCTTCACCTGCGGTCAAGTTCCGCATCCGCCTGTTCAACCAGCGCCTTCGCTGGGCATCGAGACCGCCACTCAGGGCGGCTCAGAAAGCGAACGAGCTTCAGATGTCAAACCGGTCCCGCCCACGTAAGACCCTGCACATCCGCGCAACGAGTTTCCGATCATGGTTCAATGCCAGCCTGAAGGCACATGCGCGTGACATCGCGCGGCACGGAGCGGATTGCCGCTTTCCTCCATCAGCTACACCAGCGATACGGTCTGCATCTTCGATGGCTTTGCAGACGAAATCTGGGCAATGGCCGTCGGCGACGCTGAGGAATTCGAACTGATTGCGGGCTTCAAGCGCTCAGACGTGCTGGCCGACTTTGACTGTTTCAAGAACCTCATGGTTTGGTACGCGTGCGAGAAGCTGGCCCAGGAGACCGCGCCTTGAGCGCGGTAGACTTCCTAGGCGGACGCCTAATTCAGCGGGCCTTTCAGCTTAGGAGCCTTTTTTACGGTTTCCATTTGAGCCTCGCTTCGTCACTTGTCGCGATACCTGACAGCCGATGCCAAGAACTCCTGGCGTGGCAGCGACGGCTTGTCTGGCCACACATCTTCCGACCTGCCAGGTGGTGTCGCCGGCTTCTGCAGCGTCGACCAAGGTCTACGCACGCCTATTTAAGAAACTCTATCGGCGCTCTAACCTGACCTACGGGCAACGATCTGGTGCGACCCCACTTCGAACTAGCTCAAATCCTTACAGCTGAGATTGACCCTCACCGAGAAGAGCGGCCTTTGCTCATCCCTGACAGTTACCGTGATCTCAGAACCCTTCGCAACGAAAAGATCGCCCGCAATCGAGGTCGCGACCTTTACCGCCTCTTTGTGAGCAGCGTCGATGCCGGACAGCTCCTCGCCATCCGTGTCCTCCGCAGAATAGAAGTCGTCTCGAATGTCGAAAAAGTAGCGCATCAGAGAGCAGCGTCCAGGTGCAGATAAAGCGGATCGAAGTCTGCAAGCTTGCGAAGTTCGTCGAGATCGAGACTTTCTATCTTTCCACGCTCCATCTCCAACAGCCCCTCGTGCGAAGCTCCTGAACTACCCTATTCAGATGGACAGCGCTTGTTCCTATCGCGTCAGCGAACAGCGCCCGGGTCGCCGGGAATTGGAACGACGAGCCTTCGACCCGCCCGATTGTTGCGAGTCCCGCATAAAGTTCGAAAATCAGGTGCGCGACGCGGCTGACATAAAGAATCCCTTTAACTCCCAATGATTGTCCGAGCGAAACAGACAGGCACAAGTTAAAAACGCAAAAAGGCGAGCCGATAGATTGCCGGCGTGGCTCGGAAGTGTGCGGCCTCATGATGATCGATATTCTCGCGCGTCTCGGTCCAAAAGTGCACACAGCGCGTGCCCCGGATTTGAGCTTAACTGACAAGTTTAGGAACGGCCCAGTTTGCCTTCGCATTGCCCGTGTGTGCCGGAGCGTCCGGTATGCTCATTGCCCGGGCAAGCGGCCACGGTCTCCCTCCTCTCGGACCGGGGTCGTGCTCGCGGAGCACCTCAACGCTCAGGAACTTTGATCCTGAGCGAAGGTTGATCGCGACATTTCACCTTCCAAGAGGAAACCTTCGTTGAAAAAAGCAGCCCTTGCATTTGCCCTGCTTGCAGTCTTTGCCTCACCATCCTCCGCGCAATCTGTCGGCGAGAAGACCGGCGTGAATTCCGCGCTTGGAATTGCGCCGAAGACCGAAGACTTCATCAAGGAAGCCGCCATGAGCGACATGACGGAGATCGAAGCGGCCAAGATCGCGCACAGCCGACGAGAAACGGTTTGCGGAAATGATGGTGACCGACCATACCAGGACGAGCCGCGAACTCAAATCGATGGTCCCCGACAATCTGAAAGCGGCGATCCCGGCTTCGCTCGATGACGCATCGCAGAACAAGATCAAAAAGCTGCGCGACGCTAAGCCCGAAGATTTTGCGTCGGAATACGACCCCATGCAGATAAGCGCTCATAAGGATGCGGTGTCGCTGTTCGAGCGTTACGCGAATGGCGGGGACGATGCCAAGCTGAAGGACTGGGCGGGTAAAACCCTGCCGGCGCTCAAGCACCATCTCGAAATGGCGCAGGCACTCGACAAGAATCGTAAGTAGTCCAGCGCCCGCGCGCAAAGAAAGCCCGACTTCGGCCGGGCTTTCTTCTTCTACTTTACCGCTTCTGGCCGCCCTGTTGCTGGCCGCCCTGCTGGTTCTGACCGGGGTCCTGGTTCTGCTGGCTCGGCTTCTGGTCCGGATTCCGACCTTGCTGGTTCTCGGCGATGATCAGATGTTTTTGAATTCGAGTGCGATGCTTCATGGCCATAGATAATGAGCGAAGATGGCTACTTGGGCGTGATTCCGAAGGAGTTAGCCGATGTCGCCCCATATTTCAGTCCCGCCGCACGCGTTGCTCGAGCGAGCGGTCTCGTAATGATCCTCAATTTTCTCGGGATCGAACGTACCCGTCTTCTGATTGATGATGTGTCTTGCGAGGTCGAGCATATCCTTCGTGACTTTCACATCCTGGATCTCATCGAAGTATTCCCGCTCGGAGCGGACCTCGTAGTAGTAGCCCAGAAACATACCGACGAGCCCCTTGTCCATCGGTTCGTGAGCGATGATGTGTTCGCGGTCGGCATGGAAGGCTTGATCCCCGTGGTCATAGATCACCCGGTCTCGTCGATCACCCAGGCCGAGATCGACGCCCGCGCAGCCATGGTCGCCGAGAAGGCGCCCAAGGTCTGGCTCGGCAAATAATCGACCTCCTTCCTCCCGGACTTGGGCCCCGACCTCGATCGAGCCGCGGCCTTTTTTCGCTGTCGGCGCTGCGGGAGCGCCTATCGAGGGGTTGACGGGCGGATCAGGCCCGACCCGGCTGTGGTCATGCCGCGACCCATTGGCCTACAACGCCGTTCTCGTTCGCAAAAAGCCCTTCTGGAGAGATATTCTGCCAAACCCGCCAACAAGGCGGTCTGTTATGGCAGGCCCGCGCGGAGCACGTCCACCGGCAGGCGACACCCGAACACCGCTGAGATCCCCGTTTTCTCCGACGAGGGGTGCGGAACGGACAGCCGATCTGGAAGCGGGCTTGGAAGAAGTACAGTAAGTACAGCTCGCCCGCGCCATCTCCGATTACGGCGCCGAGGTAGGCATAGGATCGGTACGTGGATCGACACCGCTGCTTTGCAGGCAGGCCGCTAGCCCAACCTTGCATACGCCCGCTACGCTCGGAGGTGCAGCCATTCATCTCAGCGTCAACATCGGCGCGGCAGGAATTATTTTTGGCTTTTACGAATGAGTTAGGGTCAGTCGTCTTTGAGCAACTTCCAAGGCTCGACCCCGAGGCCATTTGCAATCCGCGCCACGTTGTCGATCGACACATTTCTTTCGGAACGTTCAACCCCGCTGAGATAGGTCCTGTTCAACCCACTCTCGTGCGCAAGCGCCTCCTGACTCAGACCACGCACAGCCCGAAGGCGACGCATGTTCTTCGCAAGGATGTCTCGTAAGGGCCCTTTGTGTGTCCGTTTCACAGGAACACATCGGCCAAATTGACGCCTTTAAGGCGACCGCTTTTAAGTTACATTCGACATTGGAAATTGCTATCATCGCAAAAGGCGGATGGGGCTCAACGGGCGGACGACGTGAACCTTTCGACAGGATCAGTAGAGGCGTTCTTGGATTTGGAGGACGGCGACGACGTTCTCGCTCGCCGGTCATATAGCGCTGGCTATCGGCTCATCGAAACGGGCGAGGTCGTCTGCGCGGTCAAGCTACCCGCCGCACTAGCTGAATCAGCAATTCTTAGGCGATCGAAGACCTCGATTGTCCTAACACCGGCGGGACAAGTCGAAGCATCGTCGGGCGCGGGTACAGCGACTGAACAAGTCGACAGTCTTGTTGCTCGGACTGTCGCCGACGACAACCTCCGTATGGAAGAAGCTACCTCCGCAGAATTGGAAGCTCTGCTTCATCGCCTAGAATGTTCCGTGGGCCTGGTAAAGCGAGCTATTGCACGGTTGACGCAGCTCTGAGGGCTTCCGAACCCGGATGGCTCGGAAAATAAGTCGTGAAGGAATATCTGACGGGCCGCTGATGCGAGGTGCTTGTTCTTCCGATGAGAGGCTAAATCGACCATCCGCCCCTTCTCAGCAAGGTTCGGAGACTTGCAGCACGATAATGCCGAACGAACCTGCGGACGAGTTTACGCAGAACATTGAGTGGCCTAGGTGCGCGTTGGCGACAAGCATTGTACCCATGGCGATAACTCTTGGATGTGCAGACAACCACTTAGCCGCCCTTAGGCGACAGTGCTTTTATCTTGCCATCACTCCCCCAGCTCGTTGCTACTCGCTAACCCTTCCTCATCTTGCCGCAACCGCATCTGCTGATCCACGAGGCACGCAAAAAATCTGCCGCTCGGCACGCGTCCAAGCCATCAATTCTAGTCTCTCGGCTGTCCATAGATTGGCGTAAATTCCGATGGCGATGGAGCGATCTTCTGCATCGGAACGAATAGAAAAGCCATCGTCCGACCTTCAGCTCCAGGTAAAATTGCGCTGCGTGCGAGTGCATTTCTTCGATCGCAATGGGATGTCTCGCAGGCTGTTCAGCCGCGCTCGCTCTTCCCGTACGCGCAGTTGGGGACACTCTTAGACCCGTCGGCGATATTCAAAATCTTTTGCCCGCGACATAAGAAAGGGCTCCCGCGCGATGCGCGGGAGCCCAACATTTTGACCGAGTCGACAGGATTCCAGATCAGGAAAAAGCTGCCGTCACCGTAAAGGCCAATCGTTCGACCAAGGTTGGCGCAGAGCTCGCGGCCTCCGAGGCCGGGTGCTGCGAGTGACAGGCTGACGTAGTCCGTTCCGCGGCTCTCGCCCCTCAGAATCCGACCGGACCCGACCTCGAGGCCTTGGGTGAAGATGCGAAAGTCCGGTGGGCTATCGCCGAACTTATCGCGGTTGGGCACGATGTCGATGTCGGCGCAGATAGGCAGGAATTTGAGCTGGCCCCTGAAGCCGCCGTAAATTGTGCGGGTGACGAATCCGATCGCGGTCATGGTCTGTCTCCTTCGTTGCCGCGGGGCCGATGCCCTGCGATGGCGAGACCGTCATGGCGGCCGGACCGCATCCGAACCCTCGCGGCGAAGCGCAGCGGCGCACCCGAGCCCGCTCCTTTTTTGCAGCGAAGCGGCCGCGAGGAGCCGGCTTGCCGGCGGGGAAAAAAGGAAGCGTGCGAGGGTTTCGGATGGGGGACGGCTGCCATAGGTCGTAGCGCCATAAGGAGGCAATCGTGCTCTTCCGACGAAGAAGACAGGCGTTGCTGCAGAGCGGTTATTCACCGCACGAGCGACGCAGGGACAACGATTTGAGGTATGCATCACATCAAGTTTCTCGCGATCCAAACGAGATTAGTTAGCTTAGCAAGCGGCCGGTTTCGTATCCGAAGCGCGGTGCCGGTGCTGGTTTCAAGTCGAAGAAGGCGCTGTCGGTCGACCGCGCAAACGGCGAGCCAGCGCGCAAGCCGCCCACTGGAAACGCTCTCAAAGGCTCGGTTGGTTCGCAACTCGGCGCGTCGAACCGGCCTTAAGTTGCGCCGAGAATTCGTCGCTGCGCACCTCCCTTTTGAGGGAGAAAATGCTCTTATGCCTTCCTTCAACGCGGCGCAAGAAACGCAAAAAAGCCCCGCCTCCGAGGAGGCGGGGCCGATGATCCCCGGCGTCAGTCGCCGTTGCGGCGTGACCAGATCAGGGTGAAACCCTCCTCGCCTTCGACCTTGACCAGCGAGGCGTAGATCGGAGCGGGGAAGCTCGGATCGTCGAGTTTGACCGAGAGATATTCGCGATCGCTGTCGCGAACCGTCTTCTTCCAGGCGGCGCCGAATTCGGTCGCTCCTGCGAAGATGCGGTAGTCGGGAGCCTTGTCGTTGTCCTTCTCGGAGGCCGCGAACTTGGCCTTGATGTTCAGCGTCAGCGTCTTGATCGAGCCGGTGTAGCCGTTGTCCGAAGCGGTGAAAGTGCCGATGGTCGCCATGGTCATCTCCGTCTGTCTGTTGCTCGGGCCGCGCCCATCGCAGCCTCGATGGCGATCCTTGGCCCGGGGAGCGATCGGCCCGCAGCCACCAGGCCCGCAGCGCCAGCGGAGGACGGCGAAAGCCTGCTTTTTTGTCTTGCGCGAGGAATGCCGCCGCTTGGCGGCAGGGGAAAAAAGCAGGCGTGAGCTGTTGCGGGAAGGCGATCGAGGCTCTTGCCGTCCCTCGGGCCTGATCAGCCATTCGAAGGTGCGTTGGACGCGAGCCCATGACCGGACTGACGGCGATGACCATGGCAGCCACCGCCCACCACAGCATTGGAAAACGGCGGTATCGATCAGAAAAGAGCCGGCGTCTGCGCATCAAACGCAAGAACTATGGACCGGACAAACCAAGCGAACCCGACCGCATTTTCGCATCGGGAAACGACGGCGCCGGCCAGAATTGTTCGCGCGACTGCGCTTTGAACACGCGAGATCTGGACATAATCAGTAGCCAAACCTGATTGCTCGCCGCTATCAAAGGGAAGGTGCGGCACAGCTTGATAAGCACTGCCAGCCGCGCAGATCGGACGGATCGTGGCCCCCATTTGGGGACGGGTTAGCGTGATTAATTGCCCGCCTTGCTTCAACTGAACCGGCCGCGCACCGTGAGGAGCGCGGCCGGAATTTGACGCGTGCCGGGGCCGCTCCAGCGGCACCGGCACGCCTCTTACTCGGCAGCTTGCGAGCAGAAATCATGGCCTTGCGCCCCATCTGGCAAACCGACCTTATCCCCCGTCTTGGCCGTGCGGAGCAACGGCGGCAACCAGTCGGTTGCCGCCAGCAGCTGCTCGGCGGCTGCCGCCATCTCGACCTTTTTCATACCCGAGATACGTTCGGCGGCCTCCTCGCCGACGCCTTCGCGGACGGCCTGAAGGATGCCCGCCTTGGTGACCCGGCCGAAATAACTCTGCACCGTCGGCCGCCAATATCCGGTCATGTCGAGGGCGACGGCCTCGGCCAGACGGCTGGCCGCCGCCAAGGCGCGCGGCCGGAGGTCAAGTGGCAATTTGACCGCATTGACCGTCAATGCCGTGCAATGGGCGAACAGCGCCATGTGGCTGTCGTGGTCGAGTTCGACCACGAATTCCCACAGCTTGGCGACGTCCCGGGGCATTTGCCCCGCCCAATTGGCATGGCGATCCGACCACGCTTTGCCCGCCGGAGTATCCTCGATACCGACCGCATGCGCGGTCAAATCCGTCTTGACCGGTTGAATGCCGACCACATGGGCATTGGCCCCGACATAGAAGATTTGAGCAGCGAGCGCGTGGGTGACTGTCACGATGGCAACGTCCGGCTGCTCACTCAGATTGAGACGCAGCCCTAGGGTGCGATGCGCGGTGAGGTCACGAATGAGCGTATCGGACAGCTTCTGTTCCTCGCCTTCCTCCTCGTTTTCTTCCTCCTCTCCTTCACCATGACGCGTGGCTTGATCGTCACCTCCTCCTTCATCATCGGCTGCCACAGCATCGCCTTCCTGCCCCGCTTCGGCAGGGAATTTCTCGTCCTCGGGGCGGATGAAACCGCGTTCGACCCTGATGGTGCCGTCATGATTGAGGATCACGAACGCGCCGCCGCGCGCGACGTCGCCGGGATCGTAGGCCTGCCGTTTCGCCTCAAACTGCTCGATTTGGTTCTCCAGTTCACCAAACCGTGCATCCACCTCATCAGGCAGTTCTTCGGCCGTTTGATGCTGTTCGGTCAGCCGATCGAACTCGGTTTGAACGACCTGAAGGGCGGCCTGATCTTCCGCCGAGAGCTCGACCGGATGCGGGTAGGCACGACGCATGCCGTGGGCATGCGGGAAGTCGAGATGGGGCTCCGTCCACTTCCATCCCTCGGCTGCCCGTAAGGCGTCCGCCTCCCGGCCAAGCCGTGCTGTCACCAAGAGATCGAGCAGCGCCACGTCTTCGAGATAGCCGCCGCGATCCTCGGTAAAGAGGTCGCGCAGGATCGTACCGCCTGCCTCGATATAGGCCTCGAGCCCGACAAACCGCGAGCGGCGATCGGTTGCAGCGACATGGGTTTCAGTGAGCAGACGGCGGATGGTGGTGGCATCCCGCTCGTAAGATAGCCGCTCATAGACAGCTTCCTGCCGGGCCTGATCGTCACTGATGGCAAAGGCCATCAGCTGCTCAAGGGCCAGTTCGCCCTCGCGATAGACCTGCATCAGTTTGGGCGAAACCGCGCCCAACCGCAGGCGCTGTCGCACCACATGCGCCGTCACGCCAAAGCGGGCAGCGATCTCTTCCGCGCCGAACCCGCGCTCATCCGCGAGCTTCTTGAAAGCCTCGAACTGGTCGGCGGGATGCATGTTTTCGCGGGTGACATTCTCGTCCAGGCTGATCTCGTGAGGGTCGTTCGCGGTGTCGATGATGCAGCGGATCGGCTCAGTCTTCTTGATCTCCTTCCGCTTGACCCGCAAAAGCTGGGCGAGCCGCCTGCCCTCACCGATGGTCACGAGATAGAACCCCGTGGCCGTCCCCTCTCCGTCCAACTCGGGCTCGACCACCAGATTTTGCAGGATGCCCTTGGCGGCAATACTCGCCGCGTAGCCCTCGATCGCCACCTCGCTATGCGGCGTCTTGCGCGCATTGTTCGGGGACTTCTTGAGCTTATTGAGCGGAATCAAAGTCTCCGTCCCGCTCGCGGGATTGATTTCAACTGATTTGGCCGACATGATCATTCTTCCTTTTGCTTCCATGGGTGCAGCGCGCACTCCGCGCCTGCACCCCTGCCCGTCGGCGAGACCGGGGGTAGCAAGCGCCAGGGCGACCCGAGCGGAGGGGGTTCGCCCGCCCGCAAGGGCCGCTCGATAGACGCGGGTCTGCACGAGCGCATGTCAGCCGTTCGAGAAGGTGACGCCCTCGAAAGCACGGAAGACCGGGGAGACCGCTCGGGTCGGCGCCGGCGCCAGCCGGCGCTTTACCCTGGCGCGCGCGAGGGGCGGCGCCCTTGAGATCTCAAGCGTTGGAATGTTGAGCAAGTCAGCGCAGGCCAAAACAAGAGATCGAAAACAAGAGCAAGAGTGAGAGAATGAAAAGAGGCACCCGCAAGAGAGTCAGCATAGCGCCGACGCGTAGCGGCGGGACCCGGGACCGAGTGCAGTCGCGAGCGCCGACGCGTAGCGGCGGGACCCGGGACCGAGTGCAGTCGCGAGATGAAGTAACCGGGCACCGGCTTCTCGGGCGCATAATACGTCGATCGATTCGCCCAACAAGATGAACTGGAGATCCTGATGAATTACTTCGCTGGACTCGACGTGTCTTTGAGGCGCACCGCGATCTGCATCGTTGATCAAGATGGAAATATCGTCAGGGAAGGAGTGACGGATACAGAACCCGAGGCGCTAATTTCCTGGCTGAGAAATACCCGCTTCGCTCTGCAGCGCGTTGGGCTGGAAGCCGGTCAATGTTCTTCCTGGCTGCACAAGGGACTTTCGGGAGGCGGATTACCAGTCATTTGTGTTGAGACCCGGCACGCAAAGAGCGTGATGCAAGCTCAGACCGTCAAGACGGACCGCAACGATGCTCGTGCGCTTGCGCAAATGATGCGAACAGGGTGGTTTAAGGCGGTTCACATCAAATCTGAAGCCAGCCAAAAGCTACGAGCGCTGATGGGCAGTCGCCGGTGCCTGCTCGACAAGCAACGCGACCTCAACAATCATATTCGGGCGGCGCTTCGAACCTTCGGATTCAAAGTGGGCCTTATCGGCCAAAGCCGCTTTGAAGAACGTGTACGCGAGCTGATCGTGGCTGACGGAGATTTACAGGCCCTCGTCGTTCCATTGCTCGAAGCCCGGCGCATCCTCGGCGAACAAGCGCGCGTGTTGGCGTGCCTGATTGGGCGCCTGGTTCGGAGCGATGCTATTTGCCGCCGGTTCATGACAGTTCCTGGCGTTGGCCCCCTGACAGCATTAGCATTCAAGACGACCATCGATGACCCAGGCCGCTTCCGTAAATCACGGCATGTTGGCGTCCATCTTGGACTGACCCCAGGCAAATACGCATCCGGAGAGGTCGATTACAACGGGCGCATCACCCGATGCGGCGATGCCTTTGCTCGAGAACATCTCTTTGAAGCGGCGCACTCATTGATGGTCAACACCAGACGATGGTGCTCGTTAAAGGCATGGGGCATCCGCATCGCTAAGCGCAGTTCCATGAAAAATGCGCTGGTCGCGGTGGCTCGCAAGATATCCGTCATACTGCACCGTATGTGGTGCGACGGCAGCGACTTCCGGTGGGAGAGATCGGAGGCCGCAGCGGCAGCCTGACACCCGAATGAACTGATCAGCAGAACACGGCCGAAAGGCTGTCAAGGAGTCCGGCAGGACGAGGAATGGCGAGGGTGATAACCGGTCTGCAGCGCGAGCCGATTGCTTCGTAACTGCGTTCCCGAGATGGTCCCGCCACTTCTTCACGAACATCATCATGAGGCGGGAATCCCGACCTCGAAGAGAAGCGCGATCGCCGGATCGCTTTGACGCCACGGTAGGGTCGGAAGGCACAGCCACAATGCAGTAATTAGACCAGATTTGGTACTTGACGTCCCAACCCCGGTTAGAGAAGACCGGTTAACAAGGCACCCGCGCGACGGGCAGTGATAGCGGTGCCGCGAAGCGGCAGCCCTTCGCGCGAGTGCCTCCGGCGAGCGACACATTATATCTGCTTGCGCGAGGGATCGAAGCCGAATGGCCGAGACGCACCGCGGCTCGGTTCACAAGAGCCCGGTGCGGCACAACCGCACGCGCGCGCGTCTTTCCTTGCCTCCGATAGAAGTCTTATTCACCCTTACCGAGTACTCCTCAGGTCTGACCGCCGTCCCGTGCTGGAGATTCAATATTGGACGCTAGCGAAGCTATGCCGATCGACGGGCCACTAGTTTCCGCCTTTGGGCCCTTTGCTGCCCTTGAGAGTGGCAGCCCGAGGAACGCTGTTGAATCAGGAGCGGAAGTATTCAGGACTGTGGAGCGCCACGTCGGGCATGTCGCCAAGCTTGTCGATGAGTTTGTCCTGAAAACCGGGGTCCGCTTCTTCGCCGGCCGGCTCTTGCTGCCGGAGGTGAGGCCAGTAATCGGCCGCTGAGCAGCGCAGCAGGATACTCGCTTACGGCCAGCCACGTCTGGGTCTTCTGCCCGCTCTCGATGTCGATCGGGGCGCCCGCGCCGCCCATCCTCGTGCGCACCCAGCCGGCATCGACCGAGTTGCTTAGGACCCGCGGCCAGCGTCGCGTCAGCGCGGACGACAGAGCGACGACGTGCAGCTTACTTTCGGCGTGGACCGTTGCCGAATCCCAAGACCTTTTCGTTCAGTCGAAGTCATCCAGCGAGCCCTCTCCGCCGCGAAGCATCCCGCTACTAAGATAGACCAACCGAGCGGGGCGGCACTACGGACGGACCGAACTACCCAAACATCGCACTGCCTTGAGACGCCAACGAAGCATTCGCCGGTACCATGCGAATTGCCCCCTTGGGTTTGCAAAGAGACCGGTCAATGATGCACATTAAAGAGAGTTAGAACGACCCCGTGGAGCTCTCAACACCGCTAGCACTGGAGGCGACGATGAACTTAGGTGAAGCCATAACCAGCTCGGCCGCTGGAAGCAATCCACCGGCGATTGGCGAAGCGGCTGTAACGCCTAACAAAATTCTGCAATTGGGCATGGGTTTCTGGGGCTCGAAAACATTGTTGAGCGCGGTCGAACTGGGTGTGTTCAGTGCACTCGCAAGCGGGCCTTCGGACCTTGAGACCCTACGGATAAAGATTGGGCTTCATCGGCGTGCGGCTCCCGACTTTCTGGATGCGTTGGTTGCCTTGAAAATGCTGGAACGCGACGGCGGCGTTTATCGCAATACTCCCGAAACCGATATGTTTCTCGACAGGGCCAAACCTTCTTACGTTGGCGGCATGCTCGAAATGGCGAATACGCGGCTATACGGCTTCTGGGGCTCGTTAACCGAAGCTCTGCGTTCGGGTCAACCTCAGAACGAGAGCAAGAACAACGAGGATTTCTTTGGCGCCATGTATGCAAAGCCGGAGGTCTTGCGCGGCTTCTTGACCGCCATGAGCGGAATCAGCGCGGGATCGGCGCTAGCGATAGCCGCGAAGTTCCCCTGGGACCATCAGAAGACGTTCGTGGATATCGGCGCTGCGCAGGGCATGGTGCCGGCTACGTTGGCGCGAGCCCATCCTCATCTTCGGGGGATCGGTTTCGATCTTCCCCAAGTCCAGCCGGTCTTCGAGGAGTTCATAGCCGGAATGGGGCTATCGGACCGGGTACGGTTTCACGCGGGGAATTTTTTCAAGGACGAGCTTCCCGAGGCCGACGTCATCATCATGGGCCACATCTTGCATGATTGGGACCTAGCACAAAAGAAGCTCCTGCTCGCCAAGGCGTTCGCCGCTTTGCCGAATGGCGGTGCGGTAATCATCTATGAGGCTCTCATCGACGATGATCGTCGTGACAATGCGTTCGGTCTTCTGATGAGCCTGAACATGCTGGTCGAGACGACTGGAGGATTTGACTATACCGGCGCTGATTGCAGTGCCTGGCTGCGGGAAGCGGGATTTACCACGACCCGCGTCGAGCATCTCGTTGGCCCGGATAGCATGGTCATCGGTATCAAGTAGCGTCGTGAGCCAGTCAACCCGTCGCGAAGTACAGCCAAAAATGTCGGCTCCCCAATATCTCTCCTGTGATTGCGTGTGCAACATCGCCGCATAGGTTGTTGTGGGTCCGAGCCGGCGCTCTGTGCGCTTTGTTCTGAGTAGGCGTGAAGCGAAAAGCATGGCTCGGCCAAGCAGCTGCGGGACTATGAGTGTGCGCTCGAAGTAAGCCGGACTCTGCGCCGGTTTATATCTCGGACGCGCCGCTTTGCCTTGGACGGCGCAATCGCTTCATGTCAACTGCGGCATTAGCCGTTGCCGTTCGATTACTCAGTTGCTCAGCGCAAGCCAAACTTGGACGAAAAAGCAGCAAAGCACGCCGCCATCTCCCTCTTCAGTGACTACCACTCGAGCACGTATCCGTCGGGCTCGCGCGAGCTCTCAACCGGCTGTCCTTCATCTCGCGCCCGCCGAAGACAGCAATCACCGGAACCGCCTCCTGTACGCAGCCACGCAAGCGCCGCGAAACGGTCGTATCGACGCCGCGCTAGGCGAGCGTCTCGCACAAGAACGGTCATCTTGTGGTCTCGGCCATCCACTCCGGAATTTTCGTGCTGCCCCCACCTGTCGGGCGTGGCTGGCACGGTGAGCCAGCTTGGCGGCTCAGGTATAGCCGAGCGAGTGCACAAGCTCCTGCAGCGGTAAGCACGGCTTACAGGTCAATCCGCCGTCCTAACTCGATCAGTGTCGCTGGCGGAACCTTGAACCGATCGACCACGCGGGCCGAATTTCTCAACATAATTGAAAATAAACATATCTGCAGTCTGAACGGCAATGTGCGAGAGCCGCGACTGACAACGTCAAGACGCTCGATGAAGTAAGACGGCTGGCAGACGAGCGGTCCCCCCAAATTTGTCGCGGTTAGCAGGACGGAAGGAAGATCGGGATCTTCAAAAAACCCTAAGTGAACGTTGATGCGCCAGAAGTCCTCCGCAAGTCGTGAGATCCTTATTCGATCCCTCGGGGCCACGCGCGGAAGCCGCTCGAATGTCACTGAGAGCAGAACTACCGTCTTTTGCAATGAACCCGTCCGCCGTGCATAATTGACGATAATCGGCGGTATGTTTTCCGACAGTCGCGTCAGGAAGATCGCGGTGCCGGGTGCGCGGACGATCCGGCCGCTATTAAGGAGTTCGAAGAATTGTGCGGGTGACATCGATCGAACTTGGCTCCGACAGTGCAAATACGCCGCACCCGAATGCCAGATTACCATGGTAGCGAACACGAGACCGCCAATAGTCAGCGGTATCCATGCTCCATCCCCTATCTTGAGCATGCAGGCAGAAAGAAAGCCCAGATCGACAGAGAGAAATATGGCCGTAAGCAGCGCCGCTTTGACGGAGAACGTAGAGGACCGCCGCATCTGGAGAACTTTGTATAGCAGCAACGTGGTAAGAACCATTGTGATCGAGACAGCAGTCCCATAGGCCCCCGCCAATCGGCTTGCGCTACCAAAGCCCAGGATCAACGCTACCGTAAAGATCATCATCGTCCAACTCACAAACGGCACATAGATTTGCCCGTAGGCATCCTCAGACGTGTGCTTTATTCGAGTGGCAGGAAGCCATCCAAGCTGCACCGCCTGCTGGGTCATGGAAAAGCAACCGGAGATAATTGCCTGGCTCGCTATGACCGAGGCACTGGTCGCCAGCACGACGAGAGGATAAATTAGCCAGGATGGAGCCAATTCGAAAAACGGGCTTCTTGCATGACCCATGTTCAAGATATTGCCGATCTGCCCCGCATAGTTGAGGACAAGCGCCGGAAGCACCACGCAATACCAAGCGATTCGCATCGGCCTTCGCCCCACCTGACCCATGTCCGCATAAAGTGCTTCGCCGCCAGTCAACGCGAGAAACACCCCACCAAGGGTCGCGATTCCGATCCCGCGATGCATGATCAGTAGCTCAAAGCCGTAGAGCGGATTGATCGCCTTCAGAACCTCGGGCTGATGCCAAATTCCCAAGATGCCGAGCATCGCAATGGTGACAAACCAGACCAACATGATCGGCGCAAACGCTCTGCCAACCGTGCCGGTGCCCCGGCTTTGGATAGCGAACAGCAATACAAGAATAGCGACAGCGATTGGCACCGTGTACGGCACAAACCAATCCGTCGCGATAGTCAGGCCTTCGACAGCGCTGAGCACGGAAATCGCTGGGGTGATGATTCCGTCGCCATAGAGAAGTGCTGCGCCGAATAGACCCGCAACGATCCACCAGCGCCCTCGACCGGCCCACTGAGCACCGGTCATCGTCATCAAGGCAAGAATTCCTCCTTCGCCCTGATTGTCCGCCCGCATCACAAACCAGCAATATTTGAGTGAGACAGTTAGAATAAGCGCCCATACGATGAGGGAAAGTGAGCCCAGAGCCGCCTCGGCGGTAAACCGATCGCCCATGATTTGTGCTATCACCTGAACCGTGTAAAGCGGGCTGGTACCCAAATCGCCGTAGACGATACCAAGCGCCAATAGTGCGGCTTTAGCTTGGGCGGCCATCGTATCTCGGCTGCTCACCTCATTTCGCATCACAGCGCCATCTCACACTTCTGAACGGGCCGAACCGTGATCCGAGCCAAAGTTGGCGCTCAAGCACCGCTCACCCTCGTCTCACGGTCGGGCCCCAGCAGCCTCCCAAGATGGGATAGGACTTTCTTTCATGAGAAAACGTGCCGTAGCTAAAGTGCACGTTCTTTGTCGGCAATTTACGACCCCTTTAGCCCGAGCGAGGCCTCGAAAAGGTGCTTCATCGCCTCCTCCGATCGAAAGCATCAAAGTACCGCAACGTTGAACTACGCTACGACGGCAATGTCGCGTTCAACAAACCGCCCGCTCCGCTTGAGCGCGATCGGATCGTCAGGGCAGGAATCGTGTTGCCTCATTCGACTGCCACCGGCCTTCCGGCGCGCTCCTTTGACCAACGTCGCACCTTAGCCAGACCCGCGGCCGAAGTTATTAGCCGGCGTCGCGCTCGGACACCATGAAGAGCGGTGAACGTGGCAGGCCTTTTGCCGCCTCCCGTGAGATGTCGAGATTGCTTGCGAGTACATCGGGCGGATTCGACGCAACCCATGCACTCAAATCATTCGATTGATAGTGCCCACTGTTGAACCCGATAAGCACGCGCAGGAGGCCGTTACCGGTGTTCCGGATATAATGCCCGGCTCCCATCGGTGCGTAGCCGACGTCTCCGGCTTCGAACTGATCGATAACCACCTGTGCCTCCGCAAGGAATACGGCCATCTCGGCGCTGCCTTCGATGTAGTACTGCCACTCGTCGGCATTCGGATGCCAATGCAATTCACGCATCGCACCAGGCTCAATCTCGAGCAACGCACCGGCCATGCCGGTCGAGATCGGAAATTCCCTGACAGATGCGATATACTGCACACCGCAGCCCGGAATGCGCCGCGGTTGCTGCGCAAGCAACGGATAACGATGCCGACTTGCTAACTCGGGATAGCTTCTCGGCGCAGCATCGAACGACCGGTCGTTGGGCACCGGTCCTTTGGCGAAATAAGCCTCTCCTTTGGGCATCTTTGCGACTACGTCGGCGCTGACACCCAAGTTCTGCTCGATAACAGCCTTGGGAGTGTGGGCCAGCCAATCGGTGATGCTGAACGTATGATCTTCTGAGAAGTCACCATTGTCGAAGATAAGAATGAAGTGGCACTCTCCAGGGCTAATACCTTGAATGGAATGCCCCCAGCCCCGCGGAAAGTACCAGATGTCCCCAGGGCCAAAAATGTCCGTCTCCGTCGGACCATCCGGATTCAATAGAGTAGTGCGGCATTGCCCTGATATCACGTAGCCCCATTCCGCCGCGTTTGCGTGCCAGTGCAGCTCCCTCATTGAACCCGCGTCGAGACGCATGGAGACGCCGGCGATCCCGATGCTCGCCGGGAATTCGTGAACCGACGCTCCACGCGTCGTTCCACCTGCTCCGACGCGTGGCTTCTGCTTCTCTAACTGATAGCGAAATGACGGCTTGACTGTCGAATGCATGATGAGCTCCTTTGCGGCTTCTAGCTCAATCTTGCATCGAACTATTCCCCCGGTCTTTTCAGTTTCGCAGGGCGGTTTAAACATTGACCGCTCGCGGTTTGGTCAGCAAGGCCCCGTCCAACGCTGGTCAGCGTGCTTCGATCGAGGCAGCAATTCAACCTAGGTCTCGTCACGTTGAGCGTCAGCACGTGGCCCACCACCGCGGACGCGCAGAATCGGCACGTTGCGCGCCGGAAGACGTGAAACGCAACAATGAACACGCATCGGCTTCACCGCCGGAAAGACTACGGAGAAGGTCGTGACCGTCATCCTGAGGCGATCGGTCGGTCGACTCAGCATGAGCGACCCGTACCGGCCGCCGCGGACACTCGAGTAGGTGGAGAACGGTCTTGGATCAACCATCCGGCCGTTCATGCCGGCAATATGGGGCGGGATGAATCAACGCCCTCACCACGACACCGAGCCGCCGTAGTCCAGGTCGTCGCGCGGTGGGAAAGAGAAGAGCTTCAAGTTCGGAGTCGAGCCTGCGGTGTCAGCCAAAGATGGGACGGCGCCGAGCGGCGCGGCAGAACCAGCGTCGCCCCCTTCGAGAAGCGGCTCGCCCTGACAACGCCGGACGCTCGGCGGCCCGAAGCCAGCAAGGCAAGCATCGCGCCGTCACGGTCAATGACCATCAGCGGAGCATTCACCGATCCGAATTGAGACGGCATTGCGACGGTTCGAAGAGAAACCAGGTTCGCCGCTCGGTCTCATCGATCCAGTTTTCAAGGAGACTTGCGGTCGCGACATCGCCGTGCTCGTCGCATATAGAGTGGACCCTACGCATCTCTCTAGTCAATTCTTGATTGTCGGCACACAATTCCGCCAGCATGTCTTGCGGGCCGACATATTCTGCATTGTTATCGGCGACGCGCTGATGACGCACGATATCGCCGACCGAGCGAATAGTCGTTCCGCCGATTTTGCGGGTACGTTCTGCAATCGCATCTATCATTGCGAATATCTGGTCGCCGTGGCCGTCCAACAATAGGTGATAATCCCGGAAGTGACTTCCAGACATGTGCCAGTGAAAATTCTTTGTCTTCACGTACAAGGCGAAGACGTCCGCCAGCAAAACTCTCAATGCGGGCGGGATTTGCTTCATCGCGCCGGCCCCCAGATCGGTCGGGCTCATGAGCGCTGCGCGAGGTGTGGAAGCATCAAGCATCTTGCAATCCTTCGTAGTAGCGACTGAGGCGCGCATCGCGTCTCCAGAGACACAGTAGTGTTCGGCATACCTGCAGTCTTGCAAGAGCAAGACGAGCCTTTTAGCAAATGCACGGGAGCGATGTATTCCTTATGAAGTCGTGATCGTGGGCTGACAACCGTGCCTTTGCGCAACAGCTTGGCCGATCCCGCAATACGTTCGATCACCGCGATCGTACCGTTACGCGATCCCACCCCCAGCAATCGAGGCCAACATGAGTACTATTACGACAAAAGACGGTACCCAGATCTTTTACAAGGATTGGGGTTCAGGGCAGCCCATTGTCTTCAGCCACGGCTGGCCGCTTTCCTCTGACGCATTCGAAGACCAGATGTTCTTCTTGGCTTCGCGCGGCTATCGCTGCATCGCCCACGACCGTCGGGGCCACGGCCGCTCGAGCCAACCGTGGACCGGGAACGATATGGATACCTATGCTGACGATCTCGCGGAGCTCGTGCAGAAGCTCGACTTGAAGAAGGCCATCCACGTGGGGCATTCAACTGGTGGCGGTGAAGTCGCGCGTTACATCGCCCGACACGGTACGAAACAGGTGGCTAAAGCCGTACTAATCTCGTCAGTTCCGCCGCTGATGTTGAGAACCGCTGCAAATCCAGACGGCTTGCCGATCTCGGTGTTTGACGGGCTCCGCGCCAGCGCTATCGCCGATCGATCCCAATTCTGGATGGACCTCAGCATGCCGTTCTATAGCTATAATCGCCCTAGCGCGAAGGTGTCGGAAGGGGTGCGCCAATCATTCTGGCTGCAGGGCATGAGGGCGGGCTTCCCTGCCGCCTATTTCTGCATCAAGGCGTTCTCCGAGACGGACCAGACCGAAGACCTGAAACAATTTGACGTGCCGACGTTGATCATTCAGGGCGATGACGATCAGATCGTGCCGTTCGCAGACGCCGGCGCGCTGCAAGCCAAGCTCGTCAACGGCGCTACGTTGAAGGTCTACAAAGGTGCCCCTCACGGCCTGTGCACAACGCACAAGGATCAAGTCAACGAGGATCTGCTGACATTCTTCAAGGCCGATGCCCGGCACGCTTAAAGCATGCTTCGCCTCCTAAACTGGCACCAATGGAATCTGCGGTGTGAGCTTCCTGCTCAGCCGCAACCATTTGCGGTCGCTCAACGAAATCGGCAACGCAGCGAGTTCAGCTCATCTCTTCCTCGCGCAGGAACATCGCCCGCATTCGCCGTCGGCTTCAATGGATCGAGGCCGCTTCCTCACATCACGCTGGAAAATACTGAGACCTCCTCCCTACAATCGATTGTCGACGCCCTCAGAGTGCCCTCCTCAAACCGCGGCCGGTCCAATGCGATCCAACTCCCCCAGGCTTTGGATAGGCAGAGCTCGTTGGTTTCCCCGTCGCCGATCTAAGCCGCGGCGGTGAGACTTCCTGACACCGTCCCAAACGCCGACTATGAGGCATTGCAGCACGGATCTCCCACGTGATAGCGCGGCCATCTCATGGGGTGAGGGCGGTCGAAGATTCATACCTCAGCACGAGCCTCTCGTACGGATGCGGGCAATGACTCCCAGATCCGAATGACTTCACCGATTGAGGCAGCCTGCATCTTCCGCATGATGTTCGAACGATGGAGCTTCACCGTCGCTTCGCTGATACCTAGGTCAAATGCGATCTGCTTATTTACCCGGCCGCCGGAAACCTCAGACAATATCTGACGCTCTCGCTGCGATAACGTCTCTAAGAGTTCAAGGTTGCGCTTGGTGGCCAAGGCGGAAGCTCGTTGTGCCAGATCTCTCTTGATCCCGGACATTACAGCGTCAAGCAATGTCTGATCGCGGACCGGTTTGGTCAAGAAGTCGATGGCGCCCGCCTTCATCGCCTGCACGGTCATTGGAATGTCGCCATGACCGCTAAGGAATATGATTGGTTTAGAATTGCCGCTTTCGACCAGATGATGCTGCAGATCAAGACCGCTCGCTCCGGGCATCCGAACGTCGAGGATGAGACAGCCATGGCGGTCCAACACGCCGGCAGCGAGCAGCTCTCGAGTCGAGGCGAAGCCGGATGCTTGAAAACCCACCGACAAAAGTAATTCAGACAGCGCCTCGCGGACAGAGGCGTCATCATCGACAATGATGACGAGGGGCTGCTCTGGATCGTCTCCTTTCATCAAAGATATCGGCGACGATTTTCGTCGAAACTGCTGGTCAACTCTCATTGGTGCCCTTCACTTTCGGTCACTTAAGGCTTTTCCCACCGCTGCAAGCAACGCCTGCCCGTCAAAAGGCTTGCGAAAGAATCCACTTATGCCTTGGGCACGGCCTTGGTCCGCTATTTCATGACGGCCGGTAATCAGGAACACCGGCAGACCAGGCCGCAACCTCATGGCTAGGTTGCGAAGTTCAAAGCCATCAATGTCGGGGATCCCAATGTCGGTTATGAGCACGTCTACGCCTGACAATCCGTTGTCGAGCAGCGACTGCGCGGAAGAAAAACAACGCGCATGATAACCGCCAGACTCCAACAGTTCCTCCATCGATTCGATCAATCGCGGATCGTCGTCAACAACGGCTACAACACTGCCCTTCACAATCGATCCCCTCCCGGTCGTCGCGAGTGGGTAATTGGTATCGCCAATCTCTCCGCCGTACGCACGAGGTCGGCTAGGGAAGCCGCTGCCATTTTCTGCATCACGTTTCTTCTATGAATCTGAAGCGTAACCTCGCTTATCCGCAATTCGGCGGCGGCCTGCTTGTTTAGAAGACCGCTCACCACAAGCGGAAGAACGTCACGCTCGCGCGGCGTCAGGGTGAGATAGCGCTGCCTCAACACAGCGAGTTCAGCGCGATCCGACCGCTTTGCACGATCTTGTGTGACCGCTGCGCGGATCGCTGTCATGACATCTTCATCGCTGAACGGCTTGGTCAGGAAGTCCAACGCTCCATGCTTGATCGCGCGTACCGAGGACGGAATATCGCCATGTCCTGTTATGAATACGATCGGTGGATGATCACTCTGCGCGATCTGCCCCTGTAAATCGAGACCGTTGATATCCGGCAACTCGATGTCGAGAACGAGGCAGGCCGGAGCATCCGGCTTATTCGCGTTCATGTATTCGCCGGCCGAACCGAACGCCAACGCTTGCATCTCGTGCGAGTCCAATAGCTCCAGCAGCGCCTCTCGCATGCGCGCGTCGTCGTCCACGATGAAGACGATGTGATCGTCAGCTGTCATGTCACCGCTTTCGCATCATGTGGCAACGTGAAGATAAAGGTTGCTCCACGAGGCTCGTTCTTCTCTACCCATAATCGTCCACCGTGAGATTCGACGATTGAACGGCAGATGGCCAGCCCCATACCCATTCCTTGATCTTTCGTCGTGAAGAACGGCTGGAATATTCGGTCGGGAGATTCGACACCCGGGCCGCTATCGCTGATTTCGACTTGGACTGCCCCCTCAATCCTGCGCACGCGCGCTCGAATCGCGTTATCACCCGACCCTCGATCTATCGCCTCCAAGCCGTTGCGAATGAGGTTGCTCACAACCTGCTGAATTTGAATGCGGTCAAGTGCGACGGGTGGAACGTCTGTATCGACGTCGACATCGATCCGAGTACGCCGCCGGATCGCCTCCCCGGCCATGAGATCGCATACCTCAGTCACGACGTTGGCCAACACTATGGTACTCCGGCCAGTCTCCACGGATTGCTTGAACAAGGCACGAATGCGGCCTACGACGTCCGCCGCACCGTTCGCATCTCGAATGATGCGCTCGACTACTCTACGCGCGCGCTCGATATTTGGCGGATCCGCCGTGAGCCAGCGCTGACAGGCGTGCGAATTAGCAACGACAGCGGCAAGAGGCTGATTGACCTCGTGCGCGATCGAAGCCGATAGCTCCGCCAGGCTTGCCGCCTGGTTTGCACGCGCAAGCCTTCCTTGCGCCAGTCGCAGCTCTTCCTGCGCTCGAACCTCGCCATCAATATCTAGGCAGATCACGTTCCACTGCACAATCGCACCTTCCGCGTTTCGCATCGGCGCGGCGCGCGTTTCGACCCATCGATATTCGCCATCAAAGCGTCGCAGTCGATGCCTTCGAGCGTACGGTTTACCGGTAAGCAACGAAAGGGCGTATTGTTCCTTGACGCCCGCAACGTCGTCGGGATGAACGCCGGCATCGAGCGTGCCGGACAATCGGGACGTCCCACCGCCGTCCAATTCTTCAAGTTCATACCCGAGGAATTTGCGGAGCCGCTGGCTACGATAAACGGGCTCGCCATTCGGCGCAGCGCAGTCGATCATTGCCGGGAGTGTTTCAACAAGCTGCCATAGGAGGCGCTCCCTCTCTCGTAGTGCTTCCTGCGTTGCCAAGAGATCATCGATGTCGTGAGAGAGCCCATACCACTGGGTGATGCGCCCATCCTCTTCCCGCATCGGTTCCATGCGACCTGACATCCAGCGGTAGACGCCGTCAGCGCCACGCAGCCGATAACGCATGGCGAAGCTGTCGCCGGTGACGATGCACCGGCTGAGCCTCTTTGCTACATCGATAGCATCATCGGGATGGACGGCAGTCTCTATGAAGGTCGCAAGCCGGCTCATGACCGGCGCGGCGGGCTCCTCTGCGGCCACGCCGAGATAGTCGATCACACGCTTGTTGAAGAAGATCGGCTCACCGTCCGGATTCAGCTTCCAAATGTGACTCGGCAACATGTTCACAAGCTGTAAAAGCTCGCGCTCGCGTTCCCGCAACGCTGCTTCTGCAAGCTTGTTTTCTTCGATGTCAATCATCGTGCCGCACCAACCGGCGATACGGCCGTCGTCATCGCGCGATGGAGAGCCGAAAGACCAGAACCAGCGATAGTTGCCATCTCCGCTTCGGACCCGGCATTCCGTATCAAATGGGACACCCGTCGTCAGGGAATGTCGCCACCGGTCGTGGACCCGTAAATAGTCGTCGGGATGAACGACGCGGCGCCATCCCGCAGGATCCAATTCGTGGAAAAGCTCCGTCTTATCTCCCAGCTCGCCGGTATAGCAGAGAACGCTCGCGCTCACGTGTATGATGTGTCCGCCAGAACTCGCCGACCAGGTATGGGCCGGCATGTTTTCAATGATCCACTTTGCCCGCACCGCGTCGCCGCGGAGCGATTTCGCCGCAAAGATTTCTCCGATGCAAAGCGCCAGCGCGAAAAACGCTGCCCAATAAAGTAAAGGATTAGGCAAGCCACTCGCATAGACGTAAACGACTATTGCTGCACCGGCGAACGCAAAACCCCAGATCGCGCGGAGCAACAGAACCACCCGGTTACTCGCGTAGAGATACAGAGCGGAAACCGGAGCCAGTAAACCAAATGGCGTTGTTGTTAGCCAGCACGCTGCGATTCCGGCGGCGGATGCCGCGATTGCAAGGAAAACGCGCTGTTCGGGAGGCGGTGCTATCATGGTGGGCTGCTCCTTCCACACGAAGAAAGCCTCGGGATCAAACAGCACTGTTTAGCACTTTTTTTAACGTTTGAGAGTGCGGACTCGCGCCTCGCTTGTAGCCCGACCACACACCGACCGCACCTCATGGAAACCCATGGTGTCGCCATCCCTGTCGAATGATGAACCGGTCGCGCAGCCGCCGCAGCATGTGTGCGAGTGCCAGGGACCGACAGGGTTGCCTGACCTCAACTGCGGTCCCGCAACGAATAGGAGTTGCAAACCGCCTATCTGCACCTAGCCAAACGCATATTGATCCTAGCCCCCAGTCGAGCAACCTTAGACATTTGAGATGCGGCCATCGCCGCAACGCCAGTTGCACGCGGCGGCGCTAGTATCGATGATTAAGCAGCGGCAGCGAAAGCACAGGGCCGCGCGGGCCCTGCGTCCAGATAGATATCTAGGACCTCGGGCGGATCACCAGCGGCCTTCAGGGAACAGAGGAGGCACCGCATGCACGGCGACAATCCCCAGGATGGAGCTCTGGCCTTTGGGCCTTTTCGCTTGTTCCCGAAATTGCGGACGCTCGAAGTGAACGGCGCCCCCCTAAACATTGGAGCACGAGCCCTGGATATATTGACTATCCTCGCAGAGAGCGCGGGCGAGGTCATCAGTAAGGAGGATCTCGTCGCAAAGGCATGGGGCGATGTGGTCGTCGATGAGAGTGCACTCCGCGTCCACATTAGTGCACTACGTAAGCTGCTTGAAAAGCATTCACTCGGCGTTCGATATATCGTGAACGTCTCTGGTCGAGGCTATTGCTTTGCCGCTCCAATCCGACGTCATCCGGAGCAGGCGCGCCTCGCAATAGCGTTTTCAAGCAGCATTCCCGCTCACACAGCAAACATAGTCGGGCGCGCCGAAGCAATCGCCAGTGTTTGCGAGGATCTCTCGCTTCATCGATTGGTTACGATTGTTGGGCCGGGCGGCATCGGAAAGACAACGGTCGCGCTGGCGGTAGGTCACAGACAACTTGCCGCGTTCGAGGAAATGGTCAAGTTCGTCGATTTGGGCGCACTCACAACTGCGCACCTCGCGACAACCGCCATCGCGGCTGCACTAGGCCTAACCGTAAGGCTCGAAGACCCGATGCCGAGCATCCTGGCTTTTCTTCGCGAGAAACGCATGCTGTTGGTACTTGATAGCTGCGAGCATCTTTTGGAGGGCCTGGTATTGGTCGCTGAGGCGATCGTTCGCGGCGCTCCAGATATTTCCATTCTGGCTACTAGTCGCGAGCCGCTTCGAGCGGAGGGCGAACAGGTTCACCGACTATCCCCGCTGGACTGCCCGCCTCTCGAAGCAACAACCGAAGCGTCGGTACTTTCTTATCCGGCAGCGCAGTTGTTCGTCGAACGCGTCGCGGCAAGTGTCGGCAGATTTATGCTCAAAGATTCCGAGGCTCCCTTAGTTGGTGAGATATGCAGAAATTTGGACGGAATTGCGCTAGCACTCGAGCTCGCTGCTGGCCGAGTGAGCGCGTACGGGATCGAAGGGACTGCCAAGCTGCTCAACAGCCGACTGTCACTGCTATGGCGAGGCAAGCGCAGCGCAATACCGAGGCATCAGACGCTGAGCGCCGCGCTTGGATGGAGTTACGACCTACTATTACCTATCGAAGGCGCAATATTGCGCAGACTGTCGGTATTCGCGGGACCATTCACTCTCGACGCCGCAATAGCAGTCACCTGCAGCGCTGGCATGAGCGAAGAGTGGATCGTTGAAGCTATCGCGAACTTGGTGGCAAAATCTCTGATTTCGCTCTCGGCTGAAAAACCAGCCAGGTATCGACTGCTCAACACCACCCGAGCATTCGTTGGCGGCCTTCTTATTGAGAGTGACGAAACTGCACAAATTTCACAGAACCACGCGAATCACTTTCGTAACCTCCTGGCCGGCGTTTCCGCCAGCAACGTCGTATTCGGGAAAGGAATTAGCTTCGTCCCATACGCCGAGCACGTCGCGGACGTCCAAGCTGCTTTGGAGTGGAGCTTTTCGGAACGAGGCAATCGGGTGATTGGGATAGCACTGGCGACCGCCGCCGCTCCATACTTCCTCGAGCTTTCACTGTTGACGGAGTGCCATCGGTGGACGAAACTCGCGATCGAGGCACTCGATCCAACCTCAACCAGCGAACGCCAGGAGATGGAATTGCACGCCGCACTCGGCGTGTCCCTGATGTTCACGCGCGGCAACACAGAAGAAGTCCAGGTTGCTCTCAGCCGCAGTCTCGAACTCGCGGAGACGCTCGACGATCTTGAATGGCAGTTATGGCTACTACGAGAGTTTCACACCTATTTCTGCAGAATAGGCGAATATCAGGAAGCGCTGCGGGTAAGCGACCGCGGCGAAGCGATCGCAGCGAGGTTGAATGATACATCTACCTTGCGTACCGCGGAGTGGATGAGTGGAGTATCGTATCATCTAGTCGGCGCTCAAGACAAAGCCGTCGTTAGATGCGGGACAGCCAGTCTGCCGCATCTTGCAACCCGGCGGATCAGCATGCCTCGCATTGGGTTTGATGACCGAGTTGTTGCGCTAGTGGCCTATGCTCGCAGCCTTTGGCTCATCGGGCAGCCGATACGGGCCATCGACACGGCGAGACGTTCGGTCGATGAAGCTGAGCGTGTACAACAACCGCTCACCCTCGGCATAGCCTTGGTATGGGGCACCTATGTTTCTTTATGGGTGGGTGACTTGGAGAACGCCGGAAGGCTGGTCGAAAAGCTCGTGGATCATGCAGCCCGCCACCTTCTTGGTCCTTATCAGGCAGTGGGGCTTGGACTCCAGGGGGAGTTGTTGATCCGTCGCGGCGAGATCGAAGTTGGAATCGATCTGCTCCGCCAAGGATCTGACATTCTTCGGATAGCCCGTCATCGGTCGATACACACTCTCTTCGCCTCAACTCTCGCGGAGGGATTGGTGCAGGCGGAGCGGCGCGACCAGGCGCTGGCCTCAATTATGGAGGCCATCGACCAACGTGGAAAAGCCGGGCGATCCTTCGACTTACCGGAGATGCTGCGCGTGAAGGGATATGTGCTCGCGGCTTGCGCTCGTTTCTCTGAGGCCGAGAGCACGCTCCTTCAGTCTCTCGAGCTGTCTCGTGAGCATTTCGCCATGGGCTGGGAGCTGAGGGCGGCGATGACGCTCGGGCGGCTCTGGCAAAGCCATGGCGAAACGGAGAGGGCACGCGCGCTGATCGCCTCTGTATTCTCCCGGTATGAGGAGGGGCTCGATACCGCCGATCTCCAGGCAGCCAGAACTCTGCTCAGTGAACTGGCCCCGGGTAGTGTTTGAATTCTTCACTTGGCCAAGGGGCCGATGGAGATGTGGCCCGCACCATACAAAGCACCACCGACCGAACGTATCCGTTCGACCGCTCAGCCAACGCGGACGCCCACAGGGCTGGCAAACCAGATTATGCAGTCGGATGATTTCCGTACTTGACACTGACCATCCGCCAATCGTCTAAATCGCCACGCCCGCAGCTTGGTCCTTGGCATTGCCGCAGCCTCCTCATGGCAGTAGCCTCCTATCCGCCGTGCAACATCGACCGAGAGACACTAACTTGAGCGAGCATTCCGAGAAGCCGACCGTAATTGTGATCGACGACGATCGGAACGTACGCGAGGCGCTCGACGGCTTGCTCCAATCGGTGGGACTGCGAGCGCAACTATTTGCGTCAGCACAGGAGTTCATCAATGCACCAACGCGGCTTGACGGTCCCGGCTGCCTAATACTTGACGTCCGGTTGCCAGGACAAAGCGGTCTGGATTTTCACGACGATCTCCTTCGGGCAAATATCCGAATCCCGGTCATTTTCATTAGCGGACATGCTGACGTGCCGATGTCTGTCCGAGCGATGAAAACGGGCGCCGTCGAGTTCCTGACAAAACCAGTGCGTCATCAGGATTTGTTGGACGCGATTCAGACGGCAATCAGCCGTGACGCCGCCCAGCGAGAAGTTGGCCAAGTGCAGGCGCGCATTCAAGTTGACTATGAATCCCTTACCCCACGCGAGCGAGGGGTGTTTAGCCTCGTTGTGGCAGGTTCTCCGAACAAGCGAATTGCCGAGCAATTCGGCATCAGCATTGCTACCGTAAAGCTGCATCGCGGAAACGTTATGCGAAAAATGAGAGCTCACTCTCTCGCGGAGCTGATTCGTATAGCTGACAAGCTCCCCAAAGCAGGCTCGGGTACCTCGACCTTGGGCTAGGTTTTTCCAGACCCTTGATCTAGTTGACGCTCACCAAGGCAGAGCTGGCTGCGGCCTGGGCGGGACGATATCCTTTAATCTCAAGGCGGGATTACAATAGTGCCTCATCCGACCATCTCTTATGTTGAAGATGATGACCTTGTTCGAAACGCGGTGGCCGAGCTTTTGCGCTCAGCGGGATTTGAGGTTGAGACGTTCTTGACAGCTGAAGACTTCTTGCAGCACGGCAAGCCGGAGCGGGCTTCGTGCCTGATCATCGACGTTAATCTGCCAGGACTATCCGGCCTTGAGCTCCAAGGACACCTGATCAGATCTGCCTACCAGATTCCGACCATCTTTCTGACATCAAATTCGGAGGAACAAATCCGAACGAAAGCTTTGAATGCAGGTGCAGTTTGCTTTCTCAACAAACCAGTCCGTCGGAACGAGTTTCTGTCATGCGTGCGCAAGGCGCTGACCCTTTCTAGCACTGAATGATCGGTCGGCGACCGCAGTTATTTGCGTGATCAGGATTTCCGTTTTTGGCGGCTTTAACAAGGGCCTCAGTATGACCAACGGATCCCCGATAAAGTCACTCGACCGTATCGGCAACTTGAACGAATCAGTCAATGATCTCGCGATCGAGAACACCGCTGAAGCGTTGATTGGCTTCAATCGATTTCATGTACTGCCTCATTCGCGGCAACTGTTTGCCGACGGCATCCCCGTTGAGATCGGCGGTCGAGCATTTGATCTCCTACTTGCATTGCTCAATTCAAATGGAAATCTCGTCACGAAGGAGGAGTTGGTCGCCCGTGCATGGCCAAACACGATCGTAAGTGAGAGCAACTTGCGGGTTCAGATTGCAGCGCTACGAAATGCACTCGGCGGTGATAAGGGAATAGTAAAATCAATTTCGGGGCGCGGCTACACGTTCACAGCGCCGATTTCCACCAGAGAAGCAGCATGGGGGTCGAGCGCAACCTTTGTTGGCGACCACTATAAGGTCGGACTACCACACCAGTCGCTGGCGGCTTGTCCGACTATATCTCGCTATGAAGGTCGATCCGCTGTCGCGATTATCGACGACGACCCAGACATCCGTAAGGCCATCAGAGGGCTTTTGCAATCGATTGGACTACGCGCGGAGGTTTTTTCGTCGACCGGGGATTTCCTGCAAAGCTCTTCTGCGATCGGTTGTCGTTGTCTTCTACTCGATGTTAGACTCCCTGGGCGAAGTGGTCTCGACTTTTACGACGACCTAGTCAGGGCTGGCGTGCACCTTCCCGTGATTTTTATGAGTGGATGTACCGACCCCCCTGTGTCGACAAGAGCGATAAACGCTGGCGCTGTGAAGTTTTTAAGTAAACCTGTCCGGCATAAAGATTTACTGGACGCAATTCGGCTGGCCATGAAAAACGATACTCACGAACGTCCGTAAAACACTTTACATCTGCCTGTGGGCTGACAATGCGCCTCGCAGCGAGTTAGTCTTGGCTGATATCAGAGCCTCCGCCGCCGCAAGTTCTTCATAAAGCGGATAATCAAGTTGCGAGGCTCACGGGGTCACGGCTCAAATACCCGCTCCGCGTTGCGCGAACGACTTCCATTTCGAACGACCAGACGCACCGTCTGATCAAGGATTGTGCGGTTGCATACGCAATAGGCGACCTACCATCTACAGAGATCTGAACGGGAAGTCCCGCGTCGCTTCATTGATTTCCCACTTAACAAAACTTCGCGATTCTTCGCTTAAACTGATTGGGCTCGGTCGCGACTGGACGGTAAAAACGCACAAGTGAACGCGGCACCGGATCGATGCGGCCGCTTCTCTTGTCCGATGCAGCAGCTCATCGGGCTCAGCTCCTTCAGCTTGTGGCTGCTTTTTCGGAGAGAGCGCTATGGACCATCATTCATTTTCTCGCTTCGACGACAACCTTCGAGTAAACGTCAATACGGCGGCTACTTCCCCTGATGATGACAGCGCCGGGCCTGCCGATACATCACCGTTCGGGTCGGATCTTCCTGTTGTGCTTGGCGACAAGGAGCCGGTAGCCGTTTCAGTCGACTTGAGAGAGCTGGACACCCTCATATCGGTGGCCGCAAACCGCCCTCGGCGCCGTCGGGAATCTGATGCGAATGTATCTGCGAAGAACATCTCGGCATCAGAAGACCGCTCCCCGGTAGTACGTACCTCCATCTGTTTCCGGATCGAGCGGAGCCGTGTCGCGCAGTACCGACAGTATATTCGCGAATTCGAACCCAGTAGCCCACTCGCCAACGCCGTCAGTCCGCACTTCTCCGATCCTGTCCTGAAGCGCCTTACGGCAGCTTTGGCGCTCGCTGAGGAGCGCGGCTCCGAGTTCGATGGGCTTTATGCTGATGCCGTCCGCCTAGCAATCGTCACCCGAATTCTCAGCCTGCAGAATGTAACCCAATCCGCGGTTAACCGTCAGGCAGCGCCCCTACAGAACTGGCGACTGAAGCGGGTCCTCGAGTATGTAAAGAGGCACTATGCCAAAACCATCAAGTTGCAAGATCTGGCCGGCGCTGCTGGACTGAGTCGAATGCACTTCGCCGCACAATTTCGCTTGGCAACCGGATTACGTCCGCGCGAGTTCGTGGTCCAGTATCGAATTGAGATGGCGCGACGCCTGCTCGCCGAAACCAATGAGTCTGTAGTCGATATAGCCCTTGCCGTCGGCTTCCAGTCGCAATCCCATTTCACGACGGTATTCAGGCAGTGTGTCGGCGAAACGCCGCGTCGATGGCGTGGACTGAATTTTGAGCCGGGCGCCTTGTCTTCACGTGGCGATAGCTACAGACGCAATGTTATAGCGGCTTGAACCCCATAACGCGACGTCGCTCGGCCAGCTCTTCGTAGACAGCGACGGGCTTTATCCGGAGCGAGCCGCCAAGGGTGTAGTTGAACGCATCCGGACTGCAGACGGAAGCGCCGATCGTCATATCATCTCGGCCCCCCACCCCCATGTAAGGCTGGCTAACGAAGCGATTGCTCTTCATGCGGGTGGCTACGGATTTCCTTTCCCGAAACACTATTCGTCGAAGCCCCGACCTTTTACAAGAATACGGTTTTTGAGACAGATCAAACTAGGTTTGAGATCTCGAATTTCCGCGCGTTCGGACTGGGCGCTCTTTTGTGCATCGAACTGCGCCTAGAAGCGCGCAAGCGCTTCGCCCCGGTGCGGGCCTCATCGTTGTGCCGCGAGTGGCATGAATCTCCGCCGCTGGATGACGGCGGGCCGCGATAACCGCGGTAGCTTCTGGGTGTCACGTTGTCAGCGCAAGTCGCACCGGTCGCGTCCGCAGTGGCTCACACTTCGGCAGCAGCTTCCTCTTCTCACCTATCAGCTGGCCCGCACGTCAGCAGAGAGCCCGGTCATCACTATGGTTCGATCTGGACGTCTCATTGGCGCGGCGCCAGAAGTCTTTTATGCCAACGATATTCAGACCGCTGTCTGGTTTATGATGGTTCTTGACTACCCCGACATCTGCTTCGTAGTCGAGCGTGCTCAGTTGGATCTTGCAGCAGCCTTGAACTCTAGGATTGTGCGCGTCAGTTCAAGTTTCGCCAAAAACCAGTCGCTGTCCCACTGCTTCCATATCTCGTGATAGTGCCCGTAACCTCGCATCGTCTGAGCTGGGTTGCCGTCCTTCGCCCGCAAAAGCAGATAGTCCTCCATCGCCCAAATCGCGGCAACTTGCCCTTTCGAAAGCAGCGTCAGCTCGGAATTGCTCACCCGGTGACTCGTATGGGCGCCGTCGAGCGTCGCGGCCGTTAACTCGATCCACGTCTGAAGTGAGTCGAATTCGTGCAGAATTCCACCATCAACGCCGAAGAAGATGAACTTCGCATCCGGCAGTATCAAGCGGCTGAGTCCATCCCACTGTTTCGTGTCGACGAACCTGCAGTATTGCGCTTTCTTCGTTCGTATTATTTCGGACACTTCAAACGTAATCATCTGTACTCTCCTGCTGATGTCTTTGACGTGGCTTGCCACCCTTGCTTCGACCCTCGGGCATTCTCGGCCGCTACCGAACCCGGAAAACGAAATTCCCGAGCATCCGCCTTGCCAACCCGTACGGTTCGCGTCTACGGTCCTGGGACTAAATTCCGACAACGTTCGAGGAAGAAACTTATCTTCTTCATGCCGTCTCTTGCCGCCCCTCTCGCGCGTGCGGCAGCAAAAGCAACTTTCCGACCGTACGCCGAGATTGCAAGTCCTGGTGCGCCCGCGCAGCATCTGCCAATGTGTAGCGACCGCCAATCCGAACCTTGAGCTTTCCATTGCGGACCCAATCGAACAATTGCGCCGATCGCTTCAACAGGGCGGTCCGCGTCCTGACGTGGTGCATCACGATCGGATAGGTGACATGAATGCTCTTGGGCAGATCGGTTAGATCAATCGGATTTAGCGGATTGAATAGCGGGCCGTAGTACGCCAAGACGCCATGATAGCCGAGTGCGGCGACCGAGCCCCAAAATGTATCGGCGCCAGACCCATCATATACGACCTGAACGCCGTCACCGGCTGTGAGAAGAAGTACGTCGTCCGCGAACTCGTGTGTTGTCGAAGTGATGACGGCGTCCGCTCCCGCTGATTGAACGACCTCGACCTTGTCTGGACTGGACACCCGGCCAATAACCTTGCCGCCAAGCTGTTTGATCATCTGCGTGAGCAATAGGCCAACGCCTCCCGCGGCAGAATGAACGAGCGCGGTGTGTCCTGGCCTCATGGCGTAGGTTTCAAAGACCAGATGGCTCGCAGTCAGACCCTGCATCATCAAGGCCGCCGCAGTCTCGAAGCCGATTTCATCAGGCAGAGGGACGAGAGCACTGGCAGGTGCTACGATTTGCTCAGCATAGCTCCCCCAGACGAAGTACCAAGCGACGCGGTCTCCCACGTTCAAGCCATCTACTTCGCTTCCCATTGCGACAATCGTGCCGGCCCCCTCGACGCCGAGCGTCAATGGTAACGTCGTGTTTCCGCGGGCGTATCCTTCGCGGGTACCTACATCCATGTAGTTCACGCCGGCGGCGACCACATCTACCAGGACCTGATCGGGGCCGGGTTTCCGCGCTGGTAATGTCCGCAATCGGAGTACGTTGGCGCCGCCGTGTTCATCGATAACAATTGCTCTCATTATTCAACGGTCCTGTTGCTCAACGCACTAATCCACCGAAAGAATAAAACGAAGTCTTTCCGACTTCTTTGACGAATAGAAAATTGATTGTGGGAATGCACGATTAGGCCACGACGGCCTGGAAGACTCCGCGCTTCACCTGTTTGAGCGCAAAACCGACACACCGGAAGCCAACAGTGAAAGGCCACAGAAGACAGCTACGACAACCCGCGCGGCTTCGCTCATCTCCCTCGGTGCAAGGCCGATCGTCTGAACGCCAGCAGCACCACCGGCGATCTGCGAAGCAAGGATGGTCGACGTAAAAGCAATGCCGATGCTCATACCCAGGGCTCGCACGACGTTCATCACACTGCCGGCCTCGCCGACTTCAGACGGAGGCGCGCTGCCCATAATTGCACTGTTGTTCGGAGCCAAGAAGATCCCTAGACCGACACCAAAAATGCCCAGCGCAACGGTCAACATCTCTAGGCTCGGTGAACTGGGATCGAGCGCGATGTAGAGGAGCCCTAGCCCCCCGGCGGCCGTCAACATGCCCGCCGAGCAGAGAATGTGAGCGCCAAGTTGGTCCGCTAACGTCCCACTTACCGGACCGACCACGGCCAGCATAAGAGGGACGAGCGTCAGACGAAACCCCGCCGAAAGCGGCGTATCCCGAAAAGCGCGCTCCAATGTGAATGGTATCAGGAAGAAAACGCCAAACAGAACCGCGTTTGCCATCATCCCGACAATATTGCCCAATGCGAATGACGCATTACGGAACAAGGCAAGCGAAATCAGCGGAGATGGATTTCCGGCCTCCCACCAAGCAAACACAGCCAACAGCACACCCGCTAGAACGGCGGCCATCAAAACTGCCGGCGAAGCCAGCCCCCACGCGCCAACCTGGTTGACCGCGAAGACAAAGGCGCCAAGTGCGGGGGTGAGCAGCACAGCACCCCATCGGTCAAAGCGCTCGCCACTGGCGTTTCCCCCAGACTGAGGGATCACCAGCGCCGCCGCTAATGCACCCGCAATACCGATTGGAACGTTTATCCAGAACACCCAGCGCCAATTCAGCTCCGAAACGATGATGCCTCCAACCGCTGGTCCGGTGCACAACCCCACCGCCTGAACAGCGGCCTGAATGCCTAGCGCACGTCCCCGGAGTCTCTCGCCCGCGACGGAGACAATGATCGCTACGCTATTCGCGCCCAGGATGGCCGATCCTATCCCCTGTAAAGCGCGTGCGCAGATCAGAAGACCAAGGTTGGGGGCCAACCCACTCAGCGCTGACCCTAGCACGAAGACGGCAAAGCCGCAGAGATAGAACATCTTGCGTCCATAGATGTCCGAGAGGCGTCCGAACACGGGGAGCAGCACGGCGGCAATCAGGAGGTAAATAACAGAGACCCAGCTGACCTGATCGACGCTCGCGCGATAGTCATGCTCCAGGACAGGCAGAATCAGCTGCGTAACGCTCGCGTCCATTTGACCCATGAAAGCGCCAACACAAGCCGTTGCAACGACTAGCCAGACGCGGCGTTCTTGTGTGGGCGTCGTGGCTTGAAAATGCCGTTCGGTCAGCATTGGTTCGCCTCGATCCTCCGCCATGCCCCTGCACACTCCTGACTGCTTGCCCGTTAGGTCTCGCTACGATGCGTGCCGCCCAGCAGATCCCAACAGCTCATCGCAGATCAGAAGTGCGTCATGATGCAGGTGCCTAACGCGCCCACCGCTGGAGCCTGCGGCCGAACTCGCTTTGGACGTTTATGCAACGTCCGGAGCTGTCAACCGCCGAACTTTAGCTCGATCCTCATTTGGGCGAGAACGTCGACACTTCAGCCTCGGCCGTGGGCTCAAGAGCCTCCCGTGCCTTCTCCGCCTGTTCCGGTGTGCCTTGCGCGGTAACGACGAAGTTGTCCGCTTTCAAAGCCGTTTCGTAACGCAGGACCGAATTTTGCGGCACGCCGATCGCGCTGAGCGCGCTGAGCGCGCCCGCGAGAGCACCCGCGGCGCCACCGATAATCCCACCTTCAAGAGTACTCACAACCATAGATGCGAGCGGCCCAAGAATTACCAGGTGGCTGAAAACCGGAAAGACGGCACCGTATCTTCCTAAAAATCTTTGCTCGATCTCCCGCGTTGTAATATTCGACGGGATTCTCTTCGCTGTGGTAATCCTTGCCGATAATCGAAATCGACTTCATGTCAACGCTTGCGATCGCCAGTTTCCTCACTGCGTCTTCGGCCAGCGTGTGGGACACGAACACAGCGACCGTTACGGCTTTATTGCTCATCGGAATTCTCCATTATCGTCCGTGCCTTTGCTATCGCCGTCCGGAACAGGTGGCGCCCCAGCCTCGGATCGGCTGGCTTGCCAGCAAACTTAGTCGCCCTCCTTGGCGTCGATCTATTTGAACAGTGCTGAAAATTTTGCGCTCGCACGATCGAAAAGCGACCTTGACCGACCAACTGCTTCGTCCTACTGCGCTGCGGCCTCGATCGTCCTTGAAAGCCATCTCTCCACGGATAGGCCGCTCGCCTGCGCTTTTGCGTTCACTGCATCTACGACGGACGGCTTCAAAGGAACGTAAAGTAGTATCTCGGAGATATCCTCTTCCCGGTGGACGAGGACGGTAATTCGGCTTGCGAACCGGCGAACCTTCGCGGTCTTCTCGGCGTCGGAAAGCGAATTGTCCTTGGCGACGGTTGGGCAGTAGGCTCCGATCAGGTGATCGACGATCAGCGTCTGTGATAAACCGAGGCGCCGGAGGCCGTCGATGCTCGCATTCAAGCGCGCGAGATCGTTCATTGCGTTTCCTGACGGAAGTAAGAAGTAATTTGTGGATTTCGGCCCGTTTCTCGGTTGTCGTACCCTCGATCGTCTCCGGGCACACAAAGACGGATGGTCCTGCCTGTGCATGCATTGTGACGTCAGCAATAGGGTCAGCGCTATTCGAGCCGCAGCGACATATCTCATCGGACTCGTCCGTACCACCCGCCGTATTCGGAGCTATTTCGCTGCGAAAAGTATGCGGCTGGCGCACGCTCATCTACCTACTAAGCACGACGGATTGCTGCGCAGCACGGCTTTCTTCCGAGACGTCTCAGGCCTACGGATTCGCTAGAACTTTCCGGAGATATTCTGTCCGCGTATCTTTGCAGGATCGCATGATAATTATGAAGCCGTTTGATTGATGAAGACCGCCACCACCACTACCTACACTCTCATCGTCGCAGTTCTAAGGCGCGAGGCGATCCCATGTCCAAGATTCTTTGTGTCCTCTATCCCGATCCCTCGACCGGCTATCCGCCACAGTACGCTCGCGACGACATACCCGTCATCAGCAGCTATCCGGACGGTCAGACACTTCCGACGCCGCGTGGGACGCCCGGCTTCAAGCGGGGCGCACTGGTCGGCTGCGTTTCGGGAGAATTGGGGTTACGCGGATATCTGGAAAGCCATGGACACGAGTTTGTGGTGACCAGTGACAAGGATGGGTCAAACTCTGCTTTCGAGCGGAATCTGGCCGATGCACACGTCGTCATCTCCCAGCCATTCTATCCCGCATACTTGACGCCCGAGCGAATCGCAAAGGCCAGAAATCTAAAGCTTGCGCTGACAGCCGGCATTGGGTCCGACCACGTCGATCTAAGATCCGCCTCCGAGCGAGGAATCACGGTGGCCGAGCAGACATTCTCCAACAGCATAAGCGTGGCCGAGCACGTCGTCATGTCGGTGCTCGCTCTGGTCCGAAATTACCTCCCATCACATGACTATGCAGTCAGCGGAGGATGGAACATCGCGGATTGCGTCAGCAGGAGCTACGACCTCGAAGGTATGCACTTTGGAACAATCGGGGCAGGCCGCATCGGTCTTGCGGTTTTGCGCCGGCTTAAGCCGTTCGGCGTTCATTTGCATTACAACCAGCGGCATCGCTTACCGCAAGATATCGAAGCGGAGCTCGGTCTCACCTATCACGACACGCCCCAGTCCATCGCCAAGGCCTGTGACGTGCTCAATCTCCAGGTTCCACTTTACCCGAAGACGAGGCACATGTTCGACGACGCAATGTTCGCGTTGATGAAGCGCGGCGCTTATCTCATCAACTGCGCGCGCGGCGACTTATGCGACCGCGATGCAGTCGTACGCGCCATGGAATCCGGTAGGTTGGCCGGATATGCCGGAGACGTCTGGTTTCCGCAGCCTGCTCCATCTGACCACCCATGGCGTCACATGCCTCATCAAGGAATGACACCACATATCTCCGGCAGCTCCCTGTCCGCGCAGGCGCGCTACGCGGCCGGCACGCTCGAGATACTCCAATGCTTTCTCGAGAACCGTCCGATCCGCCCCGAATACCTCATCGTCGATGGGGGGCGACTGGCTGGAGTCGGCGCAAAATCATATGGATTGAGCTGAATAGCTCCGACAAAAGCAATGCCGGGTGATCCCTTATCAATTGCGGGGTTCCTGTGCGCGCGGCCACATACCGGCGCGGGGCTTCGAAAGAGATCCGCGATAATGGCAGCCTCCTTGCAAAGCACCCTGAAGCCAGCAGGTCGATTTTCAGCTCTGGCCGTGCCGAACTTTCGTCGTTTCGTGCTGGGCCAGGGCATCAGTCTGATCGGCTCTTGGACCGAGACGGTCGCCCAGGCCATATTAGTCCTGCAGCTCACGAATTCAGCAACCGGCGTCGGATTCGTCACGGCGATTCGCTATCTTCCCGTCTTACTGCTGACGCCCTATGCGGGTCTCCTCGTCGATCGGTACAGCAAGAGGCGCATTCTCCTAGGAACGGCATTCTCTCTTGCAGTTTTGTCGGTCATCCAGGCCGTTCTCGTGCTCACGAATACAATCAGTATCGGGTTCGTGTACCTGCTTGCGCTTGCGTTCGGCACGCTTTCAGCGTTGGACAATCCAGCCCGCCAAGCCTTCATTCCGGAGATGGTCAGCAAAGAGTATGTCCGAAGCGCGGTCACCTTGAACAGCACGTTCGTCAACGTCGGCCGCGCCCTCGGGCCGATGGTGGCCGCCGGACTGATCGCCAGTGTTGGAATTGGCTGGTGTTTTCTCACCAACGCGGCGAGCTTTGGAGCCGTGCTGTTCGCGCTTACGACGATGACCCTTTCCGAACTTCACCCAGTGAAGCCAGCGAAAGCCGCGAGAGGTCAACTTTTCGAGGGATTTCGATACGCGTTGACGGTGCCAGAGATCATCGGTCCAATCGCAATGATGGCGTTGATTGGTACCCTCACTTACGAATTCGAGGTCAGCCTCCCACTTTTCGCCCGTGTCTCACTCGACGGGACATCCACGACCTATAGCTGGCTCATTGGCGCCTTTGGCGCCGGCTCGGTCGCCGGCGGCTTCTACGCGATGTGGCGGCCGGCAACCGGTCTGAAGCGACTGAGCTGGATAGCGGTTTTTTACGCAGCAGCGATGCTGGCAACCGCGTTCACCTCTAATGTTTCCTCGGCACTATCGTTTCTTCTTATGGTGGGCTTTGCCAGCATTCTGTTTCTGACGACCGGCAATAGCACGATCCAGTTGGCGGCGTCGCCTGAGTACCGAGGACGTGTCATGGCGCTTTGGTCTACCGCTTTTATAGGATCTACCCCCGTGGGGGCATCCATCATCGGCGCGATCGATGCGGTGAGTCCACGCCTCGCTCTGGGTGTCGGAGCGGCCGCTTGCATTGCCGCCGCTGGCGTCGGCGCCTTTTTCGCGCACCGTTGCCCGCAGGCGATCTGATTGCATCGGATACGCGGGACCTCTGTCAGCCAGCCACCGGAATATATGGAAGCTTTCGAAGACTTCAGCCCGGTAGTCGTGCACGCCATTCAATGAGAGCAGACTTTCGCTGACTTTGAAGGCAGCGTGCGATTGCAACATCGCCCCTGTGGAACTGCAATACCAGCCTTGAGGCATGGCGCACCATGGCATCGATTAGTGCCTAGACGCTTCCCCTTTCTCTGAACATGGCGATCGTCCGGCTAGAACAACATAACTCATTCGATGGAGAGCAGACCGTGTCGACAAATTCGAAGTCAGAAACTCTCAGCGGACGACAAGTAGAACCTGCCAACCCCTTGCTTCAACCGCCAACCGCTCTTGCCGCTCAGGCTGCGCAGTTGGTCGATGACCTTCGCCTGGCCTTTGGAAGACACCGAGCTCGAGCTGTTCATGCCAAAGGCATCATATTGACCGGCAACTTCCTGCCCTCGGAAACTGCACGGACTCTCAGCAAAGCCGCATTGTTTTCTGGCCCGGCAATTCCGGTGATAATCAGATTCTCGAACTTCACCGGCATTCCGAATATTCCGGACAATATCATCGACGCCAATCCGCGCGGCTTAGCTATCAAGTTAGGTACCGGCGGGTTCGAAAGCCTGGACATCGTCAGTCACAGCTTTAACGGCTTTCCGGTTTCGACAGCGCAGGAGTTTGGAATTCTATTGCGGAGCATCGCTTCCAGCGGAGCTGGCGTTCCAAAGCCGACGCCTTTGGACAAATATCTCGAGAGTCATGCTATCGCCAAACGGTTCCTTACAACGCAGGAGCCGCCGCCCGAGAGCTATGCCACCACCGCATATTTTGGCGTCAACTCGGTAGCTTTCCTGAATGAAGCGAACGAACGGACGTTTGTACGCTATCGTTTCGTTCCCGAGGCTGGAGAGCATTACCTCGACGAGGCAACTCGCAAGTCGATGGGGCCGAATTATCTTTCCGAAGAAATTGCTACACGGATTGCAACGGCACCGATTCGATTCGATTGGTACGCTCAACTTGCAACGGCCGACGACGAGATTGAAGATCCGTCTATCGCATGGCCCGAAAGTCGAGCCACGGCGAAGCTTGGGACGATCAGCATAGAGTGCCTGGTGCCCGACCAGCAAGAGGCGAGCAGAAGTTTGCTGTTCATGCCCGCAACGTTCCCGCCAGGCATTGAAGCTGCCGATCCAATGCTCGCCGTTCGTGAGGTTGCGTATCCGATCTCATATGACGAGCGCAGGTGAGATAGCACTGTTCGCGGGCAGCGCAATCTTGCCCATGGCAACTTCGGTTGCGTAGTCTCGCATAGGTGGATTTCGGCCACGGGTGCAGCGGTCCCCCGCAGGCCGCATACGTCCCGCGGAAGGGATTGGGCATGGCGTCAATTGTGATCAAGCGGGTTTACGAGCCGCGTGCACCCGACGACGGCAAGCGAATCTTGGTAGATCGCTTATGGCCACGCGGTCTGCAGAAGGAGGAAGCCTCCATCGACCTCTGGAGCAAAGACATCGCGCCAACTCCTTCGTTGAGGGTTTGGTTCGATCATCGTGCGGATCGATTCACTGAGTTCAAGCAACGCTATCGGGACGAGCTGAAATCCAACCCGGCCGTGACGGAGGTTCTCAAGGCGATCGGGGACCGCAAGGCCACGTTGCTATATGCGGCCCGCGACACCACTGTGAACCATGCGTCGATTCTAGCGGGCTTTCTCATAAAGGCACGAAAGAAGAAGCCAATGGCGAGGAAACTGGCAGCGAAACATTTATCCTAAATATCTGACTCTAGCAGAGGGTTCTTGAAGCTTTGCTCAAGCCAATCTGCACAAAACAAATATCAGAAAACAATTTCAGGATTTCTGCTCGCATTAGCCGACAAGTCTTCTTCAGGTAGAGGACTGTCTCCGTTTCAATCTACCACGTCGACTTAAACGGTAACGACAGGTCTCGTCGATTGCCAACTTCCTCCACATCTGGCCTTCCCGGCCTGTCCCCCGCTACCGACGCCTGCATCGTCAGATTGGCGAGGTCCGGCACGCGCCTCGCAAACCAAAACTTGCACGTCAAACCCGTAGTATCTCCATCTGACGGTAAGACAGCGGACCCGATCCCGTCAGCTCTGTACCTCACTGAACTCGGAGACACTTCAATGCCTGGTGGCATGCAGTCGTGATTAGATTTGATAAGAGATCTCTGCGGCAAGGACCTTTCTGCCGAGCCTAAAATATAGGCTCTTCCTTCTCCGGGAGCGAACACCGTTCCGCACACCGCGGGGATGACGAGATGCTCTTCTCGCCTACCACTCCGTCGATCCACGGTTGCAACGGGGCTTGACTAAACCAACACGACGCCGGGCGCGGGATCGATTTTGTCGTCCTACAAGACGTAGTACTGGCTGAGCCGTGAGCTGGCAGAACTATGAACTCTGAACTAGCATATCAATCCCGGCGCACGAACCAATCCTGGCGAAAGCTGAACTAGATGGATATCACGGACAATAATTTCAGACTGGTGGTCGACAACCTTCCCATGATGGCTTGGGCTTGTCGGCGCGACGGCACGACGGAATTCATCAACCAGCAGTGGCTTAACTTTACAGGTCGTTCATTCCACGATTCCGTGAGACTGGGTTGGCGCAGCTCGATCCATTCGGAGGATGTAAATCGGGTCGATGACTTTTGGGCGGACTTACTAACAACTGGGCAGGCAGGTGAAATCGAGGCGCGTCTTCAGCGCTTCGATTCGGAGTATCGCTGGTTTCTGATTCGAGTAGCGCTCCTCAAGAACGAAGAAGGTTTAATCCGCGGTTGGTACGGGACGAATATCGAAATCGAGGATTTGAAGCGCGAGGAATATTTATTGGCAGCGGAACGACGCTCACTCGAAATGTTAGCTGAGGGCAAGAGCCTGGCTACCATTTTGGAGAACATCTGCCGCGCCATTGAGTCACGCTCCGTCAAGACAATCTCATCGATACTTCTGTTCGACGACAACGATAACTCATTGCGTTTCGCCGCCGGCAATAGACTTTCAGAACAGTGGATTGCTTTCTTGATGACGCTGAGTATTGGGCCTGCCTCCTGTTCATGCGGAACGGCAGCCCATCTGCGGAAGTTGATTGTCGTTTCGGATATTGCCTCCGACCCCTTATGGTCTGAGCATCGCGATCTTGCGATGAGCAATGGCCTGCGATCAGCATGGTCTCGTCCATTAATTTCCGATAGCGGAAAGCTTCTTGGAACGTTTTGTAACTATTATACCGAACCACGAGACTCCAATGCCAGCGACCTTCGGCTACTCGAGTCAGCAGCGCATTTGGCGGTTGCAGCAATAGAAGGCGATCTGTCTCGCGCTTTACTGACCAATGCGCTAGAGGATTTGAAACGATCAGAAGTCCAAATGCGCGCGGCAATCGACGCTATACCCACGCAGGTCTGGTGGGCGATTCCAGATGGATCTACGGAATTTCAGAATCGCCGCTGGCTCGAATACGCGGGCGTTACAGCGGAAGAGGCGCGAGGCTGGGGATGGCAAAAATCTGTACACCCCGATGATGCGGATCTTTACCTCAAAAAATGGCAAGAAATCCAAGCGTCCGGGGGGACCGGCGAAGCTGAGGCGCGCTTTCGCCGCTTTGACGGCGAATTTCGACGATTTTTGATGCGCGTAGATGTCCTTCGTGACGAGAAGGGAAACGTCGTCAAGTGGTATGGCTCAAATACCGATATCGAAGACCTGAGACGCAGTGAAGAAGCGTTGCGAAACGCACAAGCAGATCTAACCCGGATCAGCCGATTGACGACGATGGGCGAATTTGCCGCATCTATCGCTCATGAGGTGAACCAACCGCTCATGGCGATCGTAACCAATGCGGAGACATGCTTGCAATGGCTGTCGCACGGTCCCCCTGACATCGGCAAAGCCCAAGAGGCTGCTGAGCGCATAGTGGAAAGTGGTCAGCGGGCTGCTGATATCGTAAGAAGTATTCGTACCCTATCGCGGAAGTCCGGCCAAGATGTCACCCAATTTGACATCAACAAGTCGATTCAAGACGTTGTCGCCCTTATCCAGAGCGAACTCCTTAGGCAGAACATTGCACTAAGCATCGGATTGCTTCCTGATTTACCTCTCGTGATAGGTACTCAGGTTCAGTTTCAGCAGGTGATCCTTAATTTATTCAGGAACGCCATTGAATCGATGGAAGCGACACTCAACGTTCCGCGAATATTGGGCGTCACCACCGAACTGGTAGATAGCCGAGCTCAAGTGTCAATCTCAGATACGGGCACCGGGCTCGATTCCGCAAATCGCGCGGGAATATTCGAGGCGTTCTTTACAACTAAGCCCCAGGGGATGGGCATGGGTCTCTCGATCTGCCGATCGATAGTTGACGCGCACGGCGGTCGCATTTGGGCCACGGACAATTCATCTCGCGGCAGCGCGTTTCATTTTACTATTCCCGTTGTCGGAGCCTGATTGGTAAGGATGGGGCGCGCCAGCTCACCCCGGAGGAATGGTTTTGAGACGGGCGCTGGCCGAATGCATGCGAGATTGCGAGCGACCAATGTGAGCTATGGATCATCTCGACACTCGTACCTTCAGCTAATTTGGCAGAGCCCGCACGACCAACATCGCGGCGATTAGAGAGCCCACGGAGAGAGCAACTGAGCCAAACATGTAGGTCCCGGCCGCCACAGCTTCACCCCTTTCGATCAGGGAGTAGCTGTCGAGTGAGAACGTCGAAAATGTGGTGTAACCACCGCAGACTCCTACGACCAGAAAGAGGCGCAGCGCCTGCGGGAGATGCCGATCCATCGCAAATAGAGCAATGAACAGCCCGATCAGAAAGGACCCGGTGACGTTGATCATCAACGTACCCCAAGGGAAGTGATTGCCCAATATCTTAGTGACGGCGGCTCCGACAAGGTATCTCGCGACCGACCCGATCGCACCACCAAGGGCTACGGAAAAAATGAACGAAGGGGTCATTGCACACGGCCTTTTGCGCTAATCGCGTGAAAAGCGGCTATGTGATAACTACTGCAAATCAAGCCATCTTTCGGGTTACAACGTTTCCTGCCACGAGTGCACGTTTTTGCGGAGACGGCTTGAACTCATTCGCGAGTGCCAGATATGTTCACCATTAGATTGCGTACACAGTTGCTGCACTTGAACGTCAGTCATCTAATTTGGTAAGCGCCGACCCTTTATGAGCGGCAATATGGTCTGTCGTGCTACTTTTGATCTCGTACTGCGGCGATACTGAGCTCGCGTGATGCGTGTGGCCCTTGTAGTCGAAATCGGTGACATGTATCCGGATGATCGTGCCGCTGACATGCCCTGCCTCCGAATTCCACCGGACCCGGTCTCCAATCTTAAATCGCTCAGTCATCGTAGTTTTCCCTGTAGTCGATTACATCAAACCCATCTCGATGGCCGACTTCCACCGCGTCAAACAATTTCGAATCCCGGCGGGACTCGCTCTATAACTTGCGATTATCTCGGCGAAGTTGTGTTATCTTGGAACGGCACCACAGCGATTACACTATTGTAGCGGACCGAGTTACTGCTGATGCCTCGCTTTGTGAAATTGCATGATCCAGGCCGAGACCAGTCCAATCTACACTATCGGTCACTCGACGCGGAGCATCGTCGACTTCGTCGAGCTATTGAAAGTCGGTGCGATCGAGATGGTGGTCGACATCCGCAAGATGCCGCGATCGCGAGCCAACCCCCAGTTCAATATCGACACCCTGCCTGATGCGCTTTCGCGGTGGCAGATCGGATATACCCGGATAGAGGAACTCGGCGGCCTGCGGACGAGATCAAAAACGGTGCCTCCCCAAGTTAATGGTTTCTGGATCAACCCGAGCTTTCACAACTATGCCGATTATGCGCTCTCTGATGAATTCCGCAGGGGTCTATCGCAACTCGAGGAGCTAAGCCTCGAGCGGCGATGCGCAATCATGTGCTCAGAAGCCGTTTGGTGGCGTTGTCACCGACGGTTCGTCGCCGATTACCTTCTTCGTGATGGACGAGATGTCTTCCACCTGATGGGCACGGCGCGGGTTGAGGTCGCCAGGATGAACACTGCGGCACGCAAGGACGGCGCATCGCTCGTCTACCCCCAGGTCGAGCCTCATGTAGAATGAGTGCAGAGAGTTTGAGCTGAAAGCTACTCCGACGACGCCGCGCGCATCTTGACCCGGAACCTCTTTGCAGTTCCGGCTAGATTACATCTGAGACGGTTGCGCGGCGCCACGCAGCAACGCCGGTTGGTCTGATCGCTTCGACTGAAACGCTCCTGCATTGTGCGCAACGCTCCTCGGATCGCCTTGTGCTTACCTTCGTCGCCTCCACAAGATCGACAGGATCATGAGTAGGACCACGAAGCCAGCCGCCCCCAAAAGCGCTGGGCCAATCCCGAAGGCGCCGACGCTGATCGCGCCGTTGGTCACGCCGGCGACGAACGCCAGCCAGGAAATCGCATTAGCTGCAGCCTCCGCAAAGTGGGCGCGCCCGAGGCAGGCTCGTGCCAACGCGTCGCCGGTTCCGAACAGAGCCCCGGTTATAAAGCTCTTGCCCGTTGAGGCTCCAGCAACCGCCTTGTGAAGGGAGTTCTGCATGCCCATGGCAACGGCGACGAAGAGCAGCGCGCAATTTTGGGCGATCACTCCGTTGAGGCTCCAGGCCGATATGAGACAAACGAACTCGCAGACAAGCACGAGCGGCATCCCGATCTCTCCTTCGGCCGCATGAATCAGAGAGCCGATGAAGGCACCGAGCAGGAAAGTGGCGATAACCGCGCCGGCCCAGCCGACCACATGCGCATTGCCACCAGCGACAGCCATGCCGAATTGCGTGCTGTTTCCGCTCATGAACGAGAGATAGAGGTGGCCCATTGCCGTGTATCCGACGGCGTCGACGAACCCGGCGAGTGCCGTCATTAGCGTCGCCTGAATAAGCACGTTCCAAGCAGGGCTCTCCGGGAATGTGGTTAAGTGCCGCTCATGGAATGGCAATCGCCCTATCGGCCCTTGATTGGTTCCATTCGTCGGTTTCGCGCGACAAAGCCATCTCTTCATGAGCTCTTGTAAGCCGATGCCCAAATTGCTGTGGAGCCCGCTTGCGCGAGTGATTTTCACGCGCAAGCGGGAGTCAGGACGCTTATCAGCGGACGACGGCTCGCGCATTTGGATTCAGGGCCGCCATGGCAATATCATCGAGATCGAGGTGTCCACGGACCAAATCTGGCGGCGTCAATGCGAGCCACTGATTGAGCGCGACGTCCTTGAATTCCGGATCGTTGAACACGTTCAGTAGCCGGACCTTCGTTGTTCCGATGTTCTCGATGTAGTGGGCCAGCGTTCTGGGCACGTAGCCGACGTCACCAGCTGAATAGTTGAAAGTGCGCGCCTTGGACGTCGCATCAAAGACCGTCATCCGCGCTTCGCCCTCGATATAGTACTGCCACTCGTCAGCATTCGGATGCCAGTGAATTTCCCGCATTGCTCCCGGCTCCAGCTCGATGATCAACGCGGCCATGTTGGTAACCGGAAAGTTCCTGACGTCGATGATCGTGGTCTTGCCACCGTCCCATTGGTGGGCGGTAAACTCATCGCCGTGGACAGTGAACGGCATGGGCGGTCGCTGCTTGGGTAGCTTTGCAAGGACCTCACCGATCGGTGCAGGGACTGGAAGCGGAAAGATATACTTCTCCTTCGGTGGAAGATTCGCGAAGTGCTCGGCTGGAATGCAAAAGTTCTTAGCGACGACATCCCTGGGCATATGCGCCATGACTTCGGTCAGGAGTAACGTCTCGTTCTCCGAGAATTTTCCGTCATTGAAGACCAGAAGGAACTCGCATCCCTCCTCAAGAGCTTGAATCGAATGTGGGATCCCGGAAGGGAAGAGCCAGATATCGCCCGCTTTGAGGTCGTCGATATAGACGTTCCTCTCAGCATCTACCACGGTTACTCGGCAGCGCCCATCGAGCACGTACCCCCATTCGGCTTCCTTGTGCCAATGCATCTCCCGGACGACCCCCGAAGCAAGCCGCGTGTCGACGCCGGCCAACCCGGTCGCCGCAGGCAAGTCACGGACCGTGACTTCGCGAGCCCACCCGCCGACCTCTAGCCGATTATGTGCCATACCGAAGGAGAACTTCAGGTTTGGAATCGAGCCATTGTCAGTTCTCGGCGGCGTCAGAATATCCGGGTTCTGACGATCGAGCTCCACGTTGCGTGGTCCCGGATCGTTAGCGCCGAACTTACCGATAATGGGTTCTGGATTGCTAGATGACACCATTTCCGATCCTATTCATTTTGCGCAAGAATCATTCTCGCGAGCCGATGGTTGGACGATTTATGTCCCGCGATATTATCACCACCGATTCCGACTCACTTTTCCCTTCGCACGCCCGCGTGTGAATTCGAACGGCGCGGGCAATCGCGCATTTGATGCGATGATTTTTTCGATAAGGCGTGACAGTCCGATTCCGCAAATTAAGAGCAGCGCATTTCGCGCTTCCCCACGAATCCACTCTGCTCAGTGAAGTGCGCTTTGTGGTAGTGTGCTTTCGCATCGATGAATCTCTGCGAAAGGGCACGAAACGCATCGAGCGGGAAACGGCGGCGCCCTAAACCTTCATAGCCCGCAAACGTGCCGGGATCCGCTAACCTCACGCTCATCGACCCACGCTTAAGCCCTCCTTGCGGGACGCGACGATCACATGGTCAACGCCGCGGTCTTGCATGCACTGAACCCGCGATCCTAGAACGGTCCAGCAGCTATCGTAAGTAAGAGCTAATTTCCCGATCTTGTAATGTCTATGTCGTAATCGGTCCGTCTGCCGCTCCAGACTCCCTCGGGAATAAGAACGATCGATGTCGTTCCACCATTTCCAGAATGCACACTGACCGTACCCGACAAGTGTCTCGCCAGCGCTTCAACGATTTTCAGACCGCATCCTGGCATTACTTCTGTATTTGATCTGCCATTGTCAGTGACGCGGCATTCAACCAGTTTTCCATTCGTGAGCAATTCAAGGTGAATAGCTCCAGACCGACCGGAGAATGCGTGGCGGGCTGCGTTTGTGACTAATTCGAAGACGATCATGCCAAGGAGCCAACATCGACCCGACGACATCCGGACGGGATAAAGAGACAGAGATAACTCAATCCCACAGCCTTCGAGTTTGGATCGACTGATAGCCTTGCACAGCCTATGAAGATAGGCGTTCAACTCAATCGCGGTGTCATACTCCGGCATCGCCAACGAGTGATGAACTCCAGCGTAGTTTTGCAATTGGTTCTGGACGGCAATTAATGTTGCACGCGCCTCGTCGTTCTCACTCCGGGCCGCGGCGACCGCGATAACGCCAATCGCGGACGAAAGCTCGTTGTTCATTCGATGCGACATTTCGCGCAGTAATATGTGTTCAATGCTGGGTTCTTGAACCGCGCTCATCATGTTCATGTTGTTTGACATCTCGCCACTTCTTATCTTGAGCTTCGCCGAAAGTGGGTTACCGAATTGCCTGTCGCTTATCGACCTTCTTGCGACGCGATCCTGCTTCGCTCCGGCATCGTGTCGCAGCTCAAAGCCGCTGCTGGAGCATAGTGGTCGGAGCTCGGCCCCTCTTTCGAGGGTAGGACGACGATTTTGCAATTGCACGGCTGCGATCTGCCTTATGGCTTATTCTTCGAGCCGATCGATCTATGAGAATTCGGGTCGACACCGGGCAGAATGATCGCGGTGATCCGACTACACCGGCTATCCTGCTCTGTCGTGCAATATCAACAATTGCCGTTCGAACAGCTCTATGCGTCGACTGAGATCACGCGCATCTCTCTCCGGGAGGTTGGGGCCCTCCTGATTTCGTCCAGTAAACGGAGAGATACATGACGATGCTCAAACTGATGCCGGCCGAATTGATCCTGGCAGCCATGATTGCCGCTCCGGCTATGGCCCGCGACAAAAAGGCCGGCTTGACCAAAGTGGATAACGCCTACGCCGCGGCTTCCGCCCGTAAGCACCGCTGCGCTGTTCGGGCTCCTGACGAAGGAGCTTACGCCTCTGCTCCATACCGGAAGCCGCCGTGCGAGCCGATCGGACGGACTTACTAAGGTCGCCTTTCAAGGTGTCTTGATCGATTCCCTGGTCGTGGACGACAGAACAGGTAGCGCGATGTTAGCTACGCCTGCAGCGCTCGCACTGACGCGCTAGGCGCGTAGCGATGTCTGCACAACAAGGATTACGCAATTACACAATGATTCGTCGCTTCTCGAAATGCGTCGCTGATACCGTTTCGTAGAGTGATCTTTATAGAGCTTACCCCGGTGCCTTTACGGCTCGAACCCTCCTCCCTAATCGAGCCATACTGGGCCGTCCCCTCCCGGGACGGCCCGCATTTTTGGACGCACACTCTCTGCCGAATCAGAGTGGGGGCTCGCCTGCGGCATACACGGACTAACGATACGCCCGTTCGAATCAGAATTCGAAATGGCACGGAAGAAAGACCAGTCCACGAACCGTGGCTACCTTGTTCTCGAAAGACACAAGAGTGCTGCCGACCGCCACAAGCGAAGCCCAAGGCAGCGGCAATGAGCCATCTCCGAGAGGCATGACAACAATGGTAACATCGGTGATTGTACGAACTGTGGACTTTTGCGCGCGACGGGCATGGCTGGTTGTTGCTTATAGCGTGCTTCTCGCTGCCGCCTCTCTTTACTACAGCGCTACTCACTTTTCGATCGACACGGATACCGAGAAGCTCATTTCACGTGACCTCCCCTGGCGCCAGCGCGCGGCGAGCTATACTAACGCATTCCCCCAAAGCGGTATACTCGTCGTGGTCACCGCAGCGACGACAGAGGGTGTCGAACAAGCCACGACTGCGCTTCAAGCAGAGCTTTCACAGCATCCGGATCTATTTCTAAGGGTGGCTCGGGTCGGAGGCGGCGAGTTCTTCGAGAAAAACGCGCTTCTCTTCGAGCCTTTGATCAGGGTCACGCAATCCCTCAACAGTTTGTCAAACGGGACGCCTCTGATCCAGACACTTGCCTCTGATCCAAGCTTGCGCGGCGTTATGAACGCGCTCGCTCTTGCAGCTAGTGGGGTCTCTAGTGGCAGCATAAGCCTCGACGAGCTTGAATGGCCGGTTTTTCTCGCGACCGCCCCGTTGCGCGACGCGATCGATGGCAAGGTTACACCGTTCTCATGGCAAGCCTTGGTACAAGGCGCAAAGCCATCCGCGAGTCAGCTCCGCCGTTTCATCGAGGTCGAGCCAATATTGAACTTTTCCGATCTTCGGCCGGGAAGCAGGGCGACATCCGCCATCAGGCAATCTGCGGCTCGGTTAAAACTGCAATCGGCGTTTGGCGCCGCAGTGCAGCTAACCGGCGCCGTTCCCATGAATGATGACCAGTTCTCAGTGATCCAAAATAGCGCGGTGCGCGATACTCTGACTGCGCTGTTAGGCACTTTGATTATCCTTTGGCTGGCGCTTCATTCGTGGAAGATTGTCATGGCCGTCTTTGCAAGCGTGATCGTTGGTCTTTCGGCGACGGCCGCGCTTGGGCTGGTGATGATCGGGGCTTTCAACCTTATCTCGATCGCCTTCTTTGTTTTGTTCGTGGGGCTCGGCGTCGACTTCGGCATTCAGTTCACCGTTCGCTATCGCTCCGAACGATACAAATGCCCCGATCTGCACCAGGCTCTATGTGCAGCCGCCCGCGCGGTTGCGATTCCGCTCTCGCTCGCCGCCGCAGCTACCGCTGCTGCGTTCTTTTCGTTTTTACCGACTAATTATGCTGGCCTGTTTGAACTCGGGCTGATCGCTGGCTGCGGAATGCTAGTGGCCTTTCTGTGCGCCATTACGGTAGTTCCGGCGATGTTGGCCATCCTGCAGCCTCCCGTTGAGCCTGCTCCAATCGGCTTCAAGGAGCTGGCTCCGTTAGATCACTTTCTCCAGCGGCACCGTCTTGTGATCGTGGCCGGCACGGTCCTCGCCGCGTTAGCGGGAGTGCCCGTATTGGCGCATCTCCCCTTTGACTTCAATCCGATTAATCTCCAAGATCCGAACGCTCCGTCGGTCATCACCTATCGCGAGCTCCAAGGCAGCTCTCTGACGAACGGAACAGATGCTGATGTGGTCGCCGTGTCGCTGGACGAAGCAGACAGGATCTCCCATCGCCTGGCCTCTCTGCCCGATGTCGCGCAAACTTTGACACTCAGTAGCTTTGTTCCGAGTGAACAAGGCCAGAAGATCGACGCTATCAAGTCGGCGGCATCGGGGCTGCGCCAGGCGCTCGATCAGCCGCATCAAGCGGCGCCATCCGACAGGGATATTACCGACGCGATTCAGACGACCGTCGCGGCGCTTTCTAGGGCGATCGGGACGGCATCGGGATCCGGCGCGAACGCTGCACGCCAGTTTTCTGAGCTGTTGACTCGCCTCGCTCAGGCTGACATCGCATCGCGCGAGCGGGCTGCGAGCGCATTCGTTCCATCTCTAAGCTTCGATCTACGTCTATTGCGCAGCAGTCTCGAGCCACAGGTCATAACGGCCGCAAACCTGCCCCTCGATCTCGTTCGCAACTGGCTTCTGTCCGACGGTCGCGCGAGAGTCGAGGTGCTGCCCAAGGGCGATGTAGGTAAGCTTGGCGTGCTTCGTCGTTTCGCTACCTCGGTCTTGTCGGTAGAACCTTCCGCCACAGGACCTGCGATCAACCTATACGAATCCGGCCGCACCGTAGTTCAATCGTTCATACAAGCGGGAGCTCTGGCATTCACAGCCATCTCGGTGCTCTTGCTCATTTCGCTGCGCAAGGTCGCAGATGTACTGCTTACGCTGACGCCCTTATTACTGGCCGGCACCGTTACATTGGAGCTCGCTACGCTGACGCATACCGCTATCAATTTTGCCAACATCATTGCCCTTCCCCTGCTGCTGGGTGTGGGCGTGGCATTCAAGATCTACTATGTCCTTGCGTGGCGCGAGGGTAAGACGGATCTGCTGCAGTCCAGCCTCACCCGTGCGGTTGTTTTTAGCGCTATGACCACCGCTATAGCCTTCGGGAGCATGTGGGCATCAAACTCACCCGGGATGTCGAGCATGGGCAAGATGATGGCACTCGCACTGATTTGTACGATGGCCGCTGCAGTCCTGTTCCAGCCCCTTCTCATGGGGCCGCCGCGCCAAGTGAAGGCCGGGGTGCGCAACAATGTTGACGCTATGCCTGACGCAGCAGAGTAGGAATGATCCGATAGGCACGAAATTTATGCGATGGTCTGCTTCGCTCGGCCTGTCCTGGCTTCTCGGCGACACGATGGGGCGTTTGGAGACGGTAGACGGACGGCCCCATCGGTGGAAATGGCTCCGAGGGTTTCCGGCGGTTCGTGCCGTCGAGCGTTCTCGCATGCGTTTCGTTTCGCCCTTTCTTACGACGAGGCGGGTACTCGTCCGTATCGGAGCGGAGCGCCGGAGTTTGCGCTTTTCGATCGCGCTAAGCGGGCACGTCGCCAAGTCCAATCTTGCCACTCCCAGCCATCCAATTGCTCGTCGCCACCGGTGTCCACGCGTTGGGCAACACCGGTTGATCGAGGAGACTCGCGTTTCCTGAATACCACTGGTGCGACAAGCCTCGGTGGCTCGAGAGAGGTCTTCTCAACATCGGGGTAGGCTTCGTGCGGCCCCGACACTGGAAAGCTGGAGGCGCCGCTCGCGGCCTCGTAGTGAAGGTCGATGTTGCCGGAACTCGCAACCCCGAAGCCGGTGGGGAACTTAGTGCGGAAGCGCAGGTGCCAGAAAGCTACAAACTCCGCGAAACATCGGACAGCCGCAGTCCGCAGATAGACGTCCGGTAGCGCAAGGAGCCAGACGAGGGCATCTTCCGATAGGAGCGCCGGAGATTACGCTAAGCGTCGCCCTAGGTGAATGCGGACCGCAAGTTCAATCTCGGGTGAGTATGACCGCTCCGCCGACGGGTGCGGAACGACGAGCGGCATGCCGGCCGCACACCTAGCGACATCCACAAATCGCTTTCCATAGCCCTAAAAGGAGTCGCTGTCGAAGCGCGTCGAGAGAAGTCGCTCGACTTCTTCCATGCAGGCCGGAGTGCTCGAGACGTCCCTATCAATGAAGACCCTGTGCTCTAACCCGTCGGCTGGAGCGCTTGAAACGCAAAACCAGGCCTTCTGCCTGGCTCGATGAGGTGCTCCACAAAGGTGTTACACAGAACCGAACCCCGGCTCTGCGAAAGGCCCTTTTTTGCAGGGGTTTGGCGACTTTCTCGGTCATACGGCGGAGAGGGAGGGATTCTCAGCCCCTCTCCAGATCACGTCGAAAACCGCATAAATCTCAGCGACTTCCGGACAACCCGATTGGTTGTGTGTACCGACCAAGTGTACCTCAATTCCCACTTTTTGGCAAAGCGAGGGGGCGGTGGCACGCCGCTCTTGTAATCGAATCCTTCACTCCAAATTTCCCGGCCGATGAGGCGGGCCACGTTTGGCGGGTGTTGGAACCGAGCTTGACGGAAATGTAGTCAATCGCGACCGGTTCGGTCGCCAGTGCACCCTGCTCCGCATTCGATCATCCTACGCGCTTGACGCTGAAGCGGAATCCTTCCCTAAAAAGAGTCACCCAGCCGGCCGTCCTCGCGGATTCGGTCGTTTTTCGTCATGAAATCGTTCACTGGCATATCGCGCATCCTGGCGGCGACGGTCGGACCATCCAGCGTGCCTGCCGCCTTGACCGCTTTGAGGTAGT
>NZ_SPVJ01000043.1:0-67972 GCF_004634465.1 Bradyrhizobium sp. MOS001
GCGCCGCAATCGGCCACGCACTCGATGCCTTCACCCCCGAGGAATGCGCCAATTACCTGAAAAATTCAGGCTATCGAACTTAATGCCATCACGCTTTAGATCACGGTCTCGCGCATCACGCGGCGACAATCCATCTCGTATTCGAGATCGACCACTGGCGGACGGGCAAAATGCCAGGTCAGGCCGGAGCGCAACGCGCCGCGGCGGACCAGTTCGTCGACCAGCGCGTGGTGGAAATCGTGCACGGAATAGGCCTGCACGCCGGTGGTGTCCTTCCAGCCGAAGCCGAAGGCCGTCATCCGGTTTTCCATCTGCGACGTGGTGGTGAAGCGCACCTTTTCGCGCAGCCCCTCCGGACTGAGGTCGCGGTAGCGCACGGTGCGCTCGACATAGGTCCCGCCGCCCTCGCGCGTCTCGGCGCCACCGGCGATCACGAAACTTGGCGCCTTCGATGTCGTCGGACGCGTGAAGGAGAAGGCATAGAACGACGGCTCGGACGGCGGATCGATCTCCGGACAGACATTGCTGCGCGCCACCGGATTGGTGGTGCCGTCGAAGATGCCCCATTCGGACAGCGTCTTCACATAGTGCAGGTTGAATGCGCGAAAGCCGTCCTCGCTGAAGGCCGCCGGTGAGCGCAACTCGCAGGCACAGAACGCCGTCAGCGGCCGGCCTGCTTCCTGGATATACTTCGCCGCGAGCGCAAATCCCTCGGCCAGCGGCACCAGGCGGTCGAACCGAACCCGCTCGATCTCGTAGCCGTCGTCAGCGGCGGCACCCGCCGAATACTGGAACACGGACGGAATGAAACGATAGTTGCCGGCGGAGAAATCACCAATCATGTCGAACTCCTATTCCAGTTTCATGCGGACACCCTTGGCGCCGTTGAGCAGGCGCTTCAGGTGAAAGCCGGCCAGGGAATCGTCGGCGTGGATCCCGACCAGCGCGGCAAAGGCCGGCATCGCCGCGACGTCGCCGGCTTCCATCTTGGCAAAAGCCTCGGAATATTGCGCCGTCCTTGGCGCTTCGAATTTTTCCTGCAGCAACGGTTCGAACGCGCGCAGCGGTTCGCTGCGTCCGCGCAGCATCAGATCACCCACGGGACGGCCTTGAAAATGCTCGGCCGCCTTGGCGACGCTGGCACTGGCGCAGATGCGTGTTCCCAGATGCTTGTTGGCGGCCTCCAGTCGCGCCGCGATGTTGATGGTGTCTCCATACGCGGTGTAGTCGAAGAAGCGGTTGCCTCCGAAATTGCCGACCAGAGCCGGCCCGGCGTGAATGCCGATGCGGGTGGTGCCGAAGTTCACGCCCACGGCCCTCTGGCGCGCGCAGAAATCCTGCGCCCAGGCATCGAGGTCATGGGCGCAGGCGACCGCACGCGTCGCATAGTCCGGCTGATCGCCGGGCGCATTGAAGAGCACCTGGATCGCATCGCCGATGATTTTTGCGACCGTCCCCTCATGCGCGAAGATGGTTTCGGTCATCCCGCCAACATATTCGTTGAGGAGCGCGCCCAGCGTCTCGGGCGGCGCGCTCTCGACCAGGGAGGTGAACCCGGTGATATCGGTGAAGATGGTGGCGACATCGCGCCACTGCACCTCGATCCCCTCACCCTCGCCGCCAGCCACCAGACGCTTGGCGAGCTCGGGCGAGAAATGGCGCGATAGCGCGGCATGGGCCCGCTCCGCCTCCATCTGACGGCGCCGTACCTCGCGCAGCATCTCGATATGGCGAATGGTCTTCTCGATCGTGGCTTCCAGGTCGGCGAAGTCGATCGGTTTGGTGAGGAAGTCGAACGCGCCGCGGTTCATGGCGGTGCGGATGTTGCTCATGTCGCCATAGGCCGAGACGATGATGGTCGACTTCTTGTCCTCGGCCTCCTGGAGCTTCGCCAGCAGCGACAGCCCATCCATCCGCGGCATGTTGATGTCGGAGACCACCATGTCGACATGCGGGTTCTGCTCGAGGGATTCCAGCGCCTCGACGCCGTCGCGTGCAAACATGATGTCGACGAGCCCGTCGCGGATCTGCCTGCGAAACTTTTGCAGGATCAGCGCCTCGAGGTCTGGCTCGTCATCGACGAAGAGGATGGTCGAAGTCATGCGGCTTGCTCGAGCCTCGTGTCGATCTCCTGCCGCAGCAGCGCAAAATCGATCGGCTTGGTGAGGAGCCCGATGGCGCCACGCTCGATCGCCTTCCGGCGCGTCTCGGCGTCACCATAGGCCGTGATCATGATGACGGGAACGTCCGGATGCTCGGCGCGCACCTTGGGCAGCATGTCGAGCCCGCTCATGCCGGGCATGTTGATGTCGGACAGGATCAGGATCAACGAGGGGTCGCGCACCTCGGAGGCGAGCCTGAGCGCATCGGACGCGGACGGCGCGAATTCCATCTGGAAGCGTCCGGCGCGCAGGTCACGCCGGAACTGCTGCCGGAACAGCGCCTCGACGTCGGGCTCGTCATCGACGACCAGGATGTAAACGTTCAATTCTTGCCTCCGGGAGTATCGTCCGCCGCCATCTGGCGCGGCAACGTGATGATGAATTCGGTGAATACACCGGGTGTGGTGTTCACGTCGATCGTGCCGCCGTGCTGTTTCACGACGATGTCATGACTCATGGACAGGCCAAGCCCGGTGCCCTCGCCGGCCGGCTTGGTGGTGAAGAACGGATTGAACAGTTTCGCCTTCACCTCGGGCGGAATCCCTGTGCCGTTGTCGCGGATCCGGATCTCGACCTTGTCGCCGAGGTTTTTGGTGGCCGCGTTCAAGGTGGGCTCGAAGCCGTCCGTCGCGCTCTCCTTGCGCTTGGCCGCAGCATAGAAGCCGTTCGAGATCAAATTGAGCAAGACGCGCGCGATCTCCTGCGGATAGACATCGACCATCCCGGCCCCGGGATCGAACTCGCGCTCGAGCGTGACGTTGAAGGCGGGCCGTTCCGCGCGCGCGCCGTGATAGGCGAGATTGAGGCTTTCCTCGACGATGGCATTGATATCGCTGGGACGATGCTCGCCGGAACCCGCGCGCGAATGCAGCAGCATGTTCCTGACGATGGAATCGGCGCGCTTGCCGTGCTGCACCACCTTCTCGAGATTGCTCTTGAGCATGCCGGTCAGCTCGTCGACCTCCTCCTTCGTCTTGCCGTCGAGCGAAGCCGATTGCAGGGCCTGGTTGAGTTCATCGATCAGCTCGGTCGAGACCGAGGAGAAATTGTTGACGAAATTGAGCGGGTTCTTGATCTCGTGGGCGATCCCCGCCGTGAGCTGGCCGAGGGAGGCGAGCTTCTCGGTCTGTATCAGGCGATCCTGCGCGGTACGCAGATTGTCGAGCGACTGCGACAGCTCCGTGGTACGCTCACGAAGCTGCTTGAGCAGTCGAGCGTTCTCGATCGCAATCACAGCCTGTTTGGTGAAATTCTCAACCAGTGCGATCTGCTTGTCGGCGAACGGACGGACCTCCTTGCGATAGACCGCGATCGTGCCAATCAGCTCGTTCTCCTTCAGCATCGGCACGATGACGATCGTACGGGCGCCGGCGACGTCTGAGATCGCGCGAACGGCAGGCCCACCAGCAAGATAGGCAGGTGTGTTTCGCACATCGTGAACGTGGACGACCTCACGTGTCCTGACGACCTCGGCGAGCGCGCTGTTCGGACGAGGTCGGATTTCCACATCTTTTCGCGAAGCAGCGAACGCAGCCGGCACATTGTAATCCGCCGCAATCGTGAAGCTTTCACCGTCCCAGAGATTCATGACGCCGAAACTTGCGCCACAGACCCGCGTCGCATTTTCGAGCATTTTGTAGAACACGGGAGCGAGTTCGCCCGGAGAGGAACTGATGACCTCCAGCACCTCAGAAGTCGCCGTCTGTTGCTCGAGCGTTTCGGACAATTCAGCCGTCCGCCGCTCGACCTTGTTTTCCAAATCCGCATAGGATTCCTGCAATCGCGCGCCCATGTCGTTGAACTGGTCGGCGAGGCCTTCGAGCTCGTCGCCGGTCTTGATCGAGATGCGCTGCGAGAAATCGCCGCCGCCGATCCGCTCGGCGCCGCTGCGCAGGGCCTGGATCGGTCCGACCATGCGGCGTGCGAGAAAAATCCCGGCGAGCACCGCGAAGATCGACGCTGCGAGCAACACGATCGCCAGCCGCTGCAGCGAAGCATAGAGCGCCGCATAGGCCTCCTCGACCGGCAGCTCGACGAGCATGGTCCAATGCAGCGGCTCGATCGGGGCCGATGTGGTCAGCACCTTCTGCCCCTGGATATTGCGCGCTTCGGGGAGCGCGTCGGACAGGGTGCCGCCTCCAGCCTGCGCGGCGCGCACCTGCGCGAGGCCCGACATGTCGGTGTTGCGCAGCACCAGGCTGATGTCGGGATGCGCGATCAGGCGTCCCTCCGGGCCGACCACATAGGCGTGCCCGTGTTCGCCGACCTTGATCTGGGACACGACGTCCCAGATCAGCTTGAGATTGACCTCCGCGATGCTGACGCCGGCATCCTTGCGCGCGCCGGCCAGCGCGAGCGTCATGTAGGGCTCGGACTCCCTGCGGAAATAGACCGGGCCGTAATAGACCTTGTGCGCGACCGCCTCGGTGAACTTCGGGTCGGCCGACAGGTCGATCCCGCTGTCGATCGCGTCCATGGCCAGCCGCGAGACCCGCAAGCGCTCCTTGCCGGTCGCATCCACCTGGGCGAGCTCTGTGACCGCGGGCACCTGGCGCAGCAGCCGTTGTGCGTCGAACCGGCGCTGCTCGATCGAGCCCGCCGACCAGGGCAGCTGCGTGGTCCAGCCTAGCTGGCTCTCGATCTCCTTGACGAACTGGCCGATCTTGGCCGCCGCCGCCTCCGCCTGCTCATGCTGGACCCGGATCAGCGCGGCCTTGTGCTCGCGATAATAGAAGAAGACCTCGAACAGCCCGTTGGCCAGCAGCGCAATGGCGACGACGGCCACGAAGAGCGCGACATATTTGGTGAAAAGCCGGGTCCTGATCCCGCGCCCCGCCGCCTCGCCGGGCACGACGCCAGCCGCGGCCGCGCTCGCCGCCGTCCTGGCTTGCGGGGTGTCGGGGTGGAGGGAGATGCTCATCCCGGCGAATCTAGCAAGAAGGCCGGAACTTGTCTCTCGCCAACGCGGAAAGGGCTCCCCCTAAGCCTGACGGCGTCCGCAGGCTGCGGGGCAAATGAAAAGGGCGGCAACGGATGCCGCTGCCGCCCTCTGGTTCGCTGACCTGCGGCTCAGGTCGGTCGCAGCGCCTTGGAATTGAGGTCGAGATCGTTGACCTCCTTGTTCCGCTCGGACTCGGCCGCCGCGCGGTGGTCGGTTGCCAGCACGACGTAGACTGCGGGCAGCACGAACAGCGTGAACAGCGTACCGATCGACATGCCGGCGACCACCACGAGGCCGATCGAAAAGCGGCTGGCCGCGCCCGCGCCGGACGCAGTCAGGAGCGGGATCAGGCCGGTCACCATCGCGGCCGTGGTCATCAGGATCGGCCGCAGACGAATGCGGGCCGACATCTCGATGGCCGAGCGGCGGTCGAGCCGCTCGTTGACCTGGAGCTCGTTGGCGAACTCCACCATCAGGATGCCGTGCTTGGTGATCAGGCCGACCAGGGTCAGCAGACCGACCTGGGTGTAGATGTTCATGGTCGCCATGCCAAAGAACAGCGGGATCAGCGCACCCACGATCGCCATCGGCACCGAGATCATGATCACGAACGGGTCACGCAGGCTCTCGAACTGCGCCGCCAGCACCAGGAAGATGATGATCAGCGCAAAACCGAAGGTGATCGCAAGCTGGTTGCCCTCCTGCACGTATTGCCTGGAGTCCGCGAGATAATCGTGGCTGAAGCCGGCCGGCAGCTTCTTGGCCTCGCCTTCGAGGAAGTCGACCGCCGATCCGACCGTCACGCCGGGCATCGGCACAGCCGAGAACGTCGCCGAATTGAGCTGATTGTAATGCGTCAGCGAATTCGGATCAGTCTTGGTCCTGACCGAGACCACGGTCGACAGCGGGAGCTGCTGGCCCGTGTTGGTCGTCACATAATAGCCGCCGAGCGATTCCGGCGAGAGCCGGCTGCTGCGCGGCACCTGTGGGATCACCTGGTAGGACCGGCCCTCCAGATTGAAGCGGTTGATGTAGTTGCCACCGAGCAGCACCGCGAGCGTAGAGCCGAGGTTCTGCATGTTAACGCCGAGATCCTGCGCCTTGGTGCGGTCGATCGTGACCTCCACGTTCGGCTGGTTGTAGGCGAGGTCGCTGTCGGAGACGATGAACATGCCGCTCTTGCGCGCGGCGTCCTTCAGCTTCTCCATCTGCTCATAGACCGTCTGGAAGCCCGCGGTGGAATTGATCACCATCTGAACCGGCAGACCGCCGGGGCCACCCGGCAACGGCGGCAGGTTGAACGCGAAAGCCTGCACGCCCTCGATCTTGGAAAGCTCGGCCTGCACCAGCGGCTTCAACTGGATCGACGAGCGCTTGCGCTCGTCCCACGACTTCAGCAGCATGCCGGCGATGCCGCCCTGCGGGCCGTTGATGCCGTTCAGCACGAAGCGCAGATCGGTTTCGGGGAACTTCTGGAATTTCTCGTCGAGCTTCTCGCCGTAGAAATCGACATAGTCGATGTTGGCGTATTTCGGCGCCTTGGTCACCGCGAACACGATGCCCTGGTCCTCCTCAGGCGCCAGCTCTTTCGAGGTGTGCATGTAGAGGAAGCCGACCAGCCCGAGGATCGTCACCGCGAACAGACCGGTGATCGCCTTGTAATCGAGCGAGCGGTCGAGCCTGCGCCCATACCAGCGCGTCAAAGCGCCGAACACCTTGTTGACCAGCTTGGCGAAGCGGCCCTCTTCGGTATTCTTGAGCAGAATAGAGCACATCATCGGCGACAGCGTCAGCGCGATCACACCTGACACGATCACCGAGCCCGCGAGCGTAAAGGCGAATTCGCGGAACAGCGAACCGGTCAGGCCGCCGAGGAAGCCGATCGGCGCGTACACCGCCGCGAGCGTGATGGTCATGGAGATGACCGGCCCAACGATTTCGCGCGCGCCTTCCAGCGCCGACTGAACCGGCGTCTTCCCCTCCTCCAGATGGCGATGGATGTTCTCCACCACGACAATGGCGTCGTCGACCACGAGGCCGATCGCGAGCACCATCGCGAGCAGGGTCAGAAGGTTGAAGCTGAAACCCAACGCCAGCATCAAGGTGCAGACGCCGATCATCGACAGCGGAATGGTGACGACGGGAATGATGACCGAACGGAGCGAGGCCAGGAACAGGAAGATGACCACGATCACGATGATCACGGCTTCACCCAGCGTCTTCTCCACCTCGTCGATCGAAGACTGGATGAACTTGGTCGAGTCGTAGGCGACCTTCATCTTCATCGACGGCGGAAGATTGCGCTCGAGTTCGGGGAACAGTGCGCGCACGCCCTTGACCAGCGTCAGCGGGTTGCCCTGCGGCGTCGCGTTCACGCCAATGAAGATCGCATGCTCGCCATTGAAGGCGACGCTGGCATCCGTGCTTTGGGCGGCGAGTTCGACTGTGGCGATGTCCTCCATCCGCACAAAGCCGCCGTCCTTGGCCTTGACGATCATCTTCCTGAACTGGTTGACGTCAGTCAGGCTGGTGTTCGTCGAGATGTTGGAAACGATCAGATAGCCCTTGGTCTGCCCCGCTGCGGACTGGAAGTTGTTGGCGGCGATCGCGGCGGCGACATCGGCCGGCGACACGTTGCGGCCGGCCATCTTCATGGGATCGAGCCACAGCCGCATCGCAAAGGTCTGGCCGCCCAGAATGTCGGCCGAGGCCACGCCGTCGACCGTCGACAGCACCGGCTGCACCACACGCGTCAGATAGTCTGATATCGCCGAGCCCGACAGCTCTTCGGAGGAGAAGCCGAGATACATCACGGCCGTGGTCTGGCCGGTGGTCTTGGTGACGATCGGGTCGTTGGATTCCTTTGGAATCAGGTACTTGACCGAGTTGGTCTTGGCGAGCACCTCGGTGAGCGCCTGGTTCGGATCGAAGTTCAGCTTGATGTAGACCTGGATCGTCGAGGTGCCGAGCACCGAGGACGAGGTCATGTAGTCGACGCCTTCGGCCGAGGCGACCGCCTGCTCGATCGGCGTCGTGATGAAGCCCTGGATCAGGTCTGCGGACGCGCCGGGATAGACGGTCGTGATGTTGATGACCGTGTTCGACAGCTTCGGATATTGCCGGATCGGCAGCACCATCGCCGCGCGCAGGCCGATCAGCAGGATCAGCAGACTGACGACGACCGACAGGACCGGTCGCTTGATGAAAATATCGGTAAAGCGCATCGCGGCGATCTCGATTTCTTTGTCTCAAGAAAAGTGACCCGGCGAGGCCGGATCACCTGGATGTATTGGATCAGTAGCGCGGCGGCTGCGCCGGGATCTGCGGCGCCGGATCGGTCGAGATCGCAACTGGGGCGCCCGATTGCAGCTTGAGCTGGCCGACAGCGACGACCTTGTCGCCCACCTTCACGCCCTTGATGATTTCGACGCGACCGTCGACCCGGCTGCCGGTCTGCACGAACGTGCGCACTGCGGAGAGGCTGGTCTTGCCGTCCTCTTCCTTCTTCTCGGTGATCACGAACACGGAGTCGCCGTACAGCGTGTAATCGACCGCCGTTTCCGGCACGGTGATCACGGCCGGCTTCGCCGGCAGCACCACCGTCGTGGTCACGAACATGCCCGGCTTCAGGATCTTCTCCGGATTGGCGACCGTCGCCTGCACGCGGATGTTGCGGGTGTCGGCCGCGACCTGCGGCTCGATCGTGGTGATCTTGGCATCGAAGGTGCGGCCGGGGTAGGCGTCGACCTTGAGCCGGACCGGCTGGCCGACCTTGAGGTTGCCCGAGTCCTTTTCGGTCACCGTGAAGTTGGCCCACAGCTCCGACAGATCGGTCAGCGAGACGATCGCCGTGCCGGCCGTCAGGTACTGGCCGACTTCGACCTTGCGGACGCCGAGATCGCCGGAGAACGGCGCACGCACCAGCTTCTGCGAGATCACCGCCTCGGTCTTGGCGATGCCGGCCAGCGCCTGATCGTAGGCGGCCTGCGCGTTATCGACGGTCGCCTGCGGGCCGAACTGGCGCGATGCCAGCTGCTTGGCGCGGTCGAGCGAGAGCTGTGCGACGGTTGCCTGCGCCTTGTAGTTGGCGAGGTCGCCCTGCTCCGGCATGTCGAAGAACTGCACCAGTGGCGTGCCGGAATCGACATGCGTACCCGGCTCGAACTTGATCTCGGTGACGCGGCCGTTGACGTCGGCGCTGACGTCGACCTGGTGCACGGCGGCAAGGCCACCGACTGCGGTGAGCAGGTTCGGCACCACCTCGGACTTCGCCTCGGCCGCGCTGACCGCGGTCGGCGGCGGCTTGTTGTTGGCGAAGAACTGCTTGATCATCTGGCCGCGGAAGTAATTGAACCAGACGAGGCCGCCAACGAGCACGCCCAGGAGCGTGCCGACGATGATGAACCACAGCACCGGCCTGACCGGACGCTTGGGAGCCTTGGTGTCGATCGGTTCGCCCGAAATCTTGTGTTCGGTTACGATGTTCATGTCATGCGCTTTCTGCAATCGCCGTCTTGCCCGCATCCGCGGCCTGATCGCGGCCCAAATGCGAAGCAATTGCGGCGTCGTTAAGTCCGATACCCCTCAGGAGAAACTCACAGAGCTGCCGCTCCAGATCGTTCGCCTTGCCGTAGACGAGGCAGGGCGTGGCCGGCAGCCTGGTCAGCGCAGCCATCATCACCGAATGATGCGCGAACCAGAACAGGTTGAGCGGATCGCCGCTGAACGGCCGCGCGTCACCGCTGGCAACCGCGCGCTCGAGCGAGGCGAGGAAGACCGCCCCGATCAGCTTCTCGATCTTGGCATATAGCAGACGGGCGAATTCGCCGTCATCCAGATGGCTGGTGGCCATCAGTCGCAGGCGCTGCGCCTCCTCCTGATCGGGCCCGTCGGCGATGTGGAGGAAATGCTGGACCATGCCGCGGATCAACTCGACCAGCGTGGCCGTCGAGGGCTCCCGCTCGAGCAGGTCCGTCAGTGCCGGATCGGCTTCGCACTCGTCGCTGAGGATCTCGGCGTAGAGCGCCGCCTTGGACGGAAAATGCTTGAACAGCAGCGCCTCGGAAATGGCAGCGGCGGCCGCCACGCTCTTGGTCGTGGTGCCGGTATAGCCGTGTCGGGCAAAGCAGCGTTTTGCGGCACCGAGGATCAATTGACGCCTCAGGTCGCTCGTCATTCGCAGTGAGCTCATGTTAGTGAGTAAGCACTCACCCACGCAAAAGTCAAGCAGAATGCTGCGACGCAACCTACGTGGGTGCAAACTTGTTGGAAAATGGTCACACTTCCCCGCCCGGAGGGCCCGGAACGTTGCTCAGGACGGAGCCAAGCAGGGCTAGATCGGCTGGAAGCCGAGATCGCCACGGATCCGGTTGACGATGTAAGTCCCGTCCCGGACTGGGAGAATCCGGTCCAGGCTGGCGCTATCGATCTTCACATTGGCAAATCGCGGCCCCGCCGAGACGTTGTGGACGGCTTTGGCGAAGGCCTCGACCTCGGCCATGGTCGAGATCGCGCGGGCGTCCCCGATGCCGCAGGCCCTGGCGACGCCGACGAGGTCGGCAGCTGCGGAGGTGTGGCTGGTCTGGCCACCGGTCTCGCCATAGGCCTCGTTGTCGAGCACCACGATCGAGAGGTTGGACGGCTTCTGCAGGCCGATGGTGGCAAGGCTCCCCATCCCCATCAGCATCTCGCCGTCGCCGGTGATGACCAGCACCGGCAGTTTTGGTTGCGCCAGCGCCAGACCAAGCCCGATCATCGCCGCGCCGCCCATGCCGCCCCAGAGGTAGAAGTTGCGCGCGTGGTCGCCAGCGGCACACATGTCGTTGGTGGAGGCCCCGAGGCCGCCGATTGCGACGACGTTCTTGCGGTTCGCAAGCAGGGTAGACACCACCTGGCGGCGGTCGAGGAGATTGGCCTTGCTCATTTGGTGAAAACCTTGGCGCCGATCAGGCGCTGCGACAGCAGGACGGCGGTGGGCGTGAGCGCGTTGTAGGCCTGCGCTGCGGCCGCCTCCAGCACGGCCGGCACCTCGGCCGCATTGGACGCGCGCAGCACCTGGACGCCAGAGAGCTCGAACACGCAATGCGTGGTCGATCCCATCGGCACCTGCCATGGATTGAACTCGCCCCACTCGCCGCGCATGGTCACGAGCGTCAGGAACGGAAAGCGCAGGATCGGGATCAGCGACAGCATGTTGATGCAATTGCCGACCCCGCTCGACTGCATCAGAAGCACGCCGCGCTGTCCGCCGGTCCAGGCCCCGGCCAGGAGCGCGACGCCCTCCTCCTCCGTCGTCAGCGGAATGCCGCGCATCGTGGTTGAGGCCAGCACGCGCTGAATCAACTTCGAATGGCCGGCGTCGGGCACGTAAGGCGCCTGCCGGACGTCGAAGCGTTGCAATGTCGCGAAAATATCGTCGGGCCAATTCGGGGCCGTGTCGGCAGCGTCAGCGCGGGCGTGCATTTTCCTGTCCGGTCGGCTTGCAAATCACGACACGACTGTAGACGGTGAGCCGAGCCGCTCGAAAGAGCGAAAACAGCATATCGGTCTCAACCGGCGAGTATGGCGGCGATGAACGCAAGTGCGAAAGAACTGGCGGCCAATTTCGATCTGGAGAAGCTGACACCCGAATTCTACGACGATCCCTACCCGACTTATCGTGCACTGCGGGAAAACGAGCCGGTCAAGCGCCTCCCCAACGGCACTGTGTTCCTGACCCGCTATGACGATCTCGTCACCACCTACAAGAACACAAAGTCGTTCAGTTCGGACAAGAAGCGCGAGTTCGCGCCGAAATACGGCGACACCCCGCTTTACGAGCACCACACCACGAGCCTCGTCTTCAACGACCCGCCCGCCCACACCCGCGTGCGCCGCCTGATCATGGGCGCGCTGTCGCCGCGCGCGATCGCGGGGATGGAGCCCGATATCGTCAAGCTGGTCGACGGCCTGCTCGATGCCATCGCCGCCAAGGGGGCTTGCGAGCTGATCGACGACTTCGCCGCGTCGATCCCCATCGAAGTGATCGGCAATCTGCTCGACGTTCCCCACGACGAACGCGAGCCGCTGCGCGACTGGTCGCTGGCGATCCTCGGTGCACTCGAGCCGGTGGTGTCGCCCGAAGTGGCTGCGCGCGGCAACAAGGCGGTAAAGGACTTCCTCGCCTATCTCGAAACCCTGGTCGCGCGCAGGCGCCAAAAGCCCGGCAATCCCGAGCGTGACGTGCTGACGCGCCTGATCCAGGGAGAAGGCAACGGCGAGGAAAACGGCGAGCGGCTGACGGAGAAGGAGCTGCTGCACAACTGCATCTTCCTGCTCAACGCCGGGCACGAGACCACCACCAATCTGATCGGCAACGGCCTCGTCGCGCTGCACCGGAATCCGGACCAGAAGCAGCGGCTGATCGAAAACTCCGACATGATCAAGACTGCCGTCGAGGAGATGCTGCGCTACGAGAGCTCGAACCAGCTCGGCAACCGCATGACGACAGAGAAGATCGAGCTCGGCGGCGTCATGCTCGACGCCGGCACGTCGGTGACGCTGTGCATCGGGGCGGCCAACCGCGATCCCGCCCAGTTTCCGGAGCCCGAACGCTTTGACATCGCGCGCACGCCGAACCGGCATCTCGCCTTCGCCACCGGCGCGCATCAATGCGCCGGCATGGCGCTGGCGCGACTCGAAGGCGCGATTGCGATCTCGCGCTTCCTGGCGCGCTTCCCGAACTATGCCGTAAGCGGCCATCCGGTGCGGGGCGGACGGGTGCGGTTCCGCGGCTTCCTGAGCGTGCCCTGCTCTATAGGTTGAGGCCCGCGGGCATCGTTTCGAACGAGCGACGCATTATCTGTTAGAATGCGTAAGACACGTGAGCTGGAGTGACGAATGAGTAGTCCGCCAGTCGCTGATTTCATCTCGAGGGAGGCGCGCTTCGGCGCCCGCAATTACGAGCCGCTTGGCGTTGTCCTGTCGCGCGGCGAAGGCGTTTTCGTTTGGGACACCCAGGGCAACCGATATCTGGATTGCCTCTCCGCCTATTCGGCGGTCAACCAGGGCCATTGCCACCCGAAAATCCTGGCCGCCATGGTCGAGCAGGCCGGCCGATTGACCCTGACCTCGCGTGCATTCCACAACGACCAGCTCGCTCCCTTCTACGAGGAGATCGCGGAACTCACCGGCTCTCACAAGGTGCTGCCGATGAACAGCGGAGCCGAAGCCGTTGAGAGCGCGATCAAGTCCGTGCGCAAATGGGGCTATGAGGTGAAGGGGGTGCCCGACGGGCAAGCCGAGATCATCGTCTGCGCCAACAATTTCCATGGACGCACCCTCGGCATCGTCGGCTTCTCGACCGACGCGGCCACGCGCGAACATTTCGGCCCCTTTGCGCCGGGCTTCAAAATCATTCCGTTCGGCGATCTCGCCGCGCTGGAAGACGCAATCACGCCGAACACCGTCGCCTTCCTGGTCGAACCCATCCAGGGCGAAGCCGGAGTCATCATTCCACCGGCAGGCTATTTCACGGGGGTGCGCGAGCTCTGCACGGCGCACGACGTGATGCTGATCCTCGACGAGATCCAGACTGGACTCGGCCGCACCGGCAAGCTGCTTGCGGAACAGCACGAGGGCATCGAGGCGGATGTGACGCTGCTCGGCAAAGCTTTGTCCGGCGGTTTCTATCCCGTCTCGGCCGTGCTTTCCAACAACGAGGTCCTCGGCACGCTGAAACCAGGTCAGCATGGCTCAACATTCGGTGGCAATCCGCTCGCCTGCGCGGTGGCGCGGGCGGCGCTCCGCGTTCTCGTCGAGGAAGGGATGATCGAGAACGCTGCGGTGCAAGGTGAGCGCTTCCTGAAAGGCCTCAGAAGCATCCGCGCCAACACGGTGCGCGACGTGCGCGGACGCGGGCTGATGCTGGCGGTCGAGCTCAACCCTGAAGCCGGCCGTGCGCGCCGCTACTGTGAGGCTCTGCAGACCGAAGGCATCCTCGCCAAGGATACCCACGAGCACACGATCCGCTTCGCCCCGCCGCTGGTGATTACCAGTGACCAGGTTGATTGGGCCTTGGAGAGAATCGCTGCCACCCTGACGCAGGATTTCGCCTGAGCTCTGCCTGCGTCGGAAGACCGCAAGGCCGCGGGCAGTCAACAACGAACGATTTCGCCACCTGCGCGTTGAACGGTTCCGGGCGACTGGGACGAGCGTGGAGTTGCGATCATGCTTCCGCGTGCCGTGTGCCTTTCGGCGTTTTTGGTCGGTGTGTCGATGCTCACGGCGAGCGTCGGTGCGTCCGCCCAGGACCATCATGGTCGGGGTGGGCCGCCGGGAGCGGCTGCCCGACCGGCAGCGCCGCCTGCGATGGCCCGACCGGCGGCGCCACCTGCGATGGCGCGTCCCGCTGCGCCGGCATTTCATCCTCCGGCCATGCCGCAGCGACCGGCCATGGCGCCGAGTCCGGCGCCTCGCATGGCCTCACCGCCACCGCGCCCGGCCCCGCACTTCGCGGCACCACCGCAGCGAGCTGCCCCGCACGTGGCGGCACCGCGACCTGAATTCCATCGCGCGCCGGCAGCTCCGCAACGTCCGGCGATGGCACCGCCGCCGACGCCGCATATTGCCGCCCCCTCACACCCCAGCGCGCCGCCGGCCGTGAGCGAGCGGCCGGAACGGCCGCGCGAGACGCTGTCGCGCCAAGCCTCGGAACGCCAGGGCCGCATCGACCGCTTGCAACAGCGTGTGCAGACATTGCAGTCGCAAAAGCCGGAAGGCGCGGGAGCGCAACGCGAGCAGCAGCGATTGCTGCAGTCGCAGAATAGGCTGCTGGAGCGCGAGCAGCGCGTACAACAGCGTGAGCAGCACGTCGAGCAGGGACAGCGCGAGATGCTGTCGCGCCAGACCGCGGAGCGCCAGACCCGCATCGATCGCCTCCAGCAGCGTGTGCAGACGTTGCAGTCGCAAAAGCCGGACGGCGCACGCGCGCAACGCGCACAAGAACGCGCGCTGCAGGCGCAGAACCGTCTGCTGCAGCACGAGCAACGGGCGCAGCAAATCGATCTGGCGCGCCAGCAGAGGCTGGGGCTGCAGGCCCCCGCTGCATCAGTTGCAGCGGCGGCCGCCGCGCGCGGGCGGTTTGCCGCGCACTTCCGCGAGCGGGCGGCCGGACAAACCCAGGCGGCCCTCGTCGCCCGCCACAGCGGCTGGGCTCCCCGGCAGGCCTGGCGACACCGCCATCCCGCGGTGTTCGTGGCATGGCTTGGGCCCGTGTTCTGGCCTTACGCCTATTCCGACATTTTTGACTACACGTTCTGGTCCTATGCCTACGAGCCCGGCTATTGGGCGTACGCGTATGACGACTTCGTCGACACCATGTTCTGGGGCGATGACAGCCCCTATTCCGCCTATGCCAGCACCAACCCGAATGACTATCCGCAAGCCGGCGGCGGCACCCGCGCGCGCCAGCGCGCCAGCGTGAGCCCGCAAACGCTGCAGCAATTGTGCGGCACACCGGACAAGGGCGTCACCGCTTGGCCGCTTGACGATATCACGCGGGCAGTGCGGCCGACGGCGGAGCAACGCGCGCTGCTCGACGCGTTGAAGACCGCGGCGGCCAACGCCGCCGGTGTTTTCAAGGACTCCTGCGCAGAGACATATGCACTGACGCCGCCTGGCCGCTTGCGGGCGATGATGAACCGCGTCAGCGCGACACTGGATGCTGTCAAGATCGTGCGACCGGCACTGGAGACTTTTTACAACTCGCTCAGTGACGAGCAGCAGGCCCGCTTCAACGCGCTCGGCCCCAAAATCGGCGACCGCTCGCCTCGGCAGCAGGAAGCCAATGCCCAGGAAGCCAGTGCCGAAGGCTGCGGCGATCCGAAGTCCGGCCTGACCCAGTTGCCGATCCAGAGGATCGAGGCTGTCCTCCACCCCGCGGGCAAGCAGAAGGAAGCGCTCGACCGCCTCGGCGAGGCGACGGCGAAGGGCGTTGAGGGCCTACAGGCGGCCTGTCCGAACGATGTACCGCTGACGCCGGTCGGACGACTAGAGGCGATGCAGCACCGGCTCGAGGCCATGCTTCAGGCCGCCAAGCTGGTCGAGCCCGCCCTGGACGAGTTCTATGCCACGCTGAGCAGCGAGCAGAAGGCGCGCTTCAACACGCTGCAACAGCTCGCAGGCCCGTGACGGCAGCAGCGTCGCATTCCCTCGTTGCAATGTGCGCAGCGGCCGAGCGACGCGGGGTGCCATCATCGCCCTGCTCCACAGTTCGGCCAGAACATACGTGTCCGGGCCGCTTCTCTCTGTGAGAAATGCGGTGGCACGGAATGCAAACAACCGCCTCGCCTTGACCTCACGCGACGGAAATCGTCTTCGGTCCAGCGTCAGTCGCGGTTGGGATCGCTTGAGGCCGCTCTTTCTCATCCGAGCTGATGGCGCTGCATTGCTGGGAGTGAGCAGACAACTCAAGATCGGCCAGGTGGTCCCAGTATTCTGCTTCTGCGAGCAGCTTCCATTTGTTCATGCTGTTGTACGCGGCCTGTTGGCGGCACAGCGAACTCATCGCACGCAAGCGCTGCACTCTCTCCACTGCCTCCACTGCGAACCTCCCTTCGCGCCAGCTTGTTTACAAGCGCACTTATGTTGTCACAATTTCGCAGATTGAATTGACGAGTGATAGTCCGGTGTTTGACGGTCAATCGATGATAGCGCAATCGTCTGACTTTTCACCGACGTGAGCAGCTCCAGCCTGAGAGCTAGTCGAAGTTCTCAGCGCCGTAGCCCCTTCGGCCAGCGCTGTACGCAGGCACGCAACAAGACTCGCGTCGGACGACGGGTTCCCAAGTCGCTGGTGCATTCCATTTCAGGACTGAAATCTTAATTGTCAGCGGCCTTCCCGGGATAGTGGTTAGCTGGCGATTAGACCGGGCCGGACAAGGTTTGATCCCGAAACTATTTTGGCCCGGCACATTGGACTGCAAGACCGCCTTCGGGCGGTCTTTCCTTATTGCCGCAATAGAACGGGCCTGGGGCTGGAACACGCCGGGGCCTCCGGCAAAAGTCGCTAGCCTTGCCCCGCCGATCACAACAATGGCCCCGACGATTGCGCGCCGGGGCCATTCAAGATCATCAGGCGTGGGTACATCCGCCGTGCCTGCCGATCGTTGATGCCACTGATTACCGCATCCGATCTGGCGCAGACCGTGGCGAGGCTGCGGCATCGGGATGATATCATTCTGCCTGAAAGCTGACGGCTGTCCACCTCTCGTTGGTGGTACTCCAACCGGCTCGCTGAGCGAGCCCGCCGCTTCGGTGCCGTGAAGGGGAAGGCGCGCTTCAACACGCGGCAACAAGTCGCAAGCCCGTGAGGACAGCGCGCGTGGGAGCTAGACCACCGTCCTGTGCCGCGTAATGCACGTGCGCAGCACCTCGTCCATCGGCTTGCTCCACCAGTCGTTGGAGAAGATCTCGATCTCCGAATAACCGGCATAGCCTTGCGCTTCGACAGCGGCGCGCGCCGATTTGATGTCGATCACGCCGTCGCCCATCATGCCGCGGTCGTTGAGGATGTCCCTGGTCGGCACCAGCCAGTCGCAGACATGGAAGGCCAGCAGGCGATCCTTGCCGGCACGCGCGATCTGGGCCATCAGCTCCGGATCCCACCAGATGTGATAGACGTCGAGCGCGACGCCAAGCATGCCGCTGCGGCCCGGGTCGAGCCGATCGCAGATGTCGAGCGCCTGTTTCGTCGTGTTCACGCAGGCGCGGTCGGCAGCGTAGGCCGGATGCAAGGGCTCGATCGCCAGCGGCAGCTTTGCCTGTCTGGCATAGTCGAGCATCTCGGCGAGAGCCTCCTCGACCTGACCGCGCGCTGCGACGATGTCCTTGGACGCCTCGCTGCCCGGCCGCGAATATTGCGGCAGACCGCCGACGACGAGAACGATGCAGGGCGCGCCCAGCGCCTTGGCTTCGTCGACGCAGCGGCGGTTGTCGTCGCGCACTTCGCCGCGACGCGATGCGTCCGAGGTGAACATGCCGCCGCGGCAATAGCCCGACAGCTCGAGGCCGGCGTCGCGCACCGCGCGTGCGGCGCGGTCGAGACCGACGGCAGCGACCTGATCGCGCCAGGGGTCGATGGCGCGGATGCCATGCTTCGCACAGGCGTCGATGATCTCGACGAGGTCACCCTGCTTGCGGACCGTCGCCGTGTTGAGCGACAGCCAGCGATGGTCGGACGAAAAATCGCGCATCAGGAGTCCAGCCCGTGAGAGGCCAGCACTGTTTTCATGCGACGGGTCGCCAGTTCGGGGTTGGCCAGCAGCCCGGCCTGATCGGCGAGGCGGAACAGCTCGGCCAGATGCAGCATCGAGCGCGCGCTCTCCTGTCCCCCGACCATGGTGAAATGATCCTGGTGGCCGTTGAGATAGGCCATGAACACCACGCCGGTCTTGTAGAAGCGCGTCGGCGCCTTGAAGATATGACGCGACAGCGGCACGGTCGGCCCCAGCACGTCGTGGAAGCCGGCCTCGTCGCCTGCCGCGAGGCGTGACAACGCATAAGAGGCAGCCGGCGCGATGGCATCGAAGATGCCGAGCAGTGCGTGCGAAAAGCCCTGGTCGTCGCCGGCGATTAGCTCCGCGTAGTTGAAATCGTCGCCGGTGTACATCTTGATGCGCTTGTCCAGGCGCCTGCGCATGTCGATCTCGCGCTGCTTGTCGAGTAGCGAAACCTTGACGCCGTCAACCTTGGCCGCGTTGTTGTTGATGATGGCCACCGCAACGTCCATCGCCTTGTCCAGGTCCTTGGTGCCCCAATATCCGGTCAGAGCGGGATCGAACATATCGCCGAGCCAGTGGATGATCACGGGCTCGCGGACCTGCGACAGCACGCGGTTGTAGACCTTGGCGTAATCGTCGGCGCTGCGGCCGAGTTTTGCGAGAGCACGCGACGCCATCAGGATGATGCGGCCGCCGACCTTCTCGACGGCCGAGAGCTGCTCCTCATAGGCGCGAATGACGTCGTCGAGGCTCTTGGCATCCTCGACCGCAAGATGATCCGTACCTGCGCCGGAGAACACCAGCGCATTGCGCCGCTTGGCGGCACCGACCGAACGTGTGATCAGCTCCAGCGAGGTCGGCCAGTCCAGCCCCATCCCACGCTGCGCGGTGTCCATGGCTTCGGCGACGCCGAGGCCGAGGTCCCAGACATGCTCGCGGAAGGCGATGGTCTTGTCCCAGTCGATGGCAGCCGAGAGCCAGGGATCGTTGTCCGCAAAGGGATCGACAACCGTGTGCACGGCCGAGAACGCGATGCGGTTCAAAGGTCCTTCGAGCTTCGCGGGGAACGTTCGCGACGCCGCGAGCCGGTAGGTCTCGATCGAACGATCCGCTTTCGGGAGCTTGAGCGACAATGACGACATTGGTTGGACGGGTTTGTTCATGATTTCAGACCTCTCCCCGTCATTGCGAGGAGCGAAGCGACGAAGCAATCCAGACCGTCGCCGCGGAGGGACTCTGGATTGCTTCGCTTCGCTCGCAATGACGGCTTGGTAAACATCGCGGCTTATCCAACTGACCTCAGGCCTCGATCGGGGCGACGTCGATCCAGCGCCGCTCCTTCCAGCTCTTCAGCGCGCATTCGGCGAGTTGCACGCCCTTGACGCCTTCGAGCAGCGTGAACTTGTAGGGCGCGTCCTCGTAGACGTGGCGGATGAACATCTCCCACTGCTCCTTGAAGCCGTTGTCGTAGGTGACGTTGTCAGGCAGCTTCTGCCAGTCGCCGTAGAAGTCGTGCAGCCGCTTCTCGTCGGGATTCCACACCGGCCGGGGCGTTGCCTGCCGCGCCTGGATCATGCAATCCGACAGGCCCGCGACCGCCGAGCCGTGTGTGCCGTCGACCTGGAAGGTGACGAGGTCGTCGCGATAGACGCGCGTCACCCAGGACATGTTGATGTGCGCGATGACGCCGCCCTCGAGCTGGAAGGTCGCGTAGGCGGAATCATCCGCGGTCGCCTTGTACTTCTTGCCCTGCTCGTCAAAACGCTCGGGGATGTCGGTGTTGCCGATGCAGACCACGCTCTGGACGTTGCCGAACAGGTTGTCGAGCACGTAGCGCCAGTGGCAGACCATGTCGAGGATGATGCCGCCGCCGTCCTCGTCGCGGTAGTTCCAGGACGGCCGCTGCGCCTCCTGCCAGCCGCCTTCGAACACCCAATAGCCGAATTCGCCGCGCACCGAGAGGATGCGGCCGAAGAAGCCGGAGTCGCGCAGGAAGGCGATCTTCTTCAGGCCCGGCAGGAACAGCTTGTCCTGCACCGTGCCATGCTTGACGCCCTTTGCGTTGGCGAGCTTGACGACCTCGAGCGCCTCCTCGAAATTCGTCGCGATCGGCTTCTCGCAATAGACGTGCTTGCCGGCGTTGATGGCCTGGGTCAGCAGACCGGGCCGCGCCTGCGTGGTCGCGGCGTCGAAGAACATGGTGTCGTTCTTGTCCGCGAGCGCAGCATCGAGATCGGTGGTCCAGCGCGTGATGTTGTAGCGCTTGGCGAGGGCTTCGACCTTGTCGGCGCTGCGGCCGACCAGGATCGGATCGGGCATCACGCGGTCGCCGTTCTTCAGCCGGACGCCGCCCTGCTCGCGAATCGCGACGATCGAGCGGATCAGATGCTGGTTGAGACCCATGCGGCCGGTAACGCCGTTCATGATGAGGCCGAGGCGTTGGGTGGTCATGCCAATTACTCCCAAGGTGATTTTGGCTGTTCGAGCGGGCGGAGCGCCGACCAGTCCGGATGGACCGACGTCGCAAAGCCCGTTGCATGGAGCGATCCCGTCAGGAGATCGCCGTTTTGAATGGAGAGGCGGATGCCCTGCCCGGCATCGGCGTAGAGATCGGGATGGGCGAGCGCGAAAGCCTGCGCTTCAGCGGTCGGCGTCTCGCCAAATCCGTCGACATAGTGATGGCCGTTGCGCTCCGCATGGGTGACGCCGATGAAGGCGCCGAGCGCGAGATCCTGCTGCACGGCAAGGCCGGCCTGGCAGGTCAGGTCCTCGCCCGTCACGAAGAACCGCGCGCCGCCCGCGCTCCATTTCGACGCGCGCGTCGCGTTGACGATGGATTTGTAGAGGCCCTTGCAGGACTTCGAGGAAATGCCGCAATAGCCGCGCGCACGCGCCGCCGGGAAGGCATCGTAGGAATCGTCGGCCTCGTCGATGATGAAGCCGTGCGCGGCGAGCGAGCCGAGCGGGCATTGCCGGGTGATGTCTCGCGGCATCGGCTGTTCGACATAGAGCAAGCGCGAGGCGATCGGGCGCAGCGCGGAATCACGATCAAGCCGATCCATCAGTGCCTGTAGTGCGGCAAGATCGGCGTACTGCTCGTTCGCGTCGAGCGTCACCTTGTAGTCGCGCCCGAGCGTGTCGAGTTCCTTGCCGATCCGCGCCAGCCGTCCTGCATCGGCAGCGGGATCGCCCGACAGTTTCAGCTTGAAGTAATACGCACCGGCGTTCTCGCGTGCATCGGCAACACCGCCCTCACCTTCGACGGTATCGTCGAGGCCCACGGTGTGCCTGATGGCAACGCGCGGCAGCGGCTTCCGGCCGGCGAGAAACGCCGTGAGGTCCGCTTCCTTGAGGTCCGGCGAAAGCCGTGCATCGATGCCGGCAATGTTGCCGGCCATCCCGTCGAAAAAGTTGGTCTCGCCTGCGCGGAGCAGTGCGTCGAGGATCGCCTTGTCGATCTCCGCCGGGCCATAAGCCGCCGCAAGCGCTGGAATATTCTTCTTTGCACAAGTCGCGACCTGGGCACCGATGCACGAGGCATGCAGATCGAACGCCGTCAAGAATCCAGTCCGCGCAAGATAAAGGCCCCGCGCAATTTCCAGCGAACGCCGCAGGCCGTCGACCGTCTGCGCCGGCGACAGCTCCGGCCGCTTGTCGAACCATTTTGGCACCAGCAGCTCGGCACTGGCGCCGACCGCATTCCCGCTGCCCTCGACCTCGATCTCGACCCGCACGAACAGCTGCGGCGTTGCATTGATGGTGATCGCGCCAAAGCGGAACGGCCGCGCAAAATGCACGGGACGTTCAAAGAACGCGATGTCTCGCAGCTTCAGGCGCGGCGCCATGACTTTAATCCAGCGAACCTTGCGAGAAAAAATGCCTGCGGATGCGTTGCACGAGCTCGGTGAAGACAGGATCGGCCATTACATCGAGCGAGCGCGGGCGCGGCAGCGGCACGTCGTAGATCGCCGCGATCGCGCCGGGCCGCTCGGTCATGACCAGCACGCGGTCGGCGAGGAACACGGCCTCGGGAATCGAATGCGTGATCAGGAGCACCGTCTTCCTAGTCTCGCGCTGGATCCGCATCAGCTCGACATTCATGCGCTCGCGCGTCAACGCGTCGAGTGCGCCGAACGGCTCGTCCATCAGCATGATCTTGGGATCGTGCACCAACGCGCGACAGATCGAGGCGCGCTGCTGCATGCCGCCCGAGAGCTGCCAGGGCAGCTTCTTCTCGAAACCTTCGAGGCCGACCAGCTTCAACAGCGCCTTGGCGCGATCGAGATAGTGTTGTCGCGGCAGCCGCTTCATGTCGATCGGCAGCATCACGTTCGCGAGGATGTTGCGCCAGGGCAGCAGCAGCGCGTTCTGGAAGACGATGCCGACATTGCCGTGCGGCTTCGTCACCTTCTCACCCTCGACCAGGACCTCGCCTGATGTCGGCGGCAGCAACCCCGAGATCAGCTTGAGTAGCGTGGACTTGCCGCAGCCGCTTGGGCCGACCACGACGAAGAACTCGCCGTCATTGATGTGGAAGTCGAGCGGACGCAGCGACGGCACGTCGCCGTCGCGCGTCCGGTAGGTTTTCGACACGCCGGACAGTTTGATGCCCGACGCATCGCCGGCAGCCCGGTCGCTCACCAGTCTCAGATGCGCGGCGTGCTGCACGATTTCGCTCACGACTGCGGCTTGCTTCACGATCCGCTCTTCGGCAGATAATCGTTGGTGTAGAAGGCCTTCGGGTTCTCCTTGGCCTTGGCATCCAGTCCGCCATATTCGACCATCAGATTGACGGAGTCCGTCATGTTCTGGTCGGTGACCTGGAACGGCCGCTTGCTCTTGGTCTCCGCGGTCCGGTAGAGCGGAATGGTCAGCTCAAAGCCCTGCGTCAGGGTGTCGATCTTGCCGCCCTTGGGGTTGGCATCGAGGATCGATTGCGCAGCCGCTTTCGGCTCCTTCTCGGCGGCTTCGACCGCCTTGGTCGTCGCCGACATGAAACGGCGGACGAGATCGGCATTGGCCTTCACATAGTCGGCGTTGGCGATGATGCCCGAGGAGACCATGTTGATGCCGTAGTCAGCGAACTTGATCGGATAGACGTCCTTGCCGGTGGCGTCCTTGATCTTCATCGACTGGTCCATGACGTAGCCGAGCAACAGATCGGCCTGGCCGTTGATGACGGCGTTGAGCTTGGTCTGGCCGTCGCCGGCAACGGTCTGGAAGTCGCTTTCCTTCAGGCCGGTCTTCTTCAGGAACAGCGGCCAGATCTGGGTCATGGAATCGGCCGGCGTGATCGCCACCGTCTTGCCCTTGATGTCCTCCGGCTTCTTGATGTTCTTGTCGGCAAAGCCCATGGCGGACATCGGGCTGGTCTGGAGCAGCACGCCGGTCGCGACGACAGGTGCGCCCTTGATCGCGGCGCGCATCATGGTGGGGACGTCGACATAGCCGAAATCGGCGGTCTTGGCGGCCACGGCCTGCGTGGTCGCAGCCGAGCCGCGGCCTTCCTGGATTTCGAGGTCGATGCCTTCGGCCGCGTAAATGCCCTTGGCTTTGCCGTAATAGAACGGCGCGTGCTCGCCATAGACGTACCAGTTCAGCATCAGCACGACCTTGTCGGCGGCCTGCGCGGGCATCGCCGCAAACACCATCAGCGCAGCCGAGACAGCTCCTATCCACCGCTTCATCGTTTCTCTCCCTTGCCCTTGTTGCGTCGGCCGTTGATGGCCGTTCGTTGCCTTAGTTTTTGTTACGAGGCGAAAATCACGTCTTCACGCTGGCTGACATGCCAGGGAATGACCAGCTTCTCGATCCGGTCCACGATCCAGAACAGGATCACGCCGAGCAGCGCCAGGATCACCAGCGCCGCGAACATCGTCGGCAGATCGAACGTGCCGATCGAGCGCTGCATCACGTAGCCGATGCCGGAATTGGAGCCGACGAACTCGCCGACGACGGCGCCGACCACGGCAAGCGTCACCGACACTTTGAGGCCTGAGAAGATCGCCGGCAGCGCATGCGGCAGGTTCACCGCGAGGAAAACCCGGAACCGGCTGCCCTGCATGGCGCGGGCGAGATCGACCATATCAGGATCGACCGATTTGAAGCCCTGCACGGCGGAGACCACCACCGGGAAGAAACCGAGCAGGAAGGCTGAAATCACTTTGGGAATGATGCCGAAGCCAAACCAGACCACGAACAGCGGCGCGATCGCGATCTTCGGCACGGATTGCGAGAACACCAGCAGCGGATAGACATAGCTCTCCACCGTCTTCGAGCCCGCGATCAGCATCGCGACGGGAATGCCGAACAGCGCCGACAGCAGGAAGCCGCAGACGGTGGCATAGGTGGTCGGCCAGGACTGGCGCAGCAGTTCCGGCCATTCGGTGCGCAGCACCGCGACGACGTCGGCCGGCGCCGGGATCTGATAGGCGGGAATTTTGAACAGCCGGATTGCGAGGTCCCAGGCGACGACGATGAAAACCAGGAACAAAAACGGCCGGACCCAGGCCGCATTCAGCATCTTGGATACCGCACCTTGCGGCTTCAACTCAGCCACGTCTCACTCCCGGCATTCTTCTTCGTTCGGGGGAGAAATTAACTCGTTGGATAAATACTGTCCAGAGCTTTCCCTGTGACGTTTTGTGCCGGTTCCTGGCCTCCTCTCGTGTCCCAGACGTGCTGCTGCGCTACGTCCGGGGCACGAGACCGCCTCACCCTCGGTGTCATTCCCCGCGAAGGCGGGGAATCCAGTACGCCGCGGCTTCTCGGTTCAATCTCAACCGTCTCTGGAATACTGGATTGCCCGCCTTCGCGGGCAATGACGGCGGAGATTGAGGAAACGACGGACGATTGGTCCGCCAACGCGCGGACTAGGCCGCTAAACCGTCTGCGCGACCGCGCTGCGCGACTTCGGCGCCTTGGCGATCTCGAACAGCGCGGTCGATCGGCCCGTCAGCGCGGCCAGCACGAGGCCGACCATGTGCGAAAGCCGTTCGTCCTTGGCTTTCTTGTCCAGCAGGTCGCGGCCGAAGATCACGCTCAACGTGGCCGAATTGGAGAGATAGAAGAAGCAGAGCCCCGCGATCGAGATGTAGAGCTGCACCGGATCGACCGCGACCTGGAAGTCGCCGCTGTCGACGCCGCGCAGCACCACGGTGCGGATCATCTCGACGAAGGGCGAGTGCATCGACTTGACCTTGGTCGAGCGCTTGAGGTGCTTTGCGCGCGCGAGGTTCTCGGTCTGGAGCAGCGACAGGAATTCCGGGTTGCGCAGGAAGTAGTTCCAGGTGAACTCGATCAGGCGCCGGATCGCTTCGGGCGGATCGAGATGCTCGAGATCCAGCCCCCGCTCCTCGCTGCGGATCTTGTCATAGGCGCCTTCGAGCACCGCGAGATAGAGCTCGTCCTTGTTGCCGACGTGATAGTAGAGCATGCGCTTGTTGGCGCCGGCCTTCGCCGCGATGCGGTCGACACGCGCGCCCGCGAGCCCGTGGGTGGAGAATTCCTGCTTGGCAGCCTCGAGAATGCGCAGCCGCATCCCCTCGGGGTCGCGCTGCCATTTCAGAGTTCGCTTTGCCGTTGCTTTCGCCAAACCGGGTGCCCGCTGGGTGATCGTCCAGATCGCATTTATCATGCGCGAGGCCCGCCGCATAGTTTCGTCATTGCGAGCGCAGCGAAGCAATCCAGACTGCCACCGCGAAGACAGCCTGGATTGCTTCGTCGCAAGAGCTCCTCGCAATGACGAACGGGAGGCCGCCCCCTCAATCCGCCGGCTTCGGCGAGCGCTCCAGCAGCACCGTCTGGATCCCGCAGGTCCCATTCCGCACCGTCATGATCCGCGTGCCCGGCTTGCGGCCGTTGCGCACCTCGGTGACGTCGAGGCCGGCGGCGAGCAGGCGGGCGCGCGTGGCGTCGATGTCGGCGACCCGCCAGCTCAGGCCCCAGAGACGGTCATGCACGGAATCCCCGCCCGCCACGGGGCGGCGCACCACTTCGACGATGAGGTCGCCGCAGCGGAAGAACATCAGCTGGCCCCAATCCTGGTGCGAGCGGTCCAGTGCGAGATCAAGGCCGAGCCGCGCGCCATAGAGCGCAGCGGCGCGGTCGGAATCCTCGGTGGTGACCACGACGTGGTCGAGCCCATCGATCGGCGCGATGTCGGTCGCAGTCGACAGCGGCCGCTCCTCGGCGAGCTCGAGGAAGAACATGCGCACGCCGCGCGTCAATTCGGTCGCGGCACGCGTGCGTTTCCAGTGCAGGACTGCGCCGCTCGCGACGTCGCTGCTTTCGACCTCGGCGACCGGATCAGGCCTCAAGGCCACCCGCTCCAGCCGCCGGTGCATCTTGCCCATGTCTGCGACACGAAAGCACAGGCTGGCGAGCACGCCCTCGCGGTCGTCGAGCAGCGCGCGGATCCGGTCCGCCGCAACGTTAAAGCCGCTCGGCGCCATCAGCTCGATCGTCACGTTCGCAAGCGTGAACAGCACGCGATCGGCGCCCTCGCCGGAATTCTGCCAGGCCGGCGCGCGCCCGAGCAGCGTCTGATACGCCGCCTTGGCCGCACCGATATCGCTCACCAGGGCAACGATGTGATCGAGGCCGGTGATCATCATTCCCCCCTTTGATCGACCTGGAACCATATTCCGAAGGACGGCGTTTGTCCGGGCTTGGCATGGACCGGTGATGGTCGTATTCCGGCCCCATGCCGACCTCAAGCGCTCGGGCGGCAGATTTGCGAATAATTTCAGCGTCCCCAGAGCGGAACCGGTGTTAGAGTAAGCCCGCCGGCCGGGACCACCCAGCGCATCACGGACAACCAATGCAGGCTCTCTTTATCGGTCAGACCTATATCGACGTCGTCTTCATCACCGACCACATGCCGACCGGCGACGAAAAGCACGTGGCAACCGACTACGCGGTCTCCTTCGGCGGCAACGCGGTCACGGCGGCGTTCTGCTGCGCCAAGCTCGGCATCGTGCCCGATCTCATCGCCACGGCGGCCAATGACTGGCTGGGGCGGATGTTCCAGGACATGTGCGCGAAATACGCGATCTCGCTGCACGGGCGGAAGGTGAACCAGTCCTCGCTGTCCTTCATCATGCCCAAGGACGGCAAGCGCGCCATCGTCCGCTGCCGCGACGACGAGCACATCCATCCGTTCCCCATGCTCAATCTCGGCGGCTGCCGCGCCCTGCACATCGACGGCCATCAGCCCGATGCCGCGATCCACTATGCAAAAGTCTGCCGCGAGGCCGGCATCCTGACCTCGCTCGACGGCGGCGGCCTGCGCACCAACACGCATGAGCTGCTCGCATTCATCGACGTCGCCATCGTCGCCGAACGCCTATGCGAGCAGATGGACCTGACGCCCGAGAAGATGCTCGACTACCTCAAGAGCCGCGGCTGCAAGATCGGCGGCGTCACCATGGGTGAGAAGGGTCTGCTCTGGTACAATGAAACGGGTGCGGTCGAGGTCATGCCGGCGATGCCGATCCCGCGCGAGCGCGTGATCGACACCAACGGCGCCGGCGACGTCTTCCACGGCGCCTATGTCTATTCCTACCTCGCCCATCCCGGCAAAAGCTGGCGCGAGCATTTTGATTTTGCCCGCGCCGCCTCGACCTTCAAGATCCAGCGCCTCGGCAACGAGGCCGGGCTGCCGACCCTTGTGGACATCGCCAAAGTCAGGCACGAGTTCGAAGTCAGGGTCTAGGGTTTTGTAAGGGCATATCATGGGGCGCGTCTTTATCGCCGGCAGCATCAACATGGATGTGGTGGCGACCGCCGATCGCCACCCCAAAGTCGGCGAGACCGTCGCCGGCCGGCAGGTGCTGTATTTTCCTGGCGGCAAAGGTGCAAACCAGGCCGTCGCGGCGTCGCGACTCGGCGTGAAGACCACGCTGATCGGCCGGCTTGGCAAGGATTCATTTGGCGCTGAGTTGCGGATGTTCCTCGGTGCGCAGGGCATCGAGCTCGGCTCTGTTCGGGACGCCGACACGCATAGCGGCACCGCGATCATCACGGTGGCGGCCTCCGACAACACCATCGTCGTCATCCCCGGCAGTAATGCGCTGGTCAGCGCCGACGATGTCGCGAACGTTCCGCTGGCGAAGGGCGATGTGGCCGTCAGCCAGTTCGAGATTCCGCTGCCGACGATTGCCGCCTTCTTCCAGCGCGCCCGTAGCGCCGGCGCCACGACGCTGCTCAACCCGGCACCGGCGCAAAAGATGTCCGCCGAGCTGCTGGCGCTCGTCGACATCCTCGTGCTGAACGAGACCGAGCTCGGCTTCCTCGCGGGCGTGGAGCTCTCCGACGGCGACGAGGCCGCAACAATCATCGACGTCGCGCGACAACTTCAGGCACGCGAGGACCAGATCATCTGCGTGACGCTCGGCAAGCGGGGCGTGCTCGCGCTCGCCGGCCGCGAGGAATTCGCGGTGCCCGGCCGCGTGGTGAAAGCGGTCGACACCACCGGCGCCGGCGATTGCTTCGTCGGCGCGCTCGCGGCGCAGCTGGCGAAGGGCGTGTCCTTGCGTGCCGCGCTCGCCTTCGCCAACGCGGCCGCCTCGATCAGCGTGCAGCGGATGGGCGCCGGGCCGTCGATGCCGACGGCCGCGGAAGTCGCCGCGGTCGTCAAGGCCAGCTGATCAGGCCAGCGCGCTCTTCAGGTCGAAGCCTTCGTCCGCGGCCTGCTCCGGCGTGATCGAGCGCTCCAGTCCGAACAGGCGTCGGCCGAACATGTGGTCGCCGGCACGGTTGACCGACTCGATGCCGAGCAGTCTGTCGCCCTTGTAGCAGAACGCCGAGAACGCTTTCTTCTCGGGATCGCCACGCAGCACGACGCGGTCGTAGCCGGTGGTCAGCCCCGCCATCTGGAGCTTGTCGTCGCCCTGGTCGCTCCAGAACCAGGGATGACTGTCGTAGGCCTTGCGGTCGCCGGTCAGCCGCGCCGCGAGGCAGCGGGCGTGATCGGTGGCGTTCTGCACCGATTCCAGCCGCTGCGATCCGCCGAAGCGCGGACTGGCGAACAGCGCGCAGTCGCCGATCGCGGAGATGCCAGGATCGGACGTCGAGAGATATTCGTCGACGATGATGCCGGCGGCGACGGCAAGCCCCGCCTCCGCCGCAAGCTCGATGTTCGGCAGCACGCCGACACCGACCACGACGAGGTCGGCCGGCAGATGCCTTCCATCGCTCAAGGAAACGCCGGTGACCTTGCCGCCCTCAGCCTCGATCGAGGTTGCCTGCACACCGAGGTGAATGCGGATGCCGGCCTCGCGATGCCGCGCCTGAAAATACTCCGAGACCTCCGCCGTCACCGCGCGCGCCATCACGCGCGGGGCGAGTTCGAGCACGTCGACCTCGAGCCCCTTGATCCGCGCGGTGGCCGCGAATTCCAGGCCGATGAAGCCGGCGCCGATGATCACCGCGCGCTTCTTCGACGGCATGATCTTCCGCAGCGCCTCGCTGTCGTCGAGGATGCGTAAGTATTTCACGTCGGGCAAATTCGCATTCGGCAAATCAAGCAGCCGGTTGCGCGCGCCCGTGGCCAGCACGAGGTGGCCGTAAGGCAGCGTCTCGCCGGATGCGAGATGCACCTTGTGGCCGGCGCGATCGATCGACACTGCGCGGCCTGCGATCAGCTCGATCTTCTGATCCTGGTAGAATTTCTCCGGCCGGAACATCAGGCTCTCCGGCCCGGCCGAGCCCTTGATATAGGCCTTGGACAGCGGCGGCCGCTGATAGGGCAGATGCGCCTCGTCGTTGATCAGGCAGACGCGGTCGGAAAAGCCCGCCTGGCGCAGGGATGCCGCGACCTGGTAGCCGCCATGGCCGGCTCCGACAATGATCACCGGACCACCCGTCATTGGAACAGCCCATTTCCGGAGACACGAGCGTCACCCATGTCGTCTCCTCTCTCGCTGATATTGGCTTGGCTTGCCCAGGAGGAGCCGGCGCTCGTGTCCGTTCCTAAACGAAGGCGGCCCATTTGAGCCCATCATTCCGTCCTGCGCAAGAGCGGCATGCGGGGATTGTCACCCCCGACCTTCTGCGATTTAGTTGCAGCAACGACCTCATGCCGGGGATATTCCAGATGCCAGCTCCCGTCTCCAAACCCGACGATCCCGCCCTGCTGCGGATCGACGGCCCGATCGCAACCATCACGCTCAACCGCCCCGCCGCGTTCAACTCGGTCAACCTTGCAATCGCGCAGAAGCTCGAACAGCTCGCGGCCTATCTCGAAGGCGCCGACGACATCAGGGTCGTCGTGCTCGAAGGAGAAGGCCGCGCCTTCTCGGCCGGCGGCGATCTGCAGACGATCGGCGCTGCGGCCGAAACCGGCACGGTCACGCCGGTCGTTGGCGAGCTGCTGAAGCATTATCACGCCTTCATCGAGATCATCCGGCGCATGCCAAAGATCTCGCTGTCCAGCGTGCACGGCTCGGCGGCCGGCGCCGGCATGGGCCTCGCCTTCGTCACCGATCTCTGCATCGCCGCGGAGGATGCCAAGTTCACGCCGGCCTATGCCAAGATCGGGGTATCGCCGGACGGCGGCTCGACGGTCGGGATCGTCGGTACGGTCGGATCGAGACGTGCGCTCCAGATCTTCCTGTCGGAGGACAATTTTACCGCGCAGCAGGCCTATGAATGGGGCCTGGTTGCGAAGGTCGTCCCCGCCGCGGAGTTGAAGGCGGCCACGCGAAAACTCGCCGAGCGCCTGGCGCAGAATCCGCCGGCGGCGATCGCCGGCACCAAGTCGCTGGTCTACCAGGCCGCGACCACGCCGGTGAAGCAGCAGCTCGATGCCGAGGAGCACAAGATCATCATGGCGATGAATACGGAGGATTTCCGCGCCGCCGTGAAGAAATTCACGAGCAAGGGCAAGTGAGCGTGCCGGCACCGGCGCGCTCGTTCTGCGGCCTGCGCCACGGCGCGACCGACTGGAATAGGCAGGGGCTGTTTCAGGGACGAACCGACAACCCGCTGAACGCGGACGGCCTTGCGCAGGCGCACGAGGCCGCGGACATGTTGCGCGGGATCGGCATCAGCCGAATCGTCGCGAGCCCGCTGGTGCGCGCGGCACGAACGGCCGAGATCATCGCAGACGCCATCTCGGTGCCGCTCTCGATCGATGACGGCATCATCGAGTTCGATTTCGGAAGCTTTGAGGGCCTCCCCGTCCGCGACCTCATGATCAAGCACGGCGTCAACTCGGCGACGGGCCTCGTCTCGATCCTCCCCGCCGACGGCGAAAACTGGGACGCCATGACGGAACGGTCGCTGGCTTGCGTCTCCGCATGGCTCGACCGTCATCCTGACGACGATTTCCTGTTCGTCTGCCACGACGCGGTGATGCAGGGAATTGCGAAGTCACTGTGCGGCAGCTATTTCAAGAACAGCCACGGCACGCCGTTTCGCTACCTCCGTGAAGGCGGGCAATGGCGCGTCGAGTAGCTCGTCACTTAGGACAGATGTAGCCTGTCCCCGCCAGCGACTTGAAGCAGCCGACCGATTCCGGCAGCACTTTCTGCGGCAGCCACAGCACCACGCTCGGGAAATAGATCGCGAACGCGATCGTGGCCAGGAACACCACATAGATCGGCAAGGCGGCGCGTAAGGCCTTGGCAAAACTGATGCCGACGAATTTCGAGGCCATCAGCAGCACCAGGCCGTATGGCGGCGTGATCAGGCCAAAGGCGAGCGTGGCGATCAGCACCACGCCCATGTGCACGGCGTTGATGTCGCCGGCCTCGGTCAGCGCGTTGACCAGCGGCATGAAGATGATGATGGTCGGCACCGGCTCGATGAAGTCACCGACCACAGTGAAGAGCAGCACCATCAGCAGCATGATCAGATGCGGATCGTTGCCGGCAATCGAGGTGATCATGTCGGCGATGTAACTCGCACCGCGTAAGTAAGCGAGCATCCAGCCGAAGGCATTGGCAGCGCCGATCGTGATCAGCGGCAGCGAGAAGATCAAGCCTGCAAGGCAGAAATCATATGGGATCTTTTTGATATGCCCGCGGTTCAGCGCGGGGATCACGACGACGACAATCCAGACCACCGCAACGACGCCGGCTTCCGTCGGCGTGAACCAGCCGGTGAGGATGCCGCCGAGCAAAATGACAGGGATCATCAGCGGCAGGGCGGCGTCACCCGCGGCGAACACCACCTGCCGCAGCGGCGCGCGCGGCTTGCGCAGGCCGGAAGGGCCGAAGAAGTAGCAATAGATCATCAACCCGAAGCCGATCATCAGCCCGGGCACCACCCCCGCCATGAACAGGCCGGCGATCGAGACGTTGCCGACCGCGCCATAGACCACCGCCGTAATGCTCGGCGGCACCAGTGCAGCGATGGTCGAAGCGGACGCGATGATCGCCGCAATGAAGGCGGGCTCGTAGCCCTCGCGTTTCATCGGGCCGCCCAGCGCACGGCTCATCACGGCGACGTCGGCAGTGGTCGAGCCCGACATTTCCGAGAAGAACATGCTGAAGACAACGACGACCTGCGACAGCCCGCCCCTGATGTGTCCGACCAGCGATACTGACAGGTTGGCTATTCGTACCACCACGTTGGCCGAGCTCATGAGCTCGCCGACCAGCAGGAAGAACGGGATTGCCAGCAACGCCTCGGAGTCCACGCCATCAAATATCTTCTGGATGATCGCGGCCAGCGAGACATCGGAGAGGAGCGCACCAATGAACACGCCGGCCATCAGCGAGAACGGCACGGGCACGCCGAGATAGCCGAACGACAGGAAGCAGATCGACATCAACGCCAGGACAACGGGTGCGCTCACGGCTGCGCCCTCATCTGCACGTCCGTGATGACGGGCGCTCCGTCCTCTTCGGGCGGCTCGTGATGGTCAAAGCCGTTGCGCAAGCCGTTGACGAGCTGCTCGATGGTGAACAGGCCGATCAGCACGCCGGACAGCGGGATGATCGCATAGAGCGAGGCGATCGGAGTGCCCGACGGCAAGCGAAAGCTGCCGAAGCCGCGAAGATAGTTCTGATAGCCGTACCAGATCAGGCAGAAGGCGACGCCGAGCACGACGAGACGAATGATCACTTCGACGATCAGCCGCGCCGTGCCGTGCATCGCTTCGGAGATCGCGGTGAGATAGAGGTGATCGTTGCGCCGGGTCGCGACCGCGGTCCCGACGAAGATCGCATAGATGAACAGCGTCGAGGTGACTTCCTGGAGCCACAGCCAGGGGTGGCCGATGGTGCGTGTGACGATGTCGGCGGTGACCGACAGCGAGAAGCCGAAGCAGAGCACGCCGCAGAGGACCATCAGCGCAAGCTCGAGCCAGTCGAGCCAGCGCCATTTCAGGTGGCGTTGCCGTTGCACCAGCAGTTTGTCGGCGATGGACATTGTTGCTCCCGGCTGCAGCTTTCCGTCATGGCCGGGCTTGTCCCGGTCATCCACGCACTTGGTGCGGGCTCGAAGGAAGAACGTGGATGCCCGGGACATTTGGCGCGAAGGCGCGCTTCGCGCTTCTGCCCGGGCATGACGACTTTGCTGTAACTAGTTCACCGACCGGATCAAATTCTTGATCTTCTCGGCATGCGGGCCGAGCTCCTTGGCGAGCTTGTCGAGATAGGGGTCGGCGATCACCGTGAAGCTCTTCTTGTCGACGTTGTCGACGATCTTCACGCCCATCTTCTTCAGCTTGTCGGCCGCGGTGCGCTCGAGGTCGAACGCCTTCTGCGGCTCTTTCGTGCTGACCTCGTTGGCCGCCGCCTGCACCCACCCCTTCTGCTCCGCCGATAGGCTCTGCCAGAGCTTGTCGGAGACGAACACCAGCGCGTTGTTGGCCTCGTGCTCGGTGATGTTGAGGACCGGGGCGACCTCGTAGTGCTTGTTGACGAGGTAGACATTGATGCTGTTCTCGGCGACGTCGACGACGCCGGTTTGCAAGCTGGTGTAGACGCTGCCGAACGGCATGTGCACGGTCTGGGCGCCGTAGGCCGGGAACATCATGTCCTCGGTCGCGGTCGCCTGGACGCGGATCTTCAGCCCCTTGATGTCGCCGACATTGTGGATCTCCTTCTTGGAGTACATGTGGCGCACACCTTGCGAACCGGTCGCAATCACGTGCAGGCCCTGCGTGGTCTCGTCGATCATGGTCTTGAGCGCTTCGAACACGCGGGGATCGGCCAGCCCCTTGACCACGTGGTTCTCGTCGCGGAACAGGAAGTGCAGCGACATCACGCCGGCCTGCGGCGAAATCGTCGCGGTGTTGGCCGAGGAGATGATGGCGAATTCGATGTCGCCGGCCTTCACGAGCTGGAGCACCTGCGGCTCCTGCCCGAGCTGCGCGCCCGGATACTGGTCGATGATCATGGTGCCCTTGCTCAATTCCTTGAGCTTGTCGGCAAAGAGGTCGCCCGCGATGGAATAGCCGGTGTTGCGCGGCTGATCGTAGGCAAAGCGATAATGCTTCACCTCCTGTGCCCCGGCCCCGGTGACGAAAAGTACGGCGGCCATGGCCACCAACCCACGCATGGATCGTGCAATCATCGTTTCCCCCTGTTTTATCGCCCGCCGCTTGTGCGGTCTGAGCGCTCGTTCGGGTGGTTCGTCACCCCTTCTCAGTCTGCTTCCCAGTCCTTTGCATGAAATCGAAGTCGCAGCCCTCGTCGGCCTGCATGATGGTCTCGTTGAACAGCCAGGCGTAGCCGCGCCGCGCCTCATCGGGTGCTGCCGCCGGCTTCAATGCGGTGCGCCGACGCTCCAGCTCGGCGGCATCGACCAGCAGCTCGATGCTGCGCTTGGCAACATCCAGCCGGATCATGTCGCCGTTCTTCACCAGCGCGAGCGGTCCGCCGACGGCGGATTCCGGCGTGATGTGAAGCACGATGGTGCCGAACGCGGTGCCGCTCATGCGCGCATCCGAAATGCGCACCATATCCTTGGTGCCGCCGCGCGCGAGCTTCTTCGGGATCGGCAGATAACCCGCCTCCGGCATGCCCGGCGCGCCCTTGGGGCCGGCATTGCGCAGCACCAGCACGTCGTCGGAGTTCACGTCGAGATCGGGATGGTCGACCCGCAAGGTCATGTCCTCGACGGATTCGAACACCACCGCGCGCCCGGTGTGCTGCAACAGCTTGGGGCTCGCGGCCGACTGCTTGATGACGGCACCGCGCGGGGCGAGATTGCCGTGCAGGACGGCAAGGCCCCCTTCCTTCTTGATTGGATTGTCGCGCGGACGGATCGCATCCTGGCCAGGCACGTCCTCCGCATTCGCGACGACATCGCGCAGCGTCTGGCCGCTGATGGTCTTCGCGTCGAGATCGACGAGATCGCCGAGCTGCGCCAGCAATTTCGGCACGCCACCGGCGTGGTGGAAATGCTCCATGTAGTGTTCGCCCGACGGCTTGAGGTCGACCAGCACCGGCACTTCGCGGCCAATCCGGTCGAACACCTCGAGATCGAGGCGGTGGGGCGAGCGGTGCGCCATCGCCGTCAAATGGATCAGGCCGTTGGTCGAGCCGCCGATCGCCTGGAGCACGACCTGCGCATTCTTGAAAGACGCCGGCGTCAGCAATTCGCTCGGCTTCGGCCCCTTGGTCTTGGCCATCTCGGCGGCAACCCTGCCGCTCGCTTCGGCAAGGCGAAAGCGTTCGGCATGCGGCGCGGGAATCGTCGCGCTCATCGGCAGCGACAGACCCATGGCTTCGATCATGCAGGCCATGGTCGAGGCCGTGCCCATCACCATGCAGGTGCCGACCGACGGCGCGAGGCGGCCATTGACCTCCTCGATCTCGGCATCATCCATTTCGCCGGCGCGATACTTGCCCCAGAGACGGCGGCAATCGGTGCAGGCACCGAGCACCTCGCCCTTGTGATGGCCGACCACCATGGGACCGACGGGAATGACGACGGTCGGCAAATCAGCACTGATCGCGGCCATAACCTGCGCAGGAAGGGTCTTGTCGCAGCCGCCGATCACGATCACCGAATCCATCGGCTGGGCCCGGATCATCTCCTCGGTGTCCATCGCCATCAGATTGCGCAGATACATCGAGGTCGGATGCGCAAAGCTCTCGGCGATCGAAATGGTCGGAAACACGAACGGCATCGCGCCCGACAGCATCACGCCGCGCTTGGCGGCCTCGATGATCTGGGGGACGTTGCCGTGGCAGGGATTGTAGTCGCTATAGGTGTTGGTGATGCCGACGATCGGGCGCTCCAGCGCGTCGTCGGAATAGCCCATGGCCTTGATGAACGCCTTGCGCAGGAACAGCGAGAAGCCGGCATCGCCATAGCTCGTCAGACCCTTGCGCAAACCACTCGTCATCATACCGCTCCTTCTCGCTTGCCATTGTGCTACAGCCTGCCCCCTGATTGTCAATAAGATTGGGCCAGATCGTCGCGCTTTCTGCCCCAGACACCGCCTTCCGACACAAATTATTGACAATCCGGGTTCTCCCTGCTCCACAAGGCGGACCGGCATGAGCCGGAGGCTGAGGGCATGTCCGACATCCGCACCGCAGACGCCATGCCGGTCCGGCGCGACGATCCGGACGATGTCGTCGCGCGGCTGGAAGAGGACATCATCTTCGGCCGCCTGCCGCCGGGCGCGCGCCTCACCGAAGACGCGCTGATGTCGCGCTACGGCACCTCCCGGCACTTCGTGCGGCAGGCCTTGGTCGATGCCGAGCGCCGCGGCATCGTCCGCCGCGAGAAGAACGTCGGCGCCACCGTGCGGTTCTACTCGGCCGAGGAAGTCCGGCAGATCTACGAGGTCCGCGAGATGCTGACCCGGCAGGCCGCGCTGATGATCCCCCTGCCCGCACCGCAAGGCCTGATCGACGAGCTGACCGCACTGCAACGGCAATATTGCGCGAAGGCCGATGTGCAGGATCTGCGCGGCATCCACGAGGCCAACGACGCCTTTCACCTCGCGCTGTTCTCGGCCTGCGGCAATCCCTATCTGGTGCGGTCGCTCCAGGACTACATGAGCCTGACGCTGCCGATGCGCGCCAAGAACCTCGCCGACCGCGAGGGACTTGCGCAATCGCGGCGCCAACACGAGCTGATGATCGAGCTGTTGAAGGGCCGCGACAGCTGGGCGTTGGCGCAGCTGTGTGTGGATCACATGCAGTTCAGCAAGTCGGATTATCTGACGAGGATTGCGGGTGAGGAGAGCTGACGCTAGACCAAGGCAACGCTACAGGTCTTACAATGCCGCATGATGTGAGCACGCCACCCCTGCTTGTTGACGTCGCCATCGAAGCGAAGTCCAGGGCCGATCATGAGAAGCTCGTTGCTGCGCTCTTGAAGCTCACCGCCAAGGACGGAGCGCTCGCCGTGTCGGTCGATCAAGACTCTGCTCAGATCATCCTGAAGGGAACGAGCGAAACCCGCATCGAGAGCGCGATCGACGCCCTCAACCGGACCTCTGGAATAGCCGTCAATATTGGTGCCCTGCAGGTGGCATTTCTCGAGCATCCGACCAAACGTGCGGAGGCGGAATACACTCACAAAAAGATCTACGGGCCCAAGGGGGAGTTTGCCGCCGTCAAGCTTGCCATCGAGCCGAATGAGCCTGGCACGGGATACCAGCTTGAACGCAAGACTGGTGTGGATGCGCTACCGAACAAATATATGCCCGGGATCGAGAAAGGGCTCGAAAGCGTACTGGCCTGCGGCGTGATTGCGGGCTTTCCGGTGGTGAACGTCAGGGTCCAGCTGATCGACGGCAAGTATCACGACGTCGATTCTTCACCGCTCGCCTTCGAGATCGCGGCTAATGCCGCGTTCCGCAGGGCGCTGCAAACGGCAGAATCGGTCTTGCTTGAGCCGATCATGAAGGTCGAAGTGGTGACACCGACGCCGTTCGCACAATCGATCGTTGACGACCTGACATCACGGCGTGGGACCGCCCACTCCAGGGTCGTCGACGATGACACGGTCGCGATCGATGCGACGGTACCGCTCATAGCGATGTTCGGCTATGCGAACAGCCTGCGCGTGTTGAGCCAGGGGCTCGCCAGCCACACAATGCGCTTCGACCGCTATGCCGCCGCACCGCAGCCCTGGGACGGCCCGCCATTTCGTCCGGCGATCGGGATGCGTGCCTGACACTCATCGCGATAGAAGAGGCCGCCAACGCAGGCGGCCTCCCAAAATTCTGAACTGACCCGCGCTCTTATTTGAGGTCGAGAGCCCGGCAGTAGTAGCCGCTCTCAACGCCCGTCCAGCCTCGCTCCATGCGGTTACTGCGGCACTCGTAGTAGGACTTGAAGTTGAGGACGTTCTTGCAATTCGCAACCGCGCCGCCGGAGAGCGAGCATCCCGGACCTTGGTTTGGGTTCAGGTGAGCCGCGGGACCGATCGGTGCGGCGCTCACCGGCGCGATCGACAAGGTAGCAAGGATCAACGCTGACATCGCTAACGTCTTCATAGCCATCCTCCCTGTTCTTGTTGCCTGGGACGGCAATGCACGTCCCGGAACAGACGATAGCATGACGCGAGTGACAGGTCCTTCTCAATCAGAGCTTGTTCGCGTTCAGTACCGCCTCAGCAAACCGCGGTCCACGCTGGCATCGCCGTAGTCAGCGCAGCCCCTTGTCGGGTTCTTGATCAAGTCCGTCCGGACGCGCCTGAACGTTTTGCCGGCCGCCTCACGCACCTCGGGGCGGAATTTACCGGGATCGTAGGTCTCGCCGTCGCGGGCCTTGATGGCTGCAGCATAGGCGTCGATCATGGCCATCGCCGCCTCAGGGCTGCCGAGAAGCCGGGCGCCGAGTTGAACGCCGCCGGCGCCGTCGACCTCGTAACCGTCGCATCGCTGCTCCAGCACCACCGATGCGGTGACGAGCTGGTCAAGGAACGTCGCCTCGGCATCGCTGAGGGCTGCGGCTCGCGCCGATCCTGACATGACTCCCGGTACGATCGTCGCGAGCATCGCGACGACTGACAATTTGATTTTCATGCGCAGCAAGATCATTCGGGTCGATCAGGCGCGGCCCTGACGACCCATAACAAGCCCGTACAGGAAGAGGAGAATGATGGCGCCGACCACGCTGCCGATGAAGCCGGCGCCCTCCCCGAACTTATACCATCCCACGGCCTGACCGAGCCACGTCGCGACGAACGCACCGACGATCCCCAAAACCGTCGTCAGGATGAACCCCGTGGGCTCGGATTTGTCGCCGGGCATGATGAATTTCGCGACCACGCCGACGATAAATCCAATGATGATCGTCCAAAGGATACCCATGTCCATCGCTCCATTCGGTCGGTTTGCACATCAACGTCTGAAGGAATGCGTGATCGCTTGATGGGCCAGACGATCCCGGGAACGACGTTGATCTAGATCAATGGGCAGCAGCGGCCGAGCCGAAAGCTGGTCCCTGCTCTTTCTTGTGCGGAAGGTGCTCAACGAGCCCCGCAATGCGAAGCGGATCGATGCATGGCGATCATAGGCGAGATCACGCACACCACGACCTACCGCTATGCAAAGCCGGTGAGGTTCGGCACGCACCGGGCGATGTTCCTGCCGCGGCGCGGCGCCTCGACCCGGCTGCTTCGCTGGTCCGCTGCTACCAGCCTGCCATCAAAGGTGCATTGGGTAACCGACTCCCGCTCCAATGCCGTCACGGTGATGGACTTCAGCGAACCCGGCAGCGAGCTGACATTCACGTTCAGGGTTCGTGGCGTCTATTTTGGCATCAAGGGTCTGGAGACATTTCCGCTGGACCTCCGGGCCGAGGAGGTCCCCGTGCAGTACACCCCGGACGAATGGACCGACCTTGCCGGTTACCTGCGCCCGCATGCCGACGATGCAGACGGCAGCCATGCGGCGTGGACCAAGAGCTTCGTTGCCGGCGATCAGGATCGGACCGCCGACGTGCTGCGCCGAATGCTCGGCAAGTTTCGCAGCGACTTCAGCTATTGCGGCAGAGATGCCGAAGGCACACAGTCACCCGGCGAAACGCTGCGCACGAAATCGGGCACCTGCCGGGACTTCGCCTGGCTGATGATCGAGACGTTGCGCCGGCTCGGCTTTGCCGCGCGCTTCGTCAGCGGTTATCTCTATGATGCGGCGCTCGATGGCGGCGCCGTGGGCATGACCGGCTCCGGCGCGACCCACGCATGGGTGCAGGTATTCCTGCCCGGCGCCGGCTGGCTGGATTACGATCCAACCAACAGTTTGAGCGCTGGCTTCGACCTCATTCCGGTGGCCATTGCGCGGCATCCGGGCCAGGCCGTGCCGCTGACTGGCTCGTGGTTCGGCGAACCCGGCGATTACCTGGGCATGTCGATCAATGTCGCCGTCAACAAGATCGGCGAAATGCTCGATCCTTCGGAAGCATAGGCTACCGAGATGCGCGGCGGTCGCTGACCATGGCATTTTATCGCAACAGTACGAAGGGACATGGGCCGCTCGACGCCGTCGCCGTCCCATTCGAGGCCCTGAAGGGCAGGATCCGGCAACTTTACGAAGGCGACACGTTCGGCTGCATAAAATTCCGATACGCCCTGCTCGCGCTGGACATCGTCACGGTTCTGTTCATCATCGCGACCTCGTTCCTGCCTCGCAACAGGGCCATCGAGTCGCTCGATGTCGTGTTCGGCGTGCTGATCCTTGCGGATTTCGCCGCACGGATGATCATCAGCCGTCAACCGCTGCATGACCTGGCGCGACTTTCGACCTGGACTGACATCGTCGTCATCATCTCGTTCCTTGCGCCGCTCGCCGGAGAGGCCGGCGGCTTCCTGCGCGCATTTCGAACATTGCGGCTGCTGCGCGACTACCAGATGGTGGCGCGGCTCCGGGTCGACAGCCCCTTCTTCCGGCGAAACGAGGAAGTCGTCTTTGCCGTCGTGAACCTCGGCGTGTTCATTTTCGTGATGACCGGGATCGTCTACGAGACGCAGAAGTCTCACAATCATCAGATCGCCAACTATGCCGACGCGCTCTACTTCACGGTCACCGCACTGACCACGACCGGCTTCGGCGACATCACCTTGCCAGGGACCGTCGGCCGCCTGATCACCGTCGTCATCATGATCTTTGGCGTGACCCTTTTCCTGAATCTCGCCAAGGCACTGCTCGCGCCCTCCAAGGTACGCTTCCCCTGTCCGGTTTGCGCCCTGCAGCGCCACGATGTCGACGCGGTGCATTGCAAAGCGTGTGGCACCGTCTTGAACATTCCCGATGAAGGCATGGACTAGGCTGCATGCCGGCACGAGTGCCGCGGAGAGGCCCCCTCACCTCATAACTGTGGAGAGGGGGTATGGCATTTCAGCGCTTATTCCAATCAATGATCCGGCTCGTGTCGCCGTCGAACTCGTTGCTGCAGAACGCGCCGCCCTGGTAGTGGTCGCCGACCGGATCCGGCTTCAGCTTGGTCTGCTCGGCCATCGCGTGCTCGCGGAAATCCTCGGCGCGCCCCGTCGGGCGATAGCCGAATTCGTAGGCGCGGTGGTTGTCCCACCAGGCGCGCTCGTTGAGGGAGGCGCCGTAGAAGACCTCGAAATGGATGTCGGGATGTTCGAGCCCGATGCGGCAGAGCTGCACGAGGTCGTCGGGTTTCAGCCAGATCGAGAGCCGGCGCTGGTCGAGCGGCATGTCGCCGAAATTGCCGATGCGCAGGCAGGTCACCTTCAGGCCGTGCTTGTCGGCGTAGAGCGCACCGACGGCCTCGCCGAACACCTTGCTGACGCCATAACGCCCGTCGGGGCGCGGGGTGACGTCGGTCCCGATCTTGTGATGGCGGGGGTAGAAGCCGACCGCGTGGTTGGACGAGGCGAACACCACGCGCTTGACGCCCTTGCGGTACGCGGCCTCGAACAAATTGTAGCCGCCGATGATGTTGGCCTGGAGGATTTGGTCCCAGGTGCCTTCGACCGAATAGCCGCCGAAATGGATGATGCCGTCGACGCCATCGCAGATCGCCTCGCACTGCGCGAGATCGGCGAGATCCGCCGCTTTGAATTGTTCGTTCGCGCCGAGATCGGCGGGCGGCTTGATGTCGGAGAGCAGGAGATCCGGATAGATCGGCGGCAGCAGCTTTCGCAGGCTCGTGCCGATTCCGCCCGAAGCTCCCGTCATCAAAATACGCGGCATGTCTTCCCTCGCCTGTGGTGACCGATTTGCGGCCGTAGATAACTGATGCTAGCAGACTTGGACAGAGGGAACGCAACAAAGAGACCTGCACATGAACGATGCATCGCCCCACACTCAAGGCTGGCGGCCGGCGACCTATTACCCCGATCCGGCGATAAAAGCACTGGACCCCCGCTTCGAAAAATACTGGCTAAAGCTGTCGGCAGTGGAGCGGCTGGCGACCGGCCTGCGCTGGGCCGAGGGTCCGGTGTGGTTCGGCGACGGACGCTATCTCCTGTGCAGCGACATCCCGAACCAGCGCATCATCAAATGGGAGGAGGAGACCGGAACCGTTTCGGTCTTCCGAAAGCCCTCGAATTTCGCCAACGGCAACACCAGGGATCGTCAGGGCCGGCTCGTCACCTGCGAGCATGGCGGCCGCCGCGTGGTGCGCACCGAATATGACGGCAGCATCACCGTGCTGATGGATTCGTTCGGCGGCAAGCGGCTGAACTCGCCGAACGACGTGGTGGTGAAGTCCGACGGCTCGATCTGGTTCACCGATCCGACCTTCGGCCTGCTTGGCAATTACGAGGGCTACAAGGCGGAGCCCGAGATCGAGCCGAACGTCTATCGGCTCGATCCTGCAACGGGCAAGGCGACCATCGTCGCCGAAGGCGTGCTCGGTCCGAACGGGCTGTGCTTCTCGCCCGACGAGAAGATTCTGTATGTCGTGGAATCGCGCGGCGTGCCGAACCGAAAAATCCTCGCCTATGACGTCTCGCCCGACGGCACCACGATCTCCAACAAGCGCGTCCACATCGATGCCGGCCCGGGCACGCCCGACGGCATGCGCTGCGACATCGACGGCAATCTCTGGTGCGGCTGGGGTATGGGCGATCCCGAGCTCGACGGCGTCGTCGTATTCGCGCCCGACGGCGTCATGATCGGCCGCATCGCGCTGCCCGAGCGCTGCGCCAATCTCTGCTTCGGCGGCGTCAAGCGCAACCGCCTGTTCATGGCGGCAAGCCAGTCGATCTACGCGCTGTATGTGAACACGCAAGGCGCGGTCGGGGGATAGGCGTTCCGCAGAGACGGTCTCGTAGGGTGGGCAAAGCGAAAGCGTGCCCACCGCTTCTTGTTCGTCGCGGAATGGTGGGCACGTCGCTACGCTCCTTTGCCCACCCAACGAGGTCCCTCCTCCGTCATTGCGAGCGAAGCGAAGCAATCCAGACTGTTTTCGCGGAGACAGCCTGGATTGCTTCGTCGCTGCGCTCCTCGCAATGACGACGGAGCAAAACGAAAAACGCCGGAGCGGTTTCCCGCTCCGGCGTCATGCTTGTTCAGGCGAAAAAACTTACGCCGCGTTGAAGCCCGCAACGGCCTTCACTTCGAGGAAGTCCTCGAGGCCGTACTTGCCCCACTCGCGGCCGTTGCCCGACTGCTTGTAGCCGCCGAACGGCGCGGTGCGGTCGTTGGGCACGCCCTGGAGATTGACGTTGCCGGCGCGGATCTGGCGACCCACGCGCTTGGCGTCCTCAACCGAAGCGCCCGAGACGTAACCCGCGAGACCATAGGGCGTGTCGTTGGCGATGTGCACGGCCTCGGCTTCGTCCTTGGCGCCGATGATGGTGAGCACCGGTCCGAAGATCTCTTCACGGGCGATCGTCATGTCGGGGGTGACGTCGGCGAAGATGGTTGGACGGACGTAGAAGCCCTTGTTGACGCCTTCGGGCAGGCCCGGGCCGCCGGCAACGAGCGTTGCGCCCTCGTCGATGCCCTTCTTGATCAGGCCCTGGATCTTGTCCCACTGGCCGCGGTTGACGACCGGACCAATGGTAGTGCCTTCAGCGCGGGGATCACCGGCCTTGGTCTTATCGGCGACAGCCTTCGCGATCGCGGCGACTTCCTTCATCTTCGACAGCGGCACGATCATGCGCGAGGGTGCGTTGCAGGACTGGCCGGAGTTGTTGAACATGTGCATCACGCCGCCGGTCACCGCCTTGGTCAGGTCGGCGCCTTCGAGGATGACGTTCGGCGACTTGCCGCCGAGCTCCTGGCTGACGCGCTTCACGGTCGGCGCGGCGCGCTTGGCCACATCGATGCCGGCGCGGGTCGAGCCGGTGAACGAGATCATGTCGATGTCAGGATGCTCGCTCATAGCGGCGCCGACCTCGGGGCCGAGGCCGTTGACGAGGTTGAACACGCCCTTCGGCACGCCGGCTTCATGGAGGATTTCCGCGAAGATCAACGCCGAGGTTGGGGTGAACTCCGACGGCTTCAGGATCATAGTGCAGCCGGCGGCGAGCGCAGGCGCAACCTTGCAGGCGATCTGGTTCAGCGGCCAGTTCCAGGGCGTGATCATGCCGACCACGCCGACCGGCTCGCGCAGCACCATGGCGGTGCCGACCGGTTCCTCGAAATGATAGTTCTTGAGCACGTCGAGCGTGGTCATGAGGTGGCCGAGGCCGGCGCCGGCCTGGAGCTTCTCCGCCATCGGCAGCGGCGCGCCCATCTCGTCGGAGACGGCGGCGCCGATCTCCTTGAGGCGGCCCTTGTAGATCTCGATGACTTTCGTGAGCAGCGCGACGCGCTCCTCGCGGCTGGTCTGGGAGAAGGTTGCAAAGGCGCGCTTGGCAGCAGTGACGGCCTTGTCGACGTCAGCCTTGGAGCCCAGCGCAACCTCGTACATCGCCTCTTCCGTCGCGGGATTGACCACGGCGGTGGACTTCTTGACGGCGGGATCGACCCAGGCGCCGTCGATGTAGAATTGCATGCGATTGACCATCGTTAACCTCTTCTTGGGGGCTTGGAGGGGGCGTTTCGGCAGGCATCCTTGCACGAAAGCGCCGGCAATTGAACCCGCCATATGCGGGGCCAGCGTTGCTGCGGACGGAGGATATATGAGCCGATGGCGGGAACGAGGCAAGGCTCCCTCAGGTGTCATTCCGGGACGCGCTACTTGGCGCGGGCCCGGAATCCATAACCACGATCGGGAGTATGGATTCCGGGCTCGACGCTACGCGTCGCCCCGGAATGACAGGGCAGTTACCTCAACTACACCGCCATCTTCCGGTGCAGCACCGGTGCGCCGGTGGTGAGGCTTTCGGCCGCATCGATGATGGCGTTCGCATCGATGCCGTAATGGCGGTAGAGGTCCGCGATGGTGCCGGTCTGGCCGAACTGCTCGACGCCGAGTGCCTCGACGCGATGACCGCGGACGCTGCCGAGCCAGCCGAGCGCGGAGGGATGGCCGTCGATCACGGTCACGATGCCGCAGTCGCGCGGCAGCGGCGCGAGCAGCTTTTCGATGTGGCTGAGATGCTGCACACCCCGCCGATCGCGCCGCAATTTCCGCGCAGCGGTCCAACCCGCATGCAGGCGATCCGCCGAGGTGATCGCGAGCAGACCGATGTCACGGCGGCTCTCGCCGATGAAGCCGGTCGCCTCGATCGCTTCGGGCGCGACCGCGCCGGTATAGGCGATCACGAGTTCGGCATTGGGCCCCGGCTTGCGCAGCCAATAGGCGCCGTCGGTGATGCCCTGCGCAAGCTCCGGCGTCATGATCCGCTGCGCCTGCTCGATGCTGCGCGTCGAGAGCCGCAAATAGACCGAGCCGCCCTCGCCCGGATCGCGCTGCATGTGATTGAAGCCCCACGCCATGATCACGGCGAGCTCGTCGACGAAAGCCGGCTCGAACGAGGCGAGCCCGTCCTGCGCCATGCCGATCAACGGCGTCGCGATCGACTGGTGCGCACCGCCTTCAGGCGCCAGCGTGATGCCCGAGGGCGTCGCGGCCACCATGAAGCGCGCATCCTGGTAGCAGGCGTAGTTCAATGCATCGAGGCCGCGCTCGATGAAGGGATCGTAGAGCGTGCCGACCGGCAAAAGCCGCTCGCCGTTGATCTGGTGCGACAGACCGAGCGCCGAGAGCATGATGAACAGGTTCATCTCGGCGATGCCGAGCTCGAGATGCTGCCCCTTGGGCGAGAAGTCCCAATTGAACGTGGAGGGAATTTTCTCGCTGCGGAATAAATCCGCCTTCTCGCCGCGCGCGAACAGGCCGCGCCGGTTCACCCACGGACCGAGATTGGTCGAGACCGTGACGTCGGGCGAGGTCGTGACGATGCGCCTCGCCAGCTCGCTGTCGTCGCGCGCGATCTCGTTCAGCACGAGGCCAAAGCCCTGCTGGGTCGACATCTGCGGCGACGGCTTGAACGCGAGTTGCTGGGGCACCCCGACCACGGGCGCGGTCAGCCGGCGGCCGTCCTGGTTGAACGGCACGCGCGCGAGGAAGGCGTCGAGCTCGGCGGCGTCCTGCGCGAGGCCCTCGTACTTGTCCCATTCATGGCCCGCACGAATGTTCTGGCTCTCGCGATATTTCTCCATCTGCGTGACCGTCATCAGGCCGGCGTGGTTGTCCTTGTGGCCCTGGAACGGCAGGCCGACGCCCTTGATGGTGTAGGCGATGAAGCAGACCGGGCGATCGTGATCGATCGACTCGAACGCCTCCAGCATGCTCGCCATGTCGTGGCCGCCGAGGTTCGACATCAGCGCCAGCAGCTCCTCGTCGCTGCGCCTGTCGATCAGCTTGGTGATCGGGCCCTGGTCGCCGATCTCGTCGTGCAGATGCTTGCGGAAGGCGGCGCCGCCCTGGAAGCACAGAGCCGCGTAGAGCGCGTTCGGGCAATTGTCGATCCAAGCTTTAAGCGCCTCGCCGCCGGGCTCGGCGAAGGCCTCGCGCATCAGGCGGCCATATTTCACGATCACCACGTCCCAGCCGAAATTGCGGAACATGGTCTCAAACTTTTCCCAGAGCCCCTCGCGCACAACGGCGTCGAGCGACTGCCTGTTATAGTCGACCACCCACCAGGTGTTGCGCAGGCCGTGCTTCCAGCCTTCGGCGAGCGCTTCGAAAATGTTGCCCTCGTCCATCTCGGCATCGCCGACGAGGGCAATCATCCGCCCTTCGCGGCGATCCTTCATCCAGCCATGCGCCTTGACGTAGTCCTGCACCAGCGATGCGAACAGCGTCTGCGCGACGCCGAGGCCGACCGACCCAGTCGAGAAATCGACGTCGTCGACATCCTTGGTGCGCGAGGGATAGGACTGCGCGCCCTTGAAGCCGCGAAAGTTCTCCAGCTTCTCGCGAGTCTGCCGGCCGAACAGATACTGGATGGCGTGGAACACCGGGCTCGCATGCGGCTTCACCGCAACGCGATCCTCAGGGCGCAACACGCTGAAATACAGCGCCGACATGATGGTCGCGAGCGAGGCAGACGAGGCTTGGTGTCCCCCGACCTTGAGCCCGTCCGCGTTGGCGCGGATGTGGTTGGCGTGATGGATGGTCCATGACGACAGCCACAGCGCCTTGCGGGCCAGCGCGGTCAATGTGTCCAGACGGGCGGTATCAACGGGCATCGCAATGGCTCCCGGAAACAGGTTGGACGATGATACGCCCGCGGGCGGCGCCAAACTTCTCAATTTTTCGCGCCATACCTCCAAATATTGGGATACTTTACCAATGGATCAGCACTTCAGACAGGTTTCATCCCAATGCCAGACCTCGACGCCATCGACCGGAAAATCCTCGCTTTGCTCCAGAACGACAGCCGGCTGACAATGCAGGAACTCGCCGACAAGGTCGGGCTCTCGGTGTCGCCCTGCCATCGCCGGGTCAAGCTGCTGGAGGAGCGCGGCGTCATCAGCCGCTACATCGCGACCGTCGACCAGAAGGCGCTGGGGCTGCATGTCAGCGTCTTCATCTCGATCAAGTTGGCGCGGCAGAAGGAGGAGGATCTGAATCGTTTCGCCCGCGCGATCTCGAAATGGGACGAGGTGCTGGAGTGCTATCTGATGACCGGCAACCGCGACTATCTCCTGCGCGTGGTGGCGGCCGACCTCGCCTCCTACGAGACCTTCCTGAAGACCAAGCTGACCCGGCTGGACGGCATTGCCTCGATCGAGTCGAGCTTCGCGCTCAGCCAGGTCAAATATTCGATCGCCCTGCCGGTCTGACGGCCCCGCCGGGCTATTTCGGAACCGGTGTCACATGGGCGCAATAAACCCCCGCCGATGGTCACGGGCGACAGGCACCCTGCCGAAAGAAGGACCCATGACCGCATCCGACCGCACCCCTGAAATGGCCAAACGCGAGCGCATCATCCGGGAAATGACCGACGATCTCGACGAAGAGCTGGAGATGGAGCTCGATGACAGCAGGCTCGACGAGCTGCTGGACGAGACCGACGCGCTCCGCCCGACGGTTGATCGCAGGCTCTATTTCCGGGAACTGCTGCGGCTCCAGGGCGAGCTGGTCAAGCTCCAGGACTGGGTGCAGAGCGAGAAGAAGAAGGTCGTGGTGCTGTTCGAGGGCCGCGACTCCGCCGGCAAGGGCGGCGTCATCAAGCGCATCACCCAGCGGCTCAATCCCCGCATCTGCCGTGTCGCGGCGCTTCCGGCACCAAGCGAGCGCGAACGCACGCAATGGTACTTCCAGCGCTACGTGTCGCATTTGCCGGCCGGCGGCGAGATCGTGCTGTTCGACCGCAGCTGGTACAACCGCGCCGGCGTCGAGCGCGTGATGGGCTTCTGCACCGAGGAGCAATACCAGGAGTTCTTCAAGACGGTGCCGGAGTTCGAGCGGATGCTGATCCGCTCCGGTATCACTCTCGTCAAATACTGGTTCTCGATCACCGACGACGAGCAGCAGTTCCGCTTCAGCATGCGCATCAGGGATCCGCTGAAGCAATGGAAGCTGAGCCCGATGGACGTCGAGGCGCGCAGCCGCTGGGAGGCGTACACCAAGGCCAAGGAGACGATGCTGGAGCACACGCATCTGCCGGATTCGCCGTGGTGGATCGTCGACGCCGTCGACAAGAAGCGCGCCCGCCTCAACTGCATCGCGCATCTGCTCAGCCAGATGCCGTACCAGGAGGTCGCCCGCGTGCCCGTGGTGCTGCCGCCGCGCGTCCGTAATCCCGACTATCACCGCGGCCCGATTCCGCCGGAGATGTACGTGCCTTCGAAATACTGACGGCACCCGCCGCGCCTGCCGTCGGGCGAGCTTGCCGATGAGGAAAGCGAGATGCCCGTGCCGAGCGATCTGAGCGTGAGGAGAGACGCGTCGTCTCGCCGCCGGAATCGCTTTGGCCCGTGGCTCGCGCTCGAAAGCGTGCTCTCGGTGCTCACCGTCGTTCTTGCCCTCGCCTATTGGCTCTGGCAGCCGGCGACGCTACGCATCGCGGTCGGGCCGGCCGGCAGTGACGACCAGGCGCTGATTGCGGCGGTGGCGAAGGCGTTCGACGCCAGGGGTGGCGCGGTGCGGCTCGTGCCGATCGAGACCGACGGCACACTGCAAAGCCTCAATCTGCTCGGCGCCGGCAAGGCCGACCTCGCGGTGGCTCGCGGCGACTTCGCCATGCCGGCCGACACCAATTCGGTGGCGATCCTGCGGCGGAATTTCGTGGTGTTGTGGGCGCCAGCGGCGCGCAAGGGCGCCGCCAGGCCGAAGATCATGGAGATCGCCCCCCTCACGGGGCGCCGCATCGGTGTCGTCGGCCTTGGCGATGCCAATCTCAATCTGCTTCGTGTCATCCTCGCCGAGTCAGGCGTCAACCCGCAGAAGGTCACGATCGCACAGTTCAGTATCGACCGCATCTCCGAGATGGCCCAGGACTCAACGCTCGACGCCTTCATGATGGTGGGCGCACTCGGCGACAAGGCGATCGCAAGCACGATCGCCACCACCGCACGCCTGCGCGGCGAGCCCAAGTTCCTGTCCGTCGACGTCTCCGACGCCATCGCCGAGCGGCACCCGCTCTACGAATCCGAGGAAATTCCCGCGAGCGCATTTTCCACGACGCCGCAGCGGCCGGACGACAAGATCGACACCATCGCCGTCAATCATCTGATCGTCGCGCCCGCTTCACTGTCCGAGGACACGGTCGCTGCCTTCACCCGCGAGCTGTTTACGGTCCGTCAGTCGCTCGTGAAGGACTTACCCGGCGCCAGTCACATCCAGAAGCCTGACACCGACAAGGACGCCGCGCTGCCGGCCCATCCAGGAGCTGCCGCCTTTATCGACGGCAACGAGCGCAGCTTCATGGACAAGTACAGCGACTACATCTGGGGCGCAGTGCTGCTGCTCTCGGGCTTCGGCTCGGTGGCCGCGTGGCTGCGGCACTATCTACGGCGCGAGGAGCGCAGCGAGAACGCGCTGCATCGCGACAGGTTGCTGACGGCGATCTCCAGCGTGCGGGAGGCGACGTCGCTCGACGATCTCGCCGCCATGCAGAGCGCAGCCGACGACATACTGCGCGAGACGCTGGCCTGTCACGAGGACGGCGCCATCGAAGACGGCGACCTCACCGCCTTCGGTCTCGTGCTGGCGCAATTCCATCAGGCGATCGTCGACCGCCGGGCCGTGATCGCCCAGATGAGCGATGCCGACGTCGCCGCGAAACCCGATGGCGGCGTGCTTCAGCCGTTCCCTATTTCCACGGCTGCACGATGATCTTGGTGTGCGCCTCAGGATTGGCGAGATCAGCGAACGCCTTTGCGACGCCGTCGAGGCCGACCTCGGCGGTGACCATCGCGGCCGCATCCACCTGCCCTTCTGCGATCAGGCGCAGTGACGCTGCGAACTCATCCGGCGTGTAGCCGAGCACATATTGGACATTGAGCTCCTTCATGATGCCGAGCATGGTGTCGCTCCTGTCGGTCTCCATGCAGACGCCGACCACCACGATGCGCGCATCACGCGGGGCGCCCTCGAACACCTGTTGCAACAGGCCGGGCACGCCGACACATTCGAAGATGATTGCGGGCTTCAGTGCCGGCAGCATGGCCTGCAACGGCGGGCGCGCCGCCTTCTCGGCCTCCGACATCTGCGCGTGCTCGGCCCAGGTCGCGTAGGGCTGCGTCACCCTGGGATCGACGACGATATCGGCCCCCAGCTTTGCGGCCAGTGCACGCCGCGCCGGCGAATAGTCGGCGGCGACGATCGGATGCAGGCCCTTGATCCTCAGCGCTGCGATCACCGCGAGCCCGACCGGGCCGCAGCCGATCACGAGCGGTACCTCGCCGCCCCGGATGTTGGCTTTCGCCACGGCGTGGACACCGACGGCGAGCGGCTCGGTCAGCGCCGCATGTTCGGACGCGAGACCGTTGGGCACCTCAAGCAGCAGGGGCTCGCTGAGCAGCATCGCCTCGGCATAGCCGCCGATATTGTCGTTGGAATAGCCGATGCCCTCGATGCCTTGCGGCGTCACGAGCGCTGGGAGCGAACAGACGCGGGTGCCGGGCTTGAGCTTGCGCGCGGTTCCGGGACCGTAATCGACGATCTCACAGCAGAACTCATGGCCGAACACGACGTCGCGGGCGAGGTCCATCGGCTTGCGGCCGGTCTTCTTCGCCATCTCCACCATGCGGGGGGCATGCTGGCGGGCATGAAGGTCGGAGCCGCAGATGCCGCAGGCAAGCGTCCTGACCAGCACCTGACCGTTACCTGGCTTTGGCTCGGCCATCCGGTCGACGACAATCTCACCGTTCCTGAAAATCGCAGCGCGCATCCGGCTCCTCCCGTGTTGTTGGAGCCGTTGATAGCACGAAGCGGGACGCGCGAACTTGCGTCAGGGGTTCGGGGAACGCTCTTCCAGCACCAGCAGCTGGGCGCGGCGGATGCGCTCGCGATGGGCGATGTAGAGACCGCTGGCGACGATGAAGGCAGCACCAGTGACGGTCCAGACGTCAGGCACTTCGCCGAACAGGAAGAAGCCCAGAATGCTGACCCACAGCAACTGCGTGTACGAGAACGGCGCCAGCACCGAGGCATCGCCGTAGCGATAGGCCAGCACGATGATCCACTGGCCCACGGTGGACGCGACGCCGATCACGATGCCGAGCCCGATCGCGGTCCAGCTCGGCGTCACCCAGACGAACGGCACCATCAGGCTGAGGATCGCAACGCCCGTGAGCGCCGAATAGGCCATGGTGGTGAGGACGGCTTCGCGCCCGCTCATCATGCGCGTCAGGATCAGCGCAGCAGCCCAGCAGAATGCCGAGATGATCGGGAAGAACGCGGCGGCGTGGAACGCATTGGAGCCCGGACGCAGGATGATCATCACGCCGATGAGACCGATCGCGGTCGCGATCCAGCGGCGCATGCCGACCGTCTCGCTCAGGAAGATGATCGACAGCGCGGTGACGAACAGCGGCGAGACGAAGCCGGTGGCCGAGGCTTCCGCGATGGGGAGGAAACGGAGACCGGTGATGAAGAACAGCGAGGAGCCGAGCAGCGCGACGCCGCGCATCAATTGCAGGCCGAGGCGATCGGTGCGCATCGCATGCAGCGGCGAGCCCGGCAGCATCACCGGCGTGAACATCAGCGCGAATGTGACGAAACGGATCCAGGTGATCTCGATCGACGGCAGGCTCGTCGACAGATACTTTGCGGTGACGTCGGAACAACCGAGGAATACCGTCGACAACAGCACCAGCGCGATGCCCTTGAAGGGATGATCGACGCGCGCAGGCGCGCGGCGAACCTCCTGCTTCTTCTCCGGCACGGGCATGGGAATACTGTCGAGCCTTGCGGCTACGGCGGGCGGCGGTGTCACGGCTGGAACCTGGGAAAACGACGATTCGGGAACGATCGTAAAAAACGACAAATGCGCCGCTTTCACAACTTCCGAAAACAGGATGCCGATATGCGCTGACGACCCCGCGCGTCAATACTCCATTAATAATAGGCGTTTGTGCACTACAACATGGGTAGGCTGCGCGGCTTCGGACCGCGCGGAAACGCCGCATCGAGCGCCGAAATCTCCTCTTTCGTCAGCACGAGATCGCCGGCCGCCGCATTCTCGCCGGCATGTTCCGCGGACGAGGCCTTCGGGATCGCGAACACCGTAGTCGCACGGGTAAGGAAGCTCAGCGCGACCTGCCGCGGTGTCATACGACGCGCCTCCGCGATACGTGCCAGCACCGCGCCTCCCTTGCTGTTGCTTGCGGGAAAATCGTCGTGGCCGAACGGAGAGTATGCGACGACAGCGACGCCACGCTTCTCGCACCACGGGATCACCGCATGCTCGATCGCGCGCTCCTTGAGATGATAGAGCACTTGATTGCACGCGATGCGGCCTTCGCCGGAGACGTCGAGAATTTCGTCGAGATCGTCGGCGTCGAAATTGGAGACGCCCCAGGATTTGATCTTGCCGGCCTTCACCAACTCTTCGAACGCGGCAACCGTGTCTTCGAGCGGATAGGAACCGCGCCAGTGCAGCAGATAGCAGTCGAGACGATCGGTCTTCAGCCGCTTCAGCGAGCGTTCGCACGCCGTGATGGTGCCGCCGCGCGAGGCGTTGCTCGGCAGCACCTTTGAAACCAGGAACACTTCATCGCGGCGGCCTGCGATCGCATCGGCGATGACGAGCTCGGCATCGCCGTACATCTCGGCGGTGTCGATGTGGGTCATGCCGAGATCGAGCCCGCGCTGAAGCGCCGCGATCGCGCGCTTGCGGTCGCCATGGTCGAGATACCAGGTGCCCTGCCCGATGACGGAGACGTTCGCGCCGGTCTTGCCGAAGGGTTTTGTGTTCATGTCAAAGCTCACAGTCCGCTGATATCCGCAACCAGCACGCTGCCGGTCCCTGACTCCGTGATATAGAGCCGATCTTTCTTGGCGCCACCGATGGCGACATTGGTGCAGCTCGGACCCGCGCACGACTTGATCCGCGCGATCAGCTCTCCGTTCGGCGCGAACACGAAGACGTGGCCGAGCGAAGCGTGGCCGACGAACAGGCGACCGGCCGCGTCCATGGTCATGCCATCAGGACCGCTGGTGCCGAACAGCGAGCAGAAGCGGCCGACCTTCGACACGCTGCCGTCCTTCATGAACGGCAACCGCCACACCGCATTGTCGCGGGTCATGGCGACGAACAGCACCGTTTCGCTGGGGTCGAGCACCAGGCCGTTCGGGCTGATGCCGGTGTCGAGCAGGCAATCGAGCCGGCCGCTCGGCGTCAGGCGATAGACACGGCCGCTTGCGTCGTGCAGGCCGGTCTGGCCCTGATCGGTGAACAAGATGTCGCCGTTGGAGGCGAGATGCAGATCGTTGCAGCCACGGAACGATTCCGAATTGCGCGCGGTCAGGATGGGCCTGATGCGCCCTGCCCCGGCGTCGAGTTCCATGATGCCGTGCATGTAGTCGGCCACGAGGATGCGGCCGTCGGCCGCGATCTTCAATCCGTTCGGCCAGCCCTCATATTCGATCACGAGCGACCACGCGCCATCAGGCGCGATGCGGAAGATGCGGCCGAAGGGAATGTCGACGATATGGAGGTTGCCGTCTTTGTCGAACGACGGCCCTTCGATGAAACTATCGGTCGGCACACCCGGCCGGTTGGCATCGGCCCAATCGGTCCGCACGCCCTTGCGGCGGAAATGGTCGGGCATGGCGGAGAAGATCTTGGTTTCGATCAGGCGCGGCGGCGTTTCCAGGTACATCATTGTTGTTTTTGTGCATGTGGAGGGGGATCGCGGCAACATAGGGCACAATCGTTGGCGCGTCGATTGGGCGAAGGACATGGCTGCGTCCACGTCACTCTCGTGTCCCGGACGCGCTGCAGCGTGAAACGCTGCTGCGCAGAGCCGGGACCCAGAAAGGCCAAACACTCTGCTGTGAGATGGGCCCCGGCTCTGCAGCGCATCACTTCGTGCTGCGCAGCGTCCGGGGCACGAGACAGTCTCCCAGTCTGGAGAGATCCCCTACCCCGCAGCCGCCGCGACCTTCGCCTGCTTCGCCGGCGCCACTTCCGTCGTCGCGATCAACTGCTTCAGCTCGGGGATACATGACCCGCAATTGGTGCCGGCCTTGAGCTTGGCGCCGATCTCGGCCGCCGTGCGCGCGCCGCTCGCGATGGTGTCGCAGATGGTGCCGCGGCCGACGCCGAAGCAGGCGCAGACGATGGGGCCGGTCGAGGCCGCGCCCTCCGTCGATTTGCCTGACAGCAGCATGCGGCGCTGCTCGTCGGTGACGTGATCGGCCACGAACAGGCTCTTCACCACCTCCCAGTCGCCGGCATCATGCGCGGGGCCGACGAATAGGCAGGTCTCGATGCGGTCGCCCGCGAACGAGGCCGCGCGATAAACGCCGCCGCCGAAGTCGCGATAGTCGGCGACATCCTCGCCGGCGACACCGTCGAGCCAGGCCGGCCAGCGCGACAGATCCGCATTGTCGGCGAAGAGATAGCCGAAGCCGCCCGAAACCGTGACACGGGTCCACATCAGGTTCGGCGGCAGATCGAGCTGCTTGCGCGACAGCGCAAAGCCGCGGAAGACGTATTCATAAGGCGAGATCGCCGCCGGCGTGGCTTTCGACTCCGGCTGGCCCGAGAACGGATCGGTGAAGGACTGCACGAGCGCCCCGACGCGGCCGTGCGAGGCGCTCATCGCACTCCAGTGGATCGGCGCGAACAGCGTGCCGCGCTGCTGACGGTCGCTGACGACGACCTTCAGGATGCACTGGCCGTAATCGGTGGTGATGCGGGCGTAGCCGTCATGCGCGATGCCGTGTTTGCTGGCATCATCCGGGTGGATCTCGACGAACGGCTCCGGCAGATGCGCGCCGAGACGCTGGCTGAGCCCCGTGCGCGTCATGGTGTGCCACTGGTCGCGGATACGTCCGGTGTTGAGCCGCAGCGGGCGCGACGGGCCGGTTTCGCCGCGCAGCGACGGCACCTCCGGCGCGACGAAGCGGCCTTTGCCGTCATTGGTGAAGAAGCCGCCGTTCGCGAAGAAGCGCTCGCCGGCCGCCTCGCCTTCGCGCGCCGGCCATTGCACCGGCTTCAAGGCGTCGAAGGCCTCGTCCGAGAGCGCGGTCAGCGCGCCGATGTCGAAATCGCGGCTGCCATCGTTCTCGAACGCCGAAAGCGCCGCGTGCTCGCGGAAAATATCAGCGGCGGATTTGTAGTTGAAGCTGTCGCCGAAGCCGAGCCGCTTTGCGGTCTCGCTCAGAATCCACCAGTCCGGCCGCGCCTCGCCCGGCGCCGGCAGGAACGAGCGCTGGCGCGAGATGCGGCGTTCGGAGTTGGTCACCGTGCCCGACTTCTCGCCCCAGGCCAGCGCCGGCAGCAGCACATGCGGGCCGGCCTCGACGGTGTCGTTGGAGAGCACGTTCTCGGACACCACGAACAGCTCGAGCTTCTTCAGCGCTTCACGTACGACGTCCGCGTCCGGCAATGACACCGCCGGGTTGGTGCCCATCACCCAGAGCGCCTTGACCTCGCCGCGGTTGATCGCCTCGAACAGCTGCACCGCCTTCAACCCTTCATGGGTGGCGATGCGCGGCGCCTTCCAGAACCGCCTGACACGGTCGATGTCGGGCGGCGTGAAGTTCATATGCGCGGCGAGCTGGTTGGCAAGGCCGCCGACCTCGCGGCCGCCCATCGCGTTGGGCTGGCCGGTGAGCGAGAACGGCGAGGCGCCCGGCTTGCCGATGCGTCCCGTGGCAAGATGGCAGTTCAGGATCGCGTTGACCTTGTCGGTGCCCTGCGCCGACTGGTTGACGCCCTGCGAATAGAGCGTGACGACTCGCTCGGTGTCGCGGAACATCTTGAAGAAGGTGGCGACGTCCTGTTCGGACAGACCCGTCGCCAGTGCGGTCGCGGAGACACTGCCGGCGATGTTGCGCGCGCGCGTCAGCGCGTCATCGAAGCCCGACGTGTTCTGCGCGATGTAATCCTGGTCCAGCGCGCCATTGTCGGCGAGATGGACGAACAGGCCGGAGAACAGCGCGGTGTCGGTGCCGGGCTTGAGGCCGAGGAACAGGTCGACGTCGCTGGCCGTGTCGGTCCGGCGCGGATCGATCACGATCATGCGCGCGCTGCGTTCCTGCCGGTTCTTCAGCATGCGCTGGAACAGCACGGGATGGCACCAGGCCGCGTTCGAGCCGACGAACACGAGCAAGTCAGCCTGGTCGAGATCCTCGTAGCAGCCGGGCACGGTGTCCGCACCGAAGGCGCGGCGATGGCCGGCGACCGAGGACGACATGCAGAGCCGCGAATTGGTGTCGACATTGGCCGTGCCGACAAAGCCCTTCATCAGCTTGTTGGCGACGTAATAGTCCTCGGTCAGGAGCTGGCCCGAGAGATAGAACGCGACCGCATCGGCGCCGTCGCGCGCCACGATGTGCTGCATGCGATGGGCGACGTGATCGAGCGCGTCGCTCCAGGCGACACGCTCCAGCACGCCCTTGCAGCGGATCATCGGATAGAGCAGCCGGCTCTCCAGCCCGACGGTCTCGCCGAGCGCGGAGCCCTTCGAGCACAGCCGGCCGAAATTGGCGGGATGATCCGGGTCGCCCGCGATCGCCGCGCCACCGTTGCCGTCGGGCGTCGCCAGCACGCCGCAGCCGACGCCGCAATAGGGACAGGTCGTCTTGGTGGCGCGGAGCGTGGGATCGATCGCCGTCATATCGAGCTGCCTTATCAAGCCGCCTTGGAAGGACGCGCCAGCGCGCGGCCGAACATCATGTCGGTGCGGATCGCCGTCACCTTGTCGCGATTGCGGATCAGCTCGAGATACCAGAGCGCATCGACGGTATCGCCGATCAGCACCGCGCCGGTGAGCCGGCCGTCGGCGATGACGAGCTTCTTGTAGGTGCCGCGCCTGCGGTCTGACAGCACCAGGCTCTCGCTGCCGTCCCCACCCATGAAGTCGCCGGCGGAGAAGACGCTGACGCCGGAGACCTTCAGATTGGTCGAGACCACGCTGCCCTGATAGGCGGCGGGACGGCCGGCGAGATGCCGCGCCAGCACGCGCGCCTGCTCGTAAGCGGGCTCGACCAGGCCGTAGCAGGTGCCGCGATGCTCGGCACATTCGCCGAGCGCGTAGATGTCGGGCGAGGCCGTCTGCATCTCGTCGTTGACGACGATGCCACGGTTGACCGCGATGCCCGCCTCTTTGGCAAGCGCCACATTCGGCCTGATGCCGGCGGCGAAGATCACGGCATCCGCCTCGATGCGCGTGCCGTCGGCGAGCTCGACGGCTTCGACATGGCCCTCGCCGTGAATGCGGGCGGTGGAGGCGTTAAGCAGGATGCGGATGCCCTTGCGCTCGACCAGCGTCTTCAGCAGGTCGGCCGCCGGCAGATCGAGCTGGCGCTCCATCAGCCGGTCCATCAGGTGCAGCAGCGTCACCGGCGCGCCGGCTTTCGCAAGGCCATAGGCCGCTTCGAGTCCGAGCAGGCCACCGCCGACCACGACGACACGCTTCTTCGCCGCAGCGAGCGTCAGCAGCAGATCGACGTCGCGCGTATCGCGAAAGGTGTGCACCCCGGTGAGATCGGCGCCCGGCACGTTGAGCCGCAGCGGCGTCGAGCCGGTGGCGAGCACGAGCTTGGAATATTCGACGCTCTCTTCACCTTCGATCTTGAGCTCACGGCGGCCGGTGTCGATCTCGGTGACGCGATAGCCGTAGCGCACGGTGACGCCGCGATGGCGCCACCAGTCCGCCGGCCTCAGCTCGATCTCGTGCGAGCCGGTCTCGCCGGCCAGCACGGAGGAGAGCAGCACGCGATTGTAAGCGAGCCGCGGCTCTTCGCCGATCACCGCGACCGCGTAGCGGCCGAGCGAGGTCTTGGCGAGCTCGTCGACCAGACGCGCGGCCGCCATACCGTTACCGACGATGACCAGCGGTTCACTCACAAGGCATCTCCTATTCGGCGGCCTGCGCCTGTGCGCCATAGGCCTCGGAAATCATGTAGCCGGACAGGACGCCGTAAGCGTCGGTCCAGGCCGTGGCGAGTTCGGGCGTCCAGGCCTCGCCGAGGCCCTTCTCGAGGGTCCAGAGCAAGGTCGCGCCGACCACCGGATAGTGCTCGGCCTTGGCGCCATAGGCGACGTGACGCTTGGCGAGCGCCGAGGCCGCGGGAAGAATCGTCTCGAGCTTCGACAGGCCGCCGACGACGGCCGCGAGCATGCCCATCAGCTTCTTGCGCTGCTCGGTCATGTCCTCGGGAAACATCGCGCGCACGGACGGCGCCACCTCGAACAGGCGATCGTAGAACAGCACCGCGGCCGCCTCTGAAATCGGCGCGACCTTGGAAAAGCTCTGCTGGACGAGGGCAATCTGTTCTGAAGTCATGATGTTCTCCTGTCTGTTTCGGTCTGCCTTTGTCCGCGCCGTTGCGAACAAGGTTCATGGGTCAAACGTCATCAGAGAGTCTTCTCCCCGCGTACGGGGAGAAGCGACATTCGTGCCAAACTCAGACTCGCGCTTCCGCGAGGCTTGACGCGCCCTCACCCTGCGGGCTGCGACGCAGGTAGAACCACCAGGTCAGTCCGAGGCAGGAGGCGTAGAAAGCGAGGTAGATCGCGAGCGCGAGCGAGGGACCACCGGTCATGGCGATCGACTTGCCGAAACCGGTCGGGATCAGATAGCCGCCGACCGCGCCGATCGCGCCGATGAAGCCGACCGCCGCACCGCTCTCGATGCTCGCGTTCTTCAACGCCGCCGCGCGCGCCGCATCGCCCTTGCCACGCACCCTGAACAGGTTCTGCTCGCGGAAGATCGAGGGGATCATGCGGTAGGTCGAGCCGTTGCCGATGCCCGTCGTCACGAACAGGATCAGGAACATCGCAAGGAAGCCGGTGAAGTCCTTGTGCCCGACGAAGTAGAGCACGCCGACGGTGGCGCCCGCCATCGCGATGAAATTCCAGAAGGTGAGGATGGAGCCGCCGATCTTGTCGGCGAGCAAGCCGCCGAGCGGTCGCGACAGCGAACCGACCAGCGGCCCGAGGAACGCGATCGAGATCGAGATCGCCGGAAACTGCGTCTTGATCAGCAGCGGGAACGCCGCCGAGTAGCCGATGAAGGATCCGAATGTTCCGATATAGAGATACGCCATGATCCAGGTGTGCTTGCGCTTGACCACCGCAAGCTGGTTCTTGATCGACGACTTGGCCGTGGTCAGGTTGTTCATGAAGAACACCGCGCCGAACACCGCGATCGCGATCGGCAGCACCCACATCAGGCCGGCGTTCTGGAGGAAGATGCCGTCGACGGGGGACGCCTGGAACAGGTTGATGACCGCGAGCGTCATCAGGATCGGGGTCAAGAGCTGCACGCTGGAGACGCCGATATTGCCGCCGGCCGCGTTCAGCCCCAGCGCCCATCCCTTCATCCGGTCAGGGAAGAAGAAGGAGATGTTGGTCATGCTGGAGGCGAAATTGCCGCCACCGAGACCCGCGGTCGATGCGATCAGCAGCATCAGCCAGAACGGGGTGTCGGGCTGGCCGACGAAATAGGCGAGCGACAGCGTCGGGATGAACAGGACAGCCGCGCTGAAAATGGTCCAGTTGCGGCCGCCGAAGGTCGTGACCGCGAACGTATAGGGGAAGCGCATCAATGCGCCGATCAGCCCGGGCACCGCGACGAGCTGGAACAGCTGGTCGGTGGTGTAGTGGAAGCCCGCCTGCGGCAGCTTGGTGGTGACGATGCTCCAGATCAGCCACACCGAGAAGCCGATATGCTCGGCCACGATCGACCAGATCAGGTTACGCCGGGCGATCACTTTGCCGCCCGCATTCCAGAACGCCTCGTCTTCGGGGCGCCAATCAGAAATCCACGTCGGATTTCGAGTCGGATTCGTCGTCATTGATAATCCCTTCTAGGCTCACCGCTGCGTCGTTGCAGGCTCAGCCTCCACGCGGAGGCGCGCGCCGAGGCCATGCCCCGGTGGCGAGTTCACGATGCTGATTGATGATGTTGAGGGACGTCGTCGTTGGCGTCGGAAAAGGTATTTCAATTTCCGTGCCAATTGCGCGCGTTCGGGAAATACAGGGAATTCAGGGGCTTGTTCGCATTGCCCGAAATTCTTCCAGGTGTATTTCGCTCGCAAATTTTGCGATTCGCTCAATCCTTGTGCGGCGCACAAGGATTGAGCGAGGTGTCGATTATTTAGGCGCGTTTATCATCCACGTTAAACCTTGGTTTACGCGGCCTCGACGAATCGATGACGCTCGTAGAGGAACTCGAGCACGCGGTGGCGGCACTTCAAATAGGTGGAGTTGGTCGCAAGATCGAGCCGCTTGCGGGGACGTGCGAGCGGCACCTCCAGCACCTCGCCGATGCGCGCGCTCGGCCCGTTCGTCATCATGACGATGCGATCGGATAGCAGCACCGCCTCGTCGACGTCGTGGGTGATCATCAGGATGGTGTTGCCGAGCTTCTGATGCAGCGCCATCACCGAGTCCTGCAGATGCGCGCGGGTCAGCGCGTCGAGCGCGCCGAACGGCTCGTCGAGCAGCAGCACCTTCGGTTCCATCGCCAGCGCACGGGCGATGCCCACGCGCTGCTTCATGCCGCCGGAGACTTCCGAAGGACGCTTGTCCCTGGCGTGGGCCATCTGCACCAGGTTGAGATTATGCATGACCCAGGCGTCGCGTTCGGCGCGGGACTTGGTCCTGGCAAAGACCTTGTCGACGCCGAGCTTGACGTTCTCGTAGACGGTCAGCCACGGCAGCAGGCTGTGGTTCTGGAACACCACCGCGCGATCGGGCCCCGGCGAGTTGACCTCGCGGTTCTCGAGCAGCACGCCGCCGGTGGTGGCGCCGGTCAGGCCTGCGATGATGTTGAGCAGGGTCGACTTGCCGCAGCCGGAATGGCCGATGATCGAGACGTATTCGCCCTTCTCGATCGTGAGATTGATGTCCTTCAGCACCTCCGTGCTGGCGGCACCGCGGGTAAAGACCTTGTCGATATGGTCGAGCTTCAGATAGGCGGTCATGTGCCCTTCTCCCTCAGTTCTGCGCCGTGCCGCGGGTGACGATCTTGCCGAGACCCGCGATCAGGCGATCGAGCACGAAGCCGACGATGCCGACATAGAACAGCGCAAGGATGATCTCGCTGATATGCGAGGAATTCCAGGCGTCCCAGATGAAGAAACCGATGCCGACGCCGCCGATCAGCATTTCGGCTGCGATGATGGCGAGCCAGGACAGGCCGATGCCGATGCGAAGGCCCGTGAAAATGTAGGGCGCCGCCGCCGGGATCATGATCTTGCCGAAGAACTCGAGCGGATTGAGCTGTACCACCGCGGCGACGTTGCGGTAGTCCTGCGGGATGTTGCGGATACCGACCGCGGTGTTGATGATGATCGGCCAGATCGAGGTGATGAAGATGACGAAGATCGCCGATGGCTGGCCGTCGCGGAACGCAGCGAGCGACAGCGGCAGCCAGGCCAGCGGCGGGATGGTGCGCAGCACCTGGAACAGCGGATCGAGCCCGCGCATCGCCCAGACCGACTGCCCGACCAGCACGCCGAGCGCGATGCCGGCGATCGCCGACAACGAATAGCCGAGCGCGACGCGCTGAAGGCTTGCAGAGAGATGCCAGAACAGGCCCTTGTCGATGCCACCATGATCGAAGAACGGATCGAAGATCAGTTCCTTGGTGTCCTTGAACACCTTTGACGGCGGCGGCAGCGCCGAGCCGGCGCGGCGGCACACCAGCTCCCACACCAGCGTCAGCAGCGCGATCACGACCAGCGGCGGAATCACGCGCACGGCGGTCTCCCTCGCCATACGCGCGTAGGCCTCTCTGCGCGGCGGACGCTTGAGCGTCATCGCGACGACCGGCGCGGAAGCACCCGCAGGCGTCGCAGTCTCAACCTCAATCTTCGTGGCAGGCATGTTCATTGAAAATCCCTCTCCGGCTTCAAAGGACGACGCGGCCGCCTGACGGCGGCCGCGGGTTCCATCAGACTTCGACGCGCTTGATCGCGAGCGATTTCAGATAGGCAGCCGGATTTTCGGGATCGAACACCTTGCCGTCGAAGAAGGTCTCCTTGCCGCGCGAGGTGGAGGCTGGAATCTCCGAGGCTGCGACACCGAGGGTCTTGGCCGCATCGCGCCACATGTCTTCGCGGTTGACCTTGCCGATCAGGGCCTTGCTGTCGAAGGAAGCTTCATATTTGCCCCACCGGATGTCCTCGGTCATGAACCAGAGATCATGGCTCTGGAACGGATAGGAGGCGAAGTCGCGCCAGTACTTCATGATATGCGGTGAGTTCTCGACCACCTTGCCGGCATTGCCGTAGTCGAACTTGCCCTTGGCGCGATCGGCGATGTCCTCGACCGGGCAGTTGATCCACTGCCGTTTCGCCATGATGGTCGCGAGCTCTTCCTTGTTCTCCATCTTGTCGGCCCATTGCTGCGCCTCCATCACGGCCATCAGGATTGCCTTGGCAGCCTTCGGGTTCTTGTCGACCCAGGCCGCGCGCATGCCGAGCGACTTTTCGGGATGCTTGCTCCAGATCTCGCCGGTGTTGACGGCGGTGTAGCCGATGCCCTGATGCACGAGCTGCCCGGGCCAGGGCTCGCCGACGCAGAACGCGTCCATGGTGCCGACCTTCATGTTCGCCACCATCTGCGGCGGCGGCACGGTGATGGTCTCGACGTCCTTGTCGGGATCGATGCCGCCGGCGGCGAGCCAATAGCGGACCCAGAGGTCATGCGTGCCGCCCGGGAAGGTCATCGCGACCTTGGCCGACTTGCCATCGGCCTTCTTCTTCTCGAACGCCGCCTTCAGCACCGACGCGTCGGCACCGACCTTGAGGTCGGCATATTCCTTGGCGACCGAGATGCACTGCGCATCGAGATTGAGCCGCGCCAGGATGTACATCGGGGTCGGCTGGTTGTTCTGCGTCACCTTGCCGGCGGAAATCAGATACGGCATCGGGGTCAGGATGTGCGCGCCGTCGATGCCGTTCCCCTCCGAGCCGAGCACGAGATTGTCGCGCGTGGTGCCCCATGAGGCCTGCTTCTGCACGTCGGTGTCGGGCACGCCGAATTTGGCGAACAGGCCCTTGTCCTTGGCGACGAAGAGCGGACCGGCATCGCTCAACGCGATGAAGCCGAGCTTGGCGCCCTTGACCTCGGGGCCTGCGTCCTGCGCGAAGGCGCCGGCGGGGAAATTCAGCTTGGCGGCGGCGAGAAGAGCGGCGGTGCTGCCGGCGGCCTTCAACAATTGACGGCGGCTCAGGCCCGAGGGCTGGCGGGTGCGCTTGGTCATAGGCAGTGTCGTCCTTTGCATCGTTGCAGAATTGATGGCGTCAGTGCGCGCGAGTGGCCCGTCCGTCCGTGACGCCAGAAACAGGCGCATGCGAACGCATGGCGGGGGAGACCCCCGTCTGGTGGCGTCGGCAAATCGGATGAGAAGTCTCGCGGGACGGCTTCAATGGCGTCGGCTTGAATGATTCAAGCTTCATGCCAAGCCCGCCACTCCGAAAAATGTCGAAAAATGAATGGGTTATTGACGCCGCGCCAGACTGTCGCAGGCCTGCTGCGCACGCGGATTTTGCGGATTGCTCATTCCTTGTGCGCCGCACAAATCTTATGCAGCCGCCCAAGCAAAAGGCCGCGCGTCCGCAAAAGTCAGCTGAACGCGTGCGGCATCTGATTGATATCGCTAGCCTTTTCCAACACACCCACACGGCACGCAACTTGCTTCTTCACCGACGTCAACGAAGACTGCGGCTTGCCGCATTGTTGCAGCCTCTGGCGGCTGCATCCCGGAAGCTCAACTGCTTCGCGGCCCTCCCGGCTCAGTCCTCGTGACGCGATTCCCAAGGCTTCCAGACCTTCCATAGCCCTCGTGCGCGGCAGAGCTGTCCGCACGGCCAATGATGTTCAGCTGCGCTCTCTCGGGCGTGTCGATCTCACTTACGAAGCAAAAGGAACCATTGATGTCGTATCTCGCGCCTTCGGAATTCGTCACCAAGATGGTGGATGCGGGCGAGTCCAAGATCTTCATGTCCACCCGGGATACTGCCATCCGCGCCTTCATGGCCGGCGCCATCCTCGCACTCGGCGCATGGTTCGCCATCACCATCAACGTGAACACCGGCCAGCCGCTGATCGGCGCGATACTGTTTCCCGTCGGCTTCATCATGCTGTACCTGCTCGGCTTCGATCTGCTCACCGGCGTGTTCGTGCTCTCGCCGCTCGCCCTGATCGACAAGCGTCCCGGCGTCACGCTTGGCGGCGTGCTGCGCAACTGGGGCCTCGTCTTCGTCGGCAACTTCGCCGGCGCCTTCACCGTCGCCTTCATGATGGCCTTCGTGACGACGTTCGGCTTCACGCAAGACCCCGACAAGGTCGGAGCGGCGATTGGAAACATCGGCGAAGGCCGAACGCTCGGCTATGCCGCGCACGGCGCGGCCGGCATGGCGACGCTGTTCATGCGCGGCATGCTGTGCAACTGGATGGTCTCGACCGGCGTCGTCGGCGCCATGATCTCGACCTCGGTCCCCGGCAAGGTCATCGCGATGTGGATGCCCATCATGCTGTTCTTCTACATGGTGTTCGAACATTCCGTCGTGAACATGTTCCTGTTCCCGTCGGGCCTGATGCTCCATGCCAAATTCTCGATCATGGATTATCTGATCTGGAACGAGATCCCGACCGTGCTCGGCAACCTCGTCGGCGGCCTCGCCTTCACCGGCATGACCCTCTATGCCACCCACGTCATGACCAAGCCGAAGCGCCAGGCCGGCAAGGCTGCGCCGACCCGCGTTGCGGCCTGATACGTCTCGACAGAGGAGCCTCGCCCGACCAGGGTGAGGCTCCCTTCGCCTGGTGATGACGATGACCCGCGGACTCCTGATCTCTGTCGGCCAGCACTCCGACAAGGGGCGCAAGCCCGTCAATCAGGATTTTCACGGCGTCCTGATTCCGGAAGAGCCTCTGCTCAGCCTGAAGGGCATCGCGGCCGTTCTCGCCGACGGCATCTCGAGCAGCACGGTGAGCCAGATCGCCAGCGAGTCGGCGGTCAAGAGCTTCCTGATGGACTATTACTGCACGTCGGAATCCTGGACGGTGAAGACCTCCGCCCGCCGCGTGCTGGACGCGACCAATTCCTGGCTGCACGCGCAGACGCGCAAGAGCCAATATGCCTATGACCGCGACAAGGGCTATGTCTGCACCCTGACCGCCATGGTCATCAAGGCGACCACGGCGCACATCTTCCACGTCGGCGACTGTCGCGTCTACCGCGTCGCCGGCAAGGCGCTCGAGCAGCTGACCGACGATCACCGTATCATCGTGTCGTCGGAGCAGACCTATCTCGGCCGCGCGCTCGGCATCAATCCGCAGATCGAGATCGACTACCAGGCTTTCGAGATCGAGGCCGGCGATACCTTTATCCTGGCGACCGACGGTGCCTATGAATTCGTCGACCAGCGCTTCATCACCAGCGCACTCGGCGAGCACGCAGCCGAGCTCGACGGGGCGGCAAAGGCGATCGTCGAGGAAGCCTACCGGCGCGGCAGCGACGACAACATCACCGTCCAGATCCTGCGCATCGACGCGGTGCCGCAGCGCGAGCCGGCCGGCATCTTCAATCAGACGTCACAGTTGCCGCTTCCGCCGCTGCCGGAGCCGCGCGCGATCTTCGACGGCTACAGGATCATCCGGGAAATCCACGGCAGCAGCCGCAGTCATATCTATCTCGCCGTCGATGTGGAGACCGAGGCGCCGGTCGCGCTCAAGCTGCCGTCGATTGATCTGCGCGACAACGCCGCCTATCTCAAGCGCTTCCTGATGGAGGAGTGGATCGCGCGCCGGATCGACAGCCCGCACGTGCTGAAGCCGCTGTCACAGTCGAGACGGCGCAGTTATCTCTACGTCGCGACCGAATTCGTCGAAGGGCAGACGCTGAAGCAGTGGATGACCGACAATCCGCGCCCCGATCTCGAAACCGTCCGTGGGCTGGTCGAGCAGATCGCCGCGGGGCTGCGCGCCTTCCACCGCATGGAAATGCTGCATCAGGACCTCAGGCCCGATAACATCCTGATCGACAAGACGGGCACCGCGAAGATCATCGACTTCGGGTCGGTCAGGGTCGCGGGCGTCGCGGAAGCCGCGCCGCGAGACGAGGCCGACGACATCCTGGGAACGGTCCAGTACACGGCGCCGGAGTACTTTCTGGGGCAAGGCGGCTCGCCGCGCTCCGACATGTTTTCGCTGGCCGTGATCTGCTACCAGATGCTGACGGGAACGCTTCCCTATGGCACCCAGATCGCCAGGATCCGGCGCAAGGCAGACGTGCGGAGACTTCAATATCGCCCGGCCGGCGACGATCGCAACGTGCCGGCCTGGGTCGACGGCGCGCTCAGGCGCGCGCTCCATCCGGATCCCTACAAGCGGCACGAGGATCTGTCCGAATTCGTCTTCGAGCTTCGCACGCCCAATCCGGCCTATCTCGACACACGGATCACGCCGCTCTTGGAGCGCAGCCCGCTGATGTTCTGGAAGCTGACCACGGCAGCGCTTGCTTGCGCAGTCGTCGTGCTGCTGGCGCTGCTGCACGGGCGATAGGGCGCAGACGTCCACTTCTAGCGGCCAAGTGGAACCATTATCGTTCGCCAGAGCATTGCCGCTGGTGACCCTGGCTGTGTGAAAAGCCACGAGTCGGTTACGATTCCTCCGTTTCCTGATGGGGGATATGGATGGGACGCTTCGTTGAAGGCGCGGACAGATCC
>NZ_SPVJ01000044.1:0-67301 GCF_004634465.1 Bradyrhizobium sp. MOS001
TGCGAGGACGCCTATTCCTGCGCGCAAGGCGCCGATGCGCTCGTCATCGTCACCGAATGGGTGCAGTTCCGCGCGCTCGATCTCGGCCGGCTGAAGGCGGCCATGACCCAGCCCGTCGTCGTCGATCTCCGCAACATCTACCCGCCCGAAGAGATGCAAGCCGCCGGCTTCACCTACGAGAGCATCGGGCGATCGTCCCAGGCTTAAGCCAGTCGTTTGATGTTCGGCTTCGCCCGCCTCATCCTGGGGCGGGCGAAATCGTTTCTGATGCGATATGATCCGGTCGCATCAGGTCGCCGCGTTTGGCCTCGTTGCCGCGATGGAGATTGTCATGACCGACGACACGCACACGATCCGCAGTGGCGGGCTCACCGCGACCATCAAGGCACACGGCGCCGAGCTGTGCTCGTTGAAGGACGGCAGCGGTGTCGAATTTGTCTGGCAGGCGGGGCCGGCCTGGCCACGCCACGCGCCGCTGCTGTTTCCGATCGTCGGGCGTCTCGCCAATGACGAAATGCGGCACCGGGACAAGACCTACCGGATGACCCAGCACGGTTTTGCGCGCGACAGCCGGTTCGTGTGGGTAGAGCGCGGCGAGAACCGTTGCACGCTGGCGCTCGAAGACAGCGAGACAACGCGCGCGCTCTATCCGTTCGCATTTCGCCTGAGGGCCACCTATGCGATCGACGACGCTGGTCTCGATCTCTCGCTCACGGTCGTGAACACCGGCAAGGAGACATTGCCGGTGTCGCTCGGTGGCCATCCCGCCTTCAACTGGCCGCTTCAGCCTGGAATGTCGAAAGAGAGCTACGCGCTGACGTTCACGAACGAGGAGCCATCTCCGGTTCGCCGTGTCGAGGGCGGACTCCTGCTCGCGGCAACGGATCCGAGCCCCGTCAGAGGCACCGTGCTTCCTTTGTCGGAGTCCCTGTTCACCAATGACGCCGTCATCCTCGACCCCGTCAACAGCCATGCGGTCCGCTATGCGGCCGGGCAGGGGGGCGGGCCCTGGCTCAAAATGTCATGGCGCGGCTTTCGCGAGCTCGGCGTCTGGTCGAAACCGACAGGCGCGCCGTTTCTCTGCATCGAGCCCTGGCGCGGCTATGCCAGTCCCGTCGGTTTCGAAGGCGAGTTCAGCGACAAGCCGGGTCTGATGCACATCGCGGCCGGCGCGAACGAAGAACTGTCGTACCGGATCGAGGTTGGATCGTCCTGAGACCGGACGGCGCATCGCGCAGCCCTCAGACCTCGATCCGCGTGAGATCCTCGCCGAGCACAACGGGACCCGAATAGTCCTTCCTGACGTCCGCGAGCAACGCATCCAGCATGGCATCGTCGGTGCGCGGACGGTGATGGGTCAGCGCAAGCTTCTTGACGCCGGCCTTGGCGGCAACCTTGCCGACCGTATCGCCGCAGGCGATCGTGTATTTCGCGAGCCGGCGGAGATGGTCGTTGGTGATCTCAGGCGTCGCGAGAAAGCAGCACTGCACCAGTAGGTCGGCTCCTTCAGCCAGCCGCTCGAGACCGGGGCAGGGCACCGTGTCGCCGGAGATCGCAATGACCTTGCCCTCGGCTTCGAAGCGGAAGCCGAGACACATCCAACGCGCGAGAAACGCCGGCGACATGTCGAGACCGTCGCCATGTGAGACGAGCTCGGCGCTGATCTTCCAGCGACCGGTGTCGAGGACGGGGCCGGGAATGATGTCCGTCGCGACGACCGGCTTCCATCCGCCAAAGGTCGGCTCGCCCTGATCCCGCCAGGCGATGTCCTTGTCGTAGACCTGTGTGATCAGCGTGTTGACGAGCCGTTCGGTATCGGGCGGACCGTAGATGCGCAGATCGTCCTTGCGCCCATGCATCCACGAATTCAGCATCACATCATAGAGGTCGCTGATGTGGTCGAAGTGGTGATGGGTGAGAAAGACCGTGTTGATGGCGCCGAGCGGCACGCCGGCTTTGTGGAGCTGCACCATGACGCCGCGGCCCGCGTCGAACAGGATATTCTCCTCGCCAAGCCTGATCAGCGTGGTCGTCGCCATGCGGCGCGGGTCCGGGCGTGGGCCGCCGGTACCGAGCAGTATGACTTCCATGGCGCCTACTCCAGCGTGAAGCCGGTCGACCTGATCACGCCGCCCCGGCGTGTCTGAAGATCTTTCGTGGCGTACTTTAGATTCGAAGGCGTCAGCTAGACAAGTCGCGCGTCAGTGCAGACCGGCCGCAGTGGCGGCGATGGTCGGCCGGATCGTTGACCGGTCCGATCCCGCGGACGTCAGGCGATGCGCAAAATCCTGCGCGCGCCGTTCGACCAGATGCCAGGTCGCGCGTGCGACGAGATAGCTGAGCGCGGCGGTGACGGCATAGGCGATCAGCAGCGAGACCAGTCCGTCCGTAAGCGGCCAGATCTGGCGCAGGCCGTAGATCACCGCGAAGTGCGACAGGTACATCGAATAGGAGTTGCGGCCGAGCGCCTCGATCGGCCGGCAGCGGATCGCGAGGCGGATGCAACCTGCAACCAGCGCGCCGAGCACGAGGTTGATCATCAGGTAGTTGAATTCATGCGAGCCGGTCGCGCGGTCGGCAATGAAGGACAGCGCGATGAAGGCGGCGAAGATCGCGGCGTCCGACTTCGCAAAGCCGTCGCGCAGCGAGAAGAACAGCGCGCAACCCACGAGGAAGACCGGAAGCTGGCTCAGGAAGCTGATGTGCAATGCGTTCCACACGAACGCTTCGTGGCCGGGACCATAATAAGCGGAGAACAGCGCGAACGCCCACGGCTTGAACAGGCAGACATTGACGAGATGCAGCACGATCGCGAGCGCAAGATAGAGGTGGCGGCGAGATCCGAAGGCCGTGATCACGAAGGGGAAGACGAGATAGAACGTCATTTCCGCCGCAATCGACCAGTCGCCCGGCACGACGCTGTTGACGCTGTCCGGCCAGAAGCCGTGCAGGAACGTCGCGGTCAGGATCACCTGGAGCGGCCCGATGCCGTTGGGCGCGTTGTAGCTGGGACCCGTGCCGTTGACGGCGAGGTAAACCGGGATCGCGAGCCAGAACAGCGGCGCGATGCGCAGGAAGCGCCGGATGTAGAATTTGCGCGTCGGGTCGGTTTCGGTGCGCTGCGTCCACATCAGGCACATCGTCATGGCGCTGACGAAGTAGAACACGTTGACGCCGGTCCAGCCGCACATGAAGGCGAAGTCGACGGCGTGGATCTTTGAAGGAAAGGATTGTGAAACGTGGATCGCCATCACGCCGACGATGGCGAGGCCGCGCAGGACGTCGAGCGTGTGAGAACGGCCGAAAGGCGTTGCACCTTGCTCGGTTCGTTCGGCGGCCAACCGGGCCTGCCCCTGCATCACGCCTGCTCCGTGGTTTCGCATCTGCAAGCGGAGACCATAGAGGCGCGGCCGGCTGTTTCGAAGCCGAAGCCTTTCTTTACGTTAACCAGCGGTTGAGTCCGATGCCGAATGTACGGGATCGGCGGTGTCGAGGGTCCCGGTCGGCGCTCGCACGCGCCACGCCGGCATGATGATGCGCGCGATGAGAATTGTGGGGCAATTCATACTTAATACGCCAATACCATGACCAATATTGTTCGGGCAGCACAACACGCCTAGTATTCCAGCAGGCAATTTCGGGGGCTCGAATAAGTCGTGAATGTTCGTTCACAGGACAGTGCGCTGCGCGACGACTTGAACTTTCAAGCCGCGCCACAAGCACACAGGACATCCAACAACGTGGTTGATTCCGCACGTCAGGAATTAAGGCCTGCCGGCCGCGAACGGCTGATCGTCGTCGAAGACGATCCCGTGACGCGGACGATGCTGGTCGGCTATTTCAGCGAGAACAATTTCGACGTGGTCGGCGCCGGCTCCTGCGCGGAATGCCGCCAGGCGCTGCGCTCGCGCACGGATCTCGTCTTCCTCGACGTGCAGTTGCCTGACGGCGACGGCTTCGAGCTCGCCAAGGAGATCCAGGCGACCAGCAACGCGGGCATCATCTTCGTGACGCGCCGCGACACCGACGTCGATCGCATCCTCGGGCTCGAGATCGCCGGCGACCATTACGTCACCAAGCCGATCAATCTGCGCGACCTGCTCGCGCGTGCGCGCAGCGTGCTGCGGCGGCGCTCGATCGACCGCAAGGCGGCGCGCAACCACAATTCGATCGCCTTCGGCGACTGGATCATCGACCTGACCCGGCGCGAGCTGCTCGGCAGCGACGGCAAGCCGGTGGCGTTGACGCGCGCCGAATTCGACCTGCTCGCGGCGCTGGTCGGCGCCGACGGCCGGCCGCTCAGCCGCGATTATCTGATCGAGGTCGTGAGCAACCGCCAGGCCGAGGTCGATATCCGCACGGTCGATGCGCTGGTGGCGCGGCTGCGGCGCAAGCTCGTCGGCAGCGGCACGCCCGTGATCGCGACCGTCACCGGCGTCGGCTACAAGCTCGCGCTCAGCGAGCGGCTCTAGCCCTCATCCGTCGAAAGATCCGATCACCCTCGTGCCTATCGCGCGCGGGCGCTCTGGTCCGTCGATGTCCTTTGCGCCGCCCCGGCCAGCTGGTCATCGACCGCATACAGCGTGCAGGTCGGCGACCATTTCATGCAGGCGCTAAGCGAATCGCGCCGGGCGTCGTCGGCGGTCGTGCGGCCCGAACGCCAGCCGTAACCGCCGTTCGCCGACACCGCAAAAGCCTTGTGCGGCATGGTGCTGGCGAGATAGCGGGAGAATTCGGCGCGCGCGGCCTCGTTGAGCTGGCCCGGCGGCGGCAGCGGATCGGGAACGCTCAGGATGTCGTGGCCGAGCCCGCGCTCGCGCAGGAAGGCGTCGAGATAGGGCGTCCATTGCGGCCGGCCCACCACCGAATAGAGATAGTGGCCGTCATCGCCATACGGCGGCGCCGCGATGAATTTCGTGTGACCGCCGTTGCCGCGAAACCCGTCATAGAGGCGGCGCGCGAGATCGGGACCGAAGAACGAGTCGTTGGCCGCATAGACCCACAGCATCGGCACGCGCGACGTCTTGCCGAACGTGGCGAAGGCCTGCACCAGCCCGTCCTCGTTGCAGACGTCGTCGTCATCGCGCGAGCCGCGGCCGCCGGCAAAGCTGATCGCGGCGATTAGACCCGGCGGTGCCTGCGCGGTCAGCGCGACGGTGGCAAGCCCGCCGGCGGAATGGCCGGCCGCGATCATGCCCGATGTCGTGACGTCGGCCCTGCGCCCCATCGCATCGATCGCCGCGCGCAAATCCGCGACTGCAACCGCCGCCGCCGGCAGATAGGCGGCATTGGCGCAGCCGCCGACGCTGTCGACGCGTCCGCCGGGCGAGGTGCCGTAGCCGCGCCGCATCACGATCAGCGCGGCAAAGCCGCGCCGGGCATATTCGAGCGCGATCCCGTAATATTTGTGCGCCGACATGGTCGCGCGGTCGTCGAAACTGCGCGGCGAGCCGTGGTTGAGCAGCGCGAGCGGATAGCGCTTCGTTCCGGCCGGCCGGACCAGAAAGGCCTCCAGCCCCTGCGGCCCGGCCTCCGCCATCGGAATGCGCAGGTCTTCCGTGTAGAACTCCGCGGCGATCGCATTGCGCGCGATGCCAGCCGTCGCAAGCCAGGCCATCAGCACAACCAAGAGCCTGTGAAACAGCGTCATGCCCCGACTCGAAAAAGCCCCGATTTGAAAGACCATAGCATGATCTCGGGAACGGCCAGCCCGCCGCGCGTGTTGTGCCCTTGGCGGGGGTCCGGCCGATGCTATGGTACTCCACAAACTCTGCACGACAGGACGAGGATATTTCAGTGGCTGATGTTCATCCCGAGGCGGGCAAGCTGGTCTCGCCGGACGCGCTCACCAACGTTCCGCGGCTGGTGACGGCCTATTTCGCCGGCAAGCCCGATGTCGGCGATCCCGCGCAGCGGGTGGCGTTCGGAACCTCCGGCCATCGCGGCACGTCGTTCAAGAACAGCTTCAACGAGGGCCACATCCTCGCGACTACGCAGGCAATTTGTGACTACAGAACTGAAAAGGGCCTGACCGGCCCGCTCTTCATCGGCATCGACACCCATGCGCTGGCCGAGCCGGCGCTGGTCAGCGCCGTCGAGGTGTTCGCCGCCAACGGCGTCGACATCATGATCGACAAGGACGGCGGCTACAGCCCGACGCCTGTCATCTCGCATGCGATCCTGACCTACAACAAGGGCCGCACTAGCGGCCTTGCCGACGGCGTCGTCGTCACGCCCTCGCACAATCCCCCCGAGGACGGCGGCTACAAATACAATCCGCCGCATGGCGGCCCGGCCGACACCGACGCGACCTCCGTCGTCGAGAAGCGCGCCAATGCCTATCTCGCCGACGGCCTGAAGGGCGTGAAGCGTATCGACTACGCCAAGGTGCGCAAATCCGCGAACGTGCACGCCTACGACTTCATCACGCCCTACGTCGCCGATCTCGGCAATGTCGTCGATCTCGATCTCGTCAAATCCGCCGGAATCAATATCGGGATCGATCCGCTCGGCGGCGCCGCCGTGCATTACTGGCATCCGATCATCGAGCGCTACGGCCTGAAGGCCACCGTCGTGAACGAGGCGATCGATCCGACCTTCCGCTTCATGACCGTCGACTGGGACGGCAAGATCCGCATGGATTGCTCCTCGCCTTACGCGATGGCGAGCCTGATCGCGATGCGCGACCGCTTCGACGTCGCCTTTGCCAACGACACCGATGCCGACCGCCACGGCATCGTGACGCGCACCGGCGGCCTGATGAATCCGAACCATTACCTTGCGACCGCGATCTCCTATCTGTTCGCGAACCGCCCGAATTGGGGCAAGGATGCCGCGATCGGCAAGACCGTGGTGTCGAGCTCGATCATCGACCGCGTCGCCAAGAAGCTCGGCCGCAGGCTGGTCGAGACGCCGGTCGGCTTCAAATGGTTCGTCGACGGCCTCGTCACGGGCGGCTTCGGCTTCGGCGGCGAGGAGAGTGCAGGGGCCTCGTTCCTGCGCCGCGACGGCGGGGTGTGGACCACCGACAAGGACGGCATCATCCTCGGCTTGCTCGCAGCCGAGATCATGGCCAAGACCGGCCGCGATCCCAGCCAGCTCTTCGGCGATCTCACTGCCGAGCTCGGCGTGCCGCACTATGCGCGCATCGACGTCGCCGCCACCGCTCCCCAGAAGAACATCCTTAAGTCCGTCACGCCCGAGCAGCTCGGTCTCAAGGACCTCGCCGGCGATCCCGTCCGCGCCACGCTGAGCAAGGCGCCGGGCAACGGCCAGCCGTTCGGCGGCATCAAGGTCGAAACCGATTTCGGCTGGTTCGCCGCAAGGCCGTCGGGCACCGAGGACGTCTACAAGATCTACGCGGAAAGCTTCCGCAGCACCGAGCACCTGAAGCGGATTCAGGAAGAGGCCCAGGCGGGCCTGAAGAGGGTGTTCGGGGCGTAGGGCACTGAGCCCAGGACGACTCTTCGGTTGCTGCTCCGAGGAAGTGTTTGCCGCATTCTCCGCTGTCATCACCCGCGAAAGCGGGTGATCCGGTACGCCGCGGCCGTGCCGTGATGCGGAGGAGCCGCGGCGTACTGGATTCCCCGCCTTCGCGGGGAATGACCTTCTGGTAAAATTGTATACACCGTAAAGATAATAGGTATCAAAATACGCCAATTTGGCCTTGAACGATTCTATCCCTCCGCTATTGTATACATAACGTATTCATAAGCCTTGGGAGAGCGACCCGTGACAAAACCCTTCCCGATGAACGCGTGGTACGCCGCGGCCTGGGACGCTGACGTCAAGCCGGCGCTGTTGCCGCGGACGATCTGCGGCAAGCATGTCGTGATGTACCGCAAGGCCGATGGCTCGGTGGCCGCGCTGGAGGATGCCTGCTGGCACCGCCTGGTGCCGCTGTCCAAGGGACGGCTGGAAGGCGACACCGTCGTCTGCGGCTATCACGGCCTGAAATACAATGCGCAGGGGCGCTGCACCTTCATGCCCTCGCAGGAGACCATCAATCCGTCGGCCTGCGTCCGCGCCTATCCCGTGGTCGAGCGTCATCGCTACATCTGGCTCTGGATGGGAGACCCCGCGCTCGCCGATCCCGCGCTCGTCCCTGACATGCACTGGAATCACGATCCGGCCTGGGCCGGCGATGGCAAAACCATCCACGTCAATTGCGACTACCGCCTCGTGCTCGACAATCTCATGGACCTCACCCACGAGACCTTTGTGCACGGCTCCTCGATTGGGAACGACGCGGTCGCCGAAGCGCCGTTCGATGTCACCCACGGTGAGAAGACGGTGACGGTGACGCGCTGGATGCGCGGCATCGAAGCGCCGCCGTTCTGGGCCAAGCAGCTCGGCAAATCCGGCCTCGTCGACCGCTGGCAGATCATCCGCTTCGAAGCCCCGTGCACGATCGCGATCGATGTCGGCGTGGCGCCGACAGGCACCGGCGCGCCGGAAGGCGACCGCTCGCAGGGCGTCAACGGTTTCGTGCTCAACACCATCACGCCGGAGACCGAGAAGACCTGCCACTATTTCTGGGCGTTCGTCCGCAACTATCAGATCGGCGAGCAGCGCATCACCACCGAGATCCGCGAGGGCGTCTCCGGGATCTTCCACGAGGACGAGCTAATCCTCGAGGCGCAGCAGCGCGCCATGGACGAGAACCCCGATCGGATCTTCTACAACCTCAACATCGACGCCGGTGCGATGTGGACGCGCAAGCTGATCGACAGGATGGTGGCGAAGGAAAGCGCGCCGCAGCAGCTCCAGGCCGCGGAGTAGCCCAGGTGAAAGCAGCGCCCGAGCGTGAGGTCGACCGCTCCGTCTCGCAGACCGTGAAGGCGCAGCTCGCGCTGCGCGACCAGATCCTGTCGGGTCGCTTACGGCCCGGCGAGCGCATCTCCGAGCTGCAGGCGGTGGAGACGACCGGCGCCTCGCGTACGCCGGTGCGCATGGCGCTGGTGCGGCTCGAGGAGGAAGGCCTGCTGGAGGCGATTCCCTCCGGCGGCTTCATGGTGAAGGCGTTCTCCGAACGCGACATCTCCGATTCCATCGAGCTGCGCGGCACGCTGGAAGGGCTCGCCGCGCGCTTCGCCGCCGAGCGCGGCGTTTCCGCGCGCGAGCTCGAACCGCTCAAGGAATGTCTTGCCGCGATCGACGAGTTGCTGCGTCAGGTGCCGATCTCGGTCGATGCCTTCTCGTCCTATGTCACGCTGAACGCGCGCTTCCACGCACTGCTCACGGAACTGTCGCGCAGCCCGCCGCTGATCCGGCAGATCGACCGCGCCTCGGCGCTGCCGTTCGCCTCGCCCAGCGGTTTCGTGATGGCGCAATCGGCGCTGCCCGAGGCGCAGCAGATTCTGATCATCGGGCAGGAGCACCATCGCGTCGTGATCGACGCCATCGAGAACCGCGAAGGCGCCCGCGCCGAAGCCGTGATGCGCGAGCACGCGCGGCTCGCGGTGCGAAACTTGCGGCTTGCGTTGCGCAACCGCACCCATCTCGACCTCTTGCCGGCGCTCGCGCTGATCAGGACCGCAACCGACTAGGGTGTCACCATGCGCTTCATCGAAACCTGGATTCCGGCAACGCTGGTCGCGACGCGCGATCTTGCGCCGGGCATCCGCGAATTCCTGATCCTGCCGGATCAGTTCGACGGCACAGCCTATCCGGTCGGCAGCCACATCAATATCAGCGTGACCATCGACGGCCTGCCGGAGACGCGATCCTATTCGCTGGTCGGCGAGGCGTCCTCGCGCGGTTTCAGGATCGCGGTGCGTCGCGCCGAGGATTCCCGCGGCGGCTCGCGCTATATGTGGCAGCTCGCACCCGGCGCTCGGCTCGACATCACCCGGCCGGCTTCGCTGCTCGCGGTCGACTGGACGCGCGAAAACTATTGCCTGATCGCCGGCGGCATCGGCATCACGCCGATCCTTGGTGCCGCACAGGCGCTGGCGCGTCGCGGCGCTGATGTCACGCTGCATTATGCCGTCCGCTCGCGCACCGATGCCGCCTATCTCGACGATCTCGCCAAAATGCTCGGTGAGCGCCTGGTCGTTCACGCGAGCGACGAGGGCCGGCGGCTCGACCTCGATGCGCTGTTCGGATCATTGCCGCAAGGTGCGCTGGCGCTGTTTTGCGGCCCGATGCGGATGCTGGATGCCGCGCGCCACGCCTGGATCGGCGCCGGCCATCCGCTTCCCGATCTCCGCTACGAGACCTTCGGCTCCAGCGGCACGCTGCCGACCGAGACGTTTCGCGTGCGCCTGAAGGGGACCGATGTCGAGCTCGAAATCCCGCGCGAGCGCTCGATGCTTGATGTGCTCAATGCCAGCGGCCACGACGTGATGTACGATTGCAAGCGCGGCGAATGCGGCCTGTGCGCCATCGACGTGGTCGAGGTCGACGGCGAGATCGACCATCGCGACGTCTTCTTCAGTGATCACCAGAAGCAAAGCAATCAGAAGATCTGCGCCTGCGTCTCCCGCGCCCGCGGCACCATCACCGTGGACACGCTGCTGCGGGCGGACGCGGTCTGACCGGGGCTGGAAGGCGTACTCGGAAAACGCGATCAGCCTGAGCGCATCGGCTCTCCTCTCGGGAGCGGATGGGCGCAGGTCGTCCTGGCGAGGCAGCTAAGGGCGGCCACGAAGCGGGCTTCGTTTGCAGCGCCAACGGGCCGGCAAGAGCGCTTCGTGCGGTCCGCCAATCATGATAGGCTTGCTCTCGGCAATAAAAGTGTTCAGCCGGTCTTGGACAGCAAGGGTGGAGATTCTGCCATGAAATCCAATTCTGTCTCGCTGGCAGTCGATGCGTTCGCCACAGGGCGAGCTGACGCGCTGATTTTGATCGGCCGCATTCTCCTCGCGTGGGTATTCGTCGGAAGCGCGTATGGAGCAATATCCAACTTCAGCGGCTCTGTGGGTTACTTCAGGTCCCTGAACCTTCCAGCACCTGAGCTGTTCACGATGACGAACATCGTACTGGAAGTATTGATATCCGTTGGTTTGATATTGGGCGTCGGTACGCGCTACTGCGCAATTCTGACGTTTGTGTTCGTATTGGCGGCAACGGCTATTGCGCACCGCTACTGGGAGTATCCCGCGGGTGCGCAGCAGATCGGTCAATACAACCACTTCTTGAAGAACGTCTCGATCATGGGAGGCGCGATGTTGATCTTCGTCACCGGGGCGGGCCGGTTCAGTTTCGATCGAGCATCGTAGCCGAGATCACTTCAAGTCGGGCTTGAAAACTTCCTCTATCGCGCGGCGGATGCTCTTTGAGAGCTGCTTCAGGGTCTTGCTCACGAGGGCGAAGAGAAGCATCAACCAAGTCGCAAGCGCGGCACACCACAGTACGACTTCCAATATCTCAGGCATGATGATGCCCCTCAAAAATAATTACTTTGAAATGCGGCAAGTGTTGCTTAATGGGGCCGACACGGCAAGCCGTCTTGAGAGTGGTAGCGCGCCGAAACACTCGGAAACGCTCTCAAAACAGCGGACAGCCTTAGGTCAGGGATGCAGACCAACCCTATGACCGCGAAGACTGGCGCGGGATGCAGAACTGCCTGGCAGCGATTCATTTGCAAAGGGTGGCTTGAAGAAATTCTGCCCTGCGCGAGTCTGCTTCACCCCTGGAAGCGGACCGCCTCACATTTGCGAGTATTTCCCTACGCCGCGTAAGTCGCCCGCAGCTTCTTCGTGTTCAACAGCGCCAGAACGCCATCGGCCGACACCGGCCGGCTGATCAGATAGCCCTGCGCTTCGTCGCAACCGAACTGGCGCAGAAACTCGAGCTGGTCGGCGGTTTCGACGCCTTCGGCAACCACGCCGATGCGGAGGTCGCGCGCCAGCGAGATCACAGACTTCACGATCGCGGCGCAGTCGGGCTGCACCAGCATGTCGCGGATGAAGGACTGGTCGATCTTGATACGGCTGAACGGCAGCTTGCGCAGATAGGTGAGGGAGGAGAAGCCGGTGCCGAAATCGTCCAGCGCCACCGTGATGCCGAGCTCGAGCAGCGCGTTCAGGATCGACGCCGCGGAGCCGTATTTCGACAGCAGCATCGATTCCGTGATCTCGATCTCGAGCCGGTGCGGGGCGACCTTCGCGTCCGCGAGCGCCTGCACGATGGTCTGGAGGATGCCGGTGCTGTGAAACTGCGCGGCAGAGAAGTTCACGGCGACCCTGATGTCTTCCGGCCAGTCCGAAAGCGTCGCGCAGGCGCGCCGGATCACCCATTCACCGATCTCGTGGATCAGCCCGGTCTCCTCGGCGATCGGGATGAATTCGCTCGGCGGCACCAGTCCGCGCCGGGGATGCTGCCAGCGCAGCAGCGCCTCGAAGCCGGTGATGCGGTTCTCGCCGAGATCGAGGAACGGCTGGAACACCAGGAACAGCTCGTCCCTGGCGATGGCGCCTTCGAGGTCCGCTTGCAGCGCCTTGCGATCGCGTGACACCCTGTCATCGGCTTCCTCGAAGAAGCAGACCGTGCCGGGACCTGCCTTCTTGGCGCGATACAAAGCGGCGTCGGCATTCTTCATGATGTCGAGCTGCGTGGTGCCGTCGCGCGGCGCCAGCACGATGCCGACGCTGGTCGCGCCGGCGATCTGGCGGCCCTCGATCCGGAACGGTTCGTCGAAGGCCGCGACGAAGCGTTCGGCGATCTCGAGCGCATCCTCGGGCCGCGCCAGATTGGCCATCACCAGCGCGAACTCGTCGCCGCCGATTCGCGCGACGTGCTCGGCCGCGCGCGTGCAGCGTTGCAGCCGGCTTGCGACCTGGACCAGGAATTCGTCGCCGGCGGGGTGGCCGAACTTGTCGTTGACCTCCTTGAAGCGGTCGAGGTCGAGCAGGAGCACCGCGAATTCCTCGCCGGACAGGGCCATCCGCCGGAGCGCGGCTTCGAGCGTCTCGTTGAAGGCGAAGCGGTTGGGCAACAGCGTGAGGGGATCCTGCCGGACCGTGCGCTCGGCCTCGATCTGCCGGATCACGCGCCGCGCGAAAGCGAATGAATTGACGAACACCGCACGCAGCAGCACGCTGCCGTAAACCACCACCAGGATGGCCATCAGCACATAGGCGGGATCGCCGTCGCGGCCGAGGCAGATGGCGATGCCGACGAAGATGGGGCTCGTGAAAGCGATGGCCGCAATCGGGATCGTGGCGAAGGCTAGTGCGCCGCCGGCCAGCATCCCCGAGCAAAGGCAGGTGATGACGAGCTGGCCGCCGGTCGCGGCATTCGCGAAGAAGGCGACCGGGACGATGCCCCAGGCAACGCCGAGCACGAAGGCGTTGCGCACCAGCCGATGCATCGCCCGACGCGAAACGAATTGCGGTTTTGTGATCCGGCGCGAGGCGTGGGATTGCAGGCCGAACGCAATCGCGGCGCCGGCCACGATCGCGGCCCAGGCCAGTGCAAACTTCCAGTCCGGCGAATGCCAGAGCGCGATGGCGAGCACGGCCGCGTTGCAGGCATTGGCAAGCATGATGCCGACGGAGTAGCCGAGCACCAGTGACATCTGATCGGCGCGGATATGTCCGGCGACGGGTTCGTCGGTTGCAGGACCGCCAAAGGCCGACAGATCGCCGGCGAACAGCCGCGCGAAATAGCTGGTCGTTTGAGTCCGCATTCGAGAGCCTAGCAGCATGGGCCGTTTGTCCGGCTCGATCAGGAGGATTCGCTGCAAACCTTTGACGAAATATGAATTATCCCCGCTGGCCACGATCACCGTGGCCACTTCTGCGTGTTCAAGCGAGGGTATCGATAACAAATCGATACAAATGCGGCGCCCCGCGTTACGGTTGTAACAGTGGGCCGATCGCAGAACGCGCTCGGCCTTCATGGTTCGAGACGCGCCGCAAGGCGGCGCTCCTCACCATGAGCGTCTAAGATGTTGCCGCGGAGCAGACCTCATCCTGAGGAGCTCGCTGAAGGCGGGCGTCTCGAAGGATGGCCGCGAGGAGGCTGCCAGCCCGCTCTGTTGCCAAATGTGCCGAACGTCACCGCCCGAGTTGCTTCGGATCATAATAGAACCGTTCTTCGATCAGCTGATCGCCCCGCCAGGTCTGCCACGCGATCTCATCCAGCGTTCGGACGACGCCTTCGGCATTCGTGAAGCTGAAGCTCCAGCGGGTCGCGACGTGGTGGCCCTCGATCAGGCTCGGCCCGATGCGGACGGCCTTCACCTCTCTGGATGCCGCGAGCACGCCGCGCTCCTTGGCGACGAGCTTGTCGCGGCCGACCGTCGGGGCGGCGTTGTTCTCATAGGTCGCGGCATCCGGCGTATAGAATTGTTCTATCGCTCCGATGAAGTCCCCATCCTCCAGCCGCTTGGCAAAAGCTTCAACGACATCACGGCTCGGCATGGATCACCTCACGATTAAAACCGACTGATAGTCGGTAAATACCGACCGGTAGTCGAAAAGTCAACTGGCCGGGTGCGACGAATTGGACTAGACGGGAGCCATGGTAAAGCAGGCGGAGCGGCGGGCGGCGACATCGGAGGCGATCCTGACGGCGGCGCGCCGCCTGTTCGGGACGCAGGGCTTTGCCGCGACCACCATGGACGACATCGCGGAGGCCGCGGGCGTCGCCAAGGGCGCGGTCTATCATCACTTCAAGACCAAGGAGGCGGTGTTCGAAGCGGTGTTCGATTCTGTCTCGCGCGATCTCGTCGCCGAGATCGACCGGACCGCGCGCGCCGAGAAGGACGTGCTCGCCGCGATGGTCGCGGGCACCCAGCATTACTTTGCGGCGACCGCCAAGGGCCCGACAGGTCAGATCATTCTGCGCGACGGCCCGGCCGTGCTCGGCTGGGAGCGCTGGCGCGAGATCGACGCGCAGCATTTTGGCGGTAAGATGCCGCGCGCGCTGTCGGTGGCGATGGAGGCCGGCCTCATCGCAAAGCAGCCGGTCGAGCCGCTGGCGCGGCTGCTGCTCGGCGCGGTGACGGAGGCCGCGGTCGCCTGCGTCGGACGCGCGGATATCGCAAGGGCGGGCGCGGAATACGCCCGTGCGTTCAAGTCGCTGGTCGAGGCGCTGCGTCTGCGCGCATGATTGTGCTAGTGACGAACCGGAAACGCCCACCAACAAGAAGAACAGTAGCGCATGAACGCAAATTCCTCCCTCGCGCCGTCCGATCCTGAGTTCGACTACATCATCGTCGGCGCCGGCTCCGCCGGCTGCGTGCTCGCCAACAGGCTGTCTGCGAACGGCAAGCACAGCGTGCTGCTGCTCGAGGCGGGACCTAAGGATTCCAACATCTGGATCCACGTGCCGCTCGGCTACGGAAAACTGTTCAAGGAGAAGACGGTCAACTGGATGTATCAGACCGAGCCGGAGCCCGAATTGAAGGGGCGCCAGGTGTTCCAGCCGCGCGGCAAGACGCTGGGCGGATCGAGCTCGATCAACGGCCTGCTTTATGTCCGCGGCCAGCACGAGGATTACGATCGCTGGCGCCAGCACGGCAATGCCGGCTGGGGCTATGACGACGTGCTGCCCTATTTCAAGAAGGCCGAGAACCAGGCGCGCGGCGCCGATCAATATCACGGCAGCGGCGGCCCGCTGCCGGTCTCCAACATGGTCGTGACCGATCCGCTGTCGAAGGCCTTCATGGAAGCCGCGGTCCAGACCGGTCTGCCCTACAATCCCGATTTCAACGGCGCCACGCAGGAGGGCGTCGGCCTGTTCCAGACCACGACGCGCAACGGCCGCCGTGCCTCGACGGCGGTGGCCTATCTTGGACCCGCGAAGACGCGCAGCAATCTCAAGGTCGAGACCGAGGCGCTCGGCCAGCGCGTGCTGTTCGAGGGACGCCGCGCGGTCGGCGTCGAATATCGGCAAGGCACAACCGTGCGCCGGGCCCGCGCGCGCAAGGAGGTCGTGCTGTCGAGCGGCGCCTACAACTCGCCGCAGCTCCTTCAGCTCTCCGGCGTCGGCCCTGCCGATCTCTTGCGCAAGCACGGCATCGATGTCGTGCTGGACGCGCCGGGCGTCGGCCACGATCTCCAGGACCACATGCAGGTCCGCATCGTGATGCGCTGCTCGCAGAAGATCACGCTCAACGACACCGTCAATAATCCGTTCCGCCGCACGCTGGCCGGCGCGCGCTATGCGCTGTTCCGGAAGGGCTGGCTGACCATCGCGGCCGGCACGGCCGGCGCCTTCTTCAAGACCAGTCCGCGGCTTGCTTCGCCCGACATCCAGGTGCATTTCCTGCCGTTCTCGACCGACAAGATGGGGGAGAAGCTGCATGATTTTTCCGGGTTCACGGCGTCGGTGTGCCAGCTCCGGCCCGAAAGCCGCGGGACCTTGCGCATCAAAAGTGCGGACCCGACCGTGCCGCCGGAGATCCGCATCAACTACATGTCCACCGAGACCGATCGCACCACCAACGTCGAAGGTCTCAAGATCCTGCGCAAGATCCTGAATGCGCCGGCGCTGAAGCCGTTCGTGGTCAGCGAGTACGATCCTGGCGCGAAGGTATCCACGGATGGAGAGCTGCTCGATTATTGCCGCGAGCGCGGCAGCACCATCTACCATCCGACCTCGACCTGTCGTATGGGCAATGACGCGCTGGCGGTGGTGGACCAGCGGCTGAAGGTGAGGGGGCTCGAAGGCCTTCGCATCGTCGACGGTTCGATCATGCCGGACCTCGTGTCGGGGAATACCAACGCGCCGATCATCATGATCGCCGAAAAGGCCTCCGACATGATATTGGAGGATGCGCGATAAACATTGCGCTGAAAGGACATTCGACTTGGCTACGCGACTGAAGATCGGCACACGCAAGAGCGCGATGGCGCTGGCACAGACGGAAGAGATTGCGCGCCGCCTGACCGCCGCCATGCCCGATCTCGATGTCGAGATCGTCAAGTTCGACACCACGGGCGATCTCGACCAGACCAGCAAGCTGCTGCCGCATGGCGGCAAGGGCGGCGCCTTCGTGGCGCAGATCCGCGCTGCCGTGCTCTCCGGCGAATTGCAGGCCGCGATGCATTCGCTGAAGGACATGCCGGGCAACGAGGACACGCCGGGCCTCGTCATCGGTGCGACCCTGTCGCGCGATCCGCCGAGTGACGCACTGGTGCTGCGCGATGGGGTGACGCTGGAAGCGCTGCGCCAGTCCCGTGGCAAGGGTTTCAAGGTCGGCACCAACGCCGTGCGTCGCGCCGCCTATGCGCGGCGGCTGTTTCCCGATGTCGAGGTGATCCACTTCCGCGGCGCCGCCGACACGCGTGTGCGCAAGCTCGACAATGGCGAGAAGCAGAAGTTGCCGGATGGCGGCGCGGTTGGTCCCGCCGATGCGTTGATCATGGCGCGTTCCGGCCTCGACCGCGTCGGCCTCTCGCACCGTATCGCCTATGAATTCACCGCGGCGGAGATGCTGCCCGCGGCAGGCCAGGGCATCGTCGCCGTGGAATGCGCCGCGCAGGACTGGCAGACGCGGCAGATCCTGGCATCGATCGACGATCCCTCTGCGCACGCTTCTGCCGATGCCGAGCGCGAGGTGCTGTGGGTGCTCAACGGCCATTGCAATTCGCCGGTGGCGGGTTTTTCGACCATCGCAGGCGATCAGATGTCGCTGACGGCGTCCGTGCTCGACCTCTCCGGCAACACCATCATCGAAGCCTCGCACACGGGCCCCGCCAACCGCCCGCGCGAGCTCGGCCGTGCGGTGGGACTGGATCTGCTGGCGAAGGGCGCCGCCGAGATCATCGAGCGCAGCCGGCCGCGCTAAATTTTGAGAGCGCAGTACGTGCAGCATCCGTCATTGCGAGCGTAGCGAAGCAATCCAGGCTGTCACCGCGGAGAGATTCTGGATTGCTTCGCTGCGCTCGCAATGACGGCGCGGAGCCTCAGCCCCGCACGCGCTTCAGCATCTGCTCGACATGGGCGATCGGCGTTTCCGGCTGGATGCCGTGGCCGAGATTGAAGATGAAGCGCCCTTGCGCAAAGTTCGCCAGCACGTTGTCCACTGCGCGGTCGAGCGCCGCGCCGCCCGTGATCAGCACCAGCGGATCGAGATTGCCCTGCACGGCGACGCGGCTCTGCACGCGCTCGCGGATGAAGGCCGGCTCGGCAGTCCAATCGATGCTGACGCCGTTGACGCCGGTCGCTTCGACATAACCGGGCAGTTGCGCGCCGGCGCCGCGCGGAAAACCGATGATCTTCGCATCGGGCACTTTTGCGCGCACGCCTTCGACGATGCGCCGGGTCGGCTCGACCGACCAGCGCGCGAACTCGGCCGGCGGCAGCACGCCGGCCCAGGTGTCGAAGATCTGCAACGCATCGGCGCCGGCCGCGAGTTGCGCCAGCAGATATTCGATCGAGTTCTCCACGAGCACGTCGATGATTTTCGCAAACGCCTCCGGATGCCGGTAGGCCATCATCCGCGCCGGCGCCTGGTCGGGCGTGCCCTGGCCTGCGACCATGTAGGTCGCCACCGTCCACGGCGCTCCGCAGAAGCCGATCAGTGCGGTCTTGGGATCGAGCGCACCGCGCACGATTCTGAGCGCCTCGAACACCGGCTTGAGCTTGCCGAAGTCGGCGTGCGCGGCGAGTGTCGCGACTTTTGCGGGATCATCCAACGGCTCCAGCCGCGGACCCTCGCCAACCTCGAACCGCACGGAACGGCCGAGCGCATAGGGGATCACGAGGATGTCGGAGAAGATGATCGCCGCATCGAAGCCGAACCTGCGGATCGGCTGCAGCGTCACTTCGGCGGCAAGCTCCGGGTTGAAGCAGAGATCGAGGAAGCCGCCGGCCTTGGCTCGCACCTCGCGATATTCCGGCAGATAACGCCCGGCCTGCCGCATCATCCACATGGGCGGGGTAGCCTGGCGCTGGCCGGAGAGCACGTCGATGAAGGGCTTTGTCGCAGACTGGGGCACGGACGTTCCTATCAAGATTGAGGTTCCTGATACACCGCCGAGAGCCGGAGCGGAACAGTGGAACCAGCGCAAATGCGCCGCGTTGACCTCCCAATCGAGGAGGACTCCATGGCTGAGACATTCAATCCCGCGCCGCACGACAAGCACGCTGATGATCTTGGCAAGGCGCTGGCCGCCGATCGCCATACCAAGCTTGAAGCCGGGCTGGAGGACAGTTTCCCTGCGTCCGATCCCGTCAGCGCCGCGCAGCCGACACCGTCGAAGGCCGATGCGGACGCCGACAGTCCCTCGCTCTGGGACAAGGTTAAGTCGATCTTCAGCTAAGGCCGACGTTCAGCGAGCGCCGGGGCGCTCGGTTTCCGATAGGGTCGCTAACGCATTGTTAGCGATCCAGCGACGCTCCAGTCCGTAGGAGTACGGGAAAACCCGCATAACGCTGCGAATGTCCTCAAGCGTTTCAGGGTTCAATAACAGAAGCGGTGGAAGTTCCGGCGATCGGAGATTTCTGCCGCATGACCGTCGCCTCACAAAGAGCCGGATGGAGCCGCCTGCCGTTGCGCGCGGCGGCGTTCGTCGTGCTCACTTGTGCGACCATCCTCGGCGTCAGCGGCTGGCGCGAATGGGCCGCGCGCGATGCCGTGCTCAAGGGCGCCGAGACCGAGATGGCGAATGTTGCGCGCTCGCTGACGCAGCATGCGGAGGACAGCCTCGACCTGCTGGATTCCGGCGTCGTCGGCGTCGTCAGTCGGCTGGAGATGGACGGCGCCGAACCCGCCACGATCGCCAAGCTCAGGAATTTGCTGGAGGCACGCAAGAAGGCGATCGCGCGCATTCACAGCCTCGCCATTATCGACGACCAGGGCAACTGGCTGACCTCGCCGGGCACGATCGGCTCGACGCTGAGCGACGACGCTTTCTTCCGTCATCACCAGCTGTCCTCGAAACGCGAGCCTCATGTCGGCCATCCGGTGCGGAGCCAGCTCGATGGCGAATGGGTCGTCACCCTGTCGCGCCGCTTCAACAAGCAGGACGGCAGCTTCGGCGGCGTCGTGCTTGCGACCATCAGTGCGAACTATCTCGCGCATTTCTACGAGCAGTTCGAACTCGGCCGCAACAGCTCCGTGGCGCTCGTGCATGGCGACGGCATGATCATCGCGCGCAATCCAAGCAACGACAGGTTCGTCGGCCGCAGCGTCGCCGACACCCCGCTATTCCGCGACGCGAGCCTGCAGCAGCCGGGCGGCGCATACCATTTCAGGTCGCCGCTGGACGGCGCCGAGCGCGTCAGCTTCTTCAAGCGCTCTGGCCGTTATCCGCTCGTCCTGCTTGCCATGGTCGACAAGGCCGAGCTGCTGGCGCCCTGGCGAGCCGCGGCGATCTCTCGCATGCTCTACGTGCTCGCGCTGGTCGTGCTGATCGCGGTCATCGGTGCGGTGCTGGTGCGGCAGTTGCAGCGGGGCCAGCGCATGGCCGCGGCCCTGGTCGAGAAAGAGGCGCATTTCCGCCTGCTCGCCGAAGGCTCCAGCGACATGGTGACCCGCATCGGGCTCGACGAGCGGCTGCGCTATGTCTCGCCCTCGTCGGTTCGTGTCGTCGGCTGGCGGCCCAATCAGCTGATCGGAACGCCGGCGCTCGCCGGCATCCATGCGGATGATCGGCCGCAGGTCCAGGCGTTCGTCGATGCCATGAAGCGTGGCGAAAAGGACGAGGCGCGCGTCACCTATCGCAACGCGCACCGGCAAAACTCGGAAGTCTGGCTCGAATCGACCATGCGGGTGACGCGCAAGGAAAACGGCAACGTCGACGGGGTGGTCGCGATCTCGCGCGACATCACCGAGCAGAAGAAGCTGGAGACCAGGCTCGAGACGCTCGCGATCGAGGATAGCCTCACCGGGCTCGCCAACCGCCGCCGCTTCGACGAACGGTTGAAGGAGGAATGGGCGCGCGCCTACCGCGACCGCTCCAGCCTCGCTTTGCTGATGATCGACGTCGATCACTTCAAGGCCTACAACGACGAATACGGCCACCCCGCAGGCGATGCCTGTCTGCGCGTGGTGGCGAAGGTCATCGCGGCCGAGATGCAGCGCGCCGGAGATCTGGCTGCGCGCTATGGCGGTGAGGAATTCGCCATGCTGCTGCCGAACACCGATGCCGCCGGCTGCGCGCGGATCGGCGAGCGGATTCGCCGGGCGATCCGCGAGGCGGGCCTCGTCCACAGCACCAATCACGCGTCGGGATGCGTCACCGCTTCGCTCGGCGGCGCGGCCTGCCGGCCCGCGCTGGAACGCACCGCCGGCGTGGGCTCGCTCGTCGAGGCTGCCGATCAGGCGCTCTATGCGGCGAAGCAAGGCGGGCGCGACCGCCTGATGATGTCGGTCGAGGTGGCGAGCCTGCTGCCGAAGGCGTCAGGGCTATAGACCATCATCCTCAATAATGCGGCGGGGGCTCGTTGGCAGGGCCCGGCGCATTCGTCTCGGCTTCCTGAAGTCGCTCGCCGAGCTCTGCGATCTTCCGCGTCAGCGCGTCGATCTGCTTCCACTGCGCGGTGATCGTCTGGTTGAGTGTCTCGATCGTATCGTCCTGATAGGCGATGCGCGTCTCCAGCGTGTCGATGCGCTCGCCCAGCGTCTTGATGTCACTCGTCACGGTCGTGCCCCAATTCCTGTTCGCGTAGGCCCCGTTCGCGCAAGCCATGACTGAGTGCGACGCGCTCGTCGAATACAAAACATTCGCCGCGCCAGCGGCTCTGCGCCTCCGGCACCTCTTCGAGATATTTGAGGATACCGCCCTTGAGGTGATAGACCTCAGCAAAGCCGCGCGCGAGCAGATGCGCGCTCGCCTTCTCGCAGCGGATGCCGCCGGTGCAGAACATCGCGATCCTGCGGTGCTTTGCCGGATCGAGCTGCTCGGCGGCAAAATCCTTGAACTGGCCAAAGCTCTTGATCTCGGGATCGACCGCACCCTCGAACGTGCCCATCGCGACCTCGAAGGCGTTGCGGGTGTCGAGCACCAGCGTGTCGGGTGCTGCGATCAGCGCGTTCCATTCGGCGGCCTCGACGTAAGTGCCGACCTGCCGCGTCGGATCGGCGGCCTCGTCGCCGAGCGTGACGATCTCCTTCTTCAGCCGCACCTTGAGCCGGCCGAACGGCATCGCTTCGGCGGTCGAGAATTTCAGCTCGAGATTGTTCAGCCGGCCGCCGAACAGGGCGCCGTGCGCGAGCTCGTGGACGAAGGCGTCGATCGCCTCGGGCGCACCCGCAATCGTGCCGTTGATGCCTTCCTGGGCGAGCAGCACGCTGCCCTTGAGCGCGAGGCCTGCGCAGAACGCGCGCAACGGCTCGCGCAGCGCGCGGTAATCGGGCAGGGCGGCGAATTGGTAAAAGGCGGCGACCTTGTGGATCATGGCGGCTCGTTTAGCAGGCGGCCGCCGCCCAGAAAACCCGCATGGTCCCGGACGGCAAAAGGTCTATACGCCCAGCGGATGGCAGCTATTTCGCTGGTATGCCAGCATTGCCCCGGCGGGCCGGAATGTGTCATGTAGGCCCGGTTTTTCCGAGACGGCGCGCCCTCCGCGCCGACGGCCCAAGAGAGCCCCCCAAGAGAGCCCTGAGAGAGCAAAACTTCGATGAGAAACTTCCATTTCCCCGGCAGGTCCACGGTCCACGCCACCAACGCGATGGTCGCGACCTCGCATCCGCAGGCCTCCCTGGCCGCGATCGAGGTGCTGCGCGAGGGCGGCTCGGCGGTGGACGCGGCGGTGGCGGGTTCGGCGCTGCTCGGCGTGATCGAGCCGCAATCGACCGGCATCGGCGGCGACTGCTTTGCGCTGATCCAGCCGCGCGGCGAGGGCAAGATCATCGCCTATAACGGCTCCGGCCGGGCCCCGAAGGCGGCGAACGCCGACTGGTATCTCGAGCGCAAGATCAATTCCGTGCCGCTGACCTCGGCGCATGCGGTCTCGATCCCCGGCGTGATCGACGCCTTCGCGACCGTGCTGCGCGATCACGGCAAGTTCGGCTTCGACCGCCTGCTCCAGCCCGCGATCAAGGCGGCGGAAGAGGGTTACGTCGTCGCCCCGCGCATCGCCTTCGACTGGAAGAACCAGTTCGAGAAGCTGAAGGGTGGCACCAACACGGTGCGTTACCTGTTGCCGGGTGGCAAGCCGCCGGTCGCCGGCGACATCATCCGCCAGGCCGAACTCGGCAAGACGCTGCGCGCGATCGCCAAGGACGGCCGCGACGCGTTCTACAAGGGCGCGATCGCGGAGGACATGGTCGAGACCCTCAGGGAGATCGGCGGCCTGCACACGCTCGACGATTTCGCCGCCCACACCACCGAGACGACGACGCCGATCGGCACCAATTACAAGGGTTACGACGTCTGGCAGTGCCCGCCGAACGGCCCGGGCGTCACCGCGCTCTTGATGCTCAACATCCTGTCGCGGTTCGACCTGACCAAGTACGCGCCGCTCAGCATCGAGCGCTTCCATCTCGAAGCCGAAGCCGCGCGCATCGCCTACATGAATCGCGAGATGCATGTCGCCGATCCCGAGCATATGAAGATCGACGTCGCCGAAATGCTCGCGAAGGGCTTTGCCGATGAGTACATCAGCAAGATCCGCATGGACGGCATGCTCGACCTGCCGAACGTCGCGCCGCCGATGAATCCCTCGACCATCTACATCACGGTCGTGGACAAGGACCGCAACGTCTGCTCGTTCATCAACTCGATCGCGCATTCGTTCGGCTCGGCGATCGTCTCGAACAAGACCGGCGTGCTGTTCCAGAACCGCGCCGGCGGCTTCCGCATCCAGCCCGGCCATCCCAATTGCATCGCCGGCGGCAAGCGCCCGCTGCACACGATCATGCCGAGCCTCCTCACCAAGGGCGGCCGCTCCGTGATGCCGTTCGCGGTGATGGGCGGACAGTACCAGCCGGTCGGCCAGACCCACGTCGTGACCAACATCCTCGACTATGGCTGCGACGTGCAGGAGGCGATCGACATGCCGCGCGGTCTGCACTACGAGGGCCAGTACCAGCTCGAGGACAGCGTGCCTGCCGATATCGTCGAAGGCCTGAAGAAGCTCGGCCACAAGACCACCAGCGTGGTCGGCCCGCTCGGCGGCGCCCAGGCGATCTGGATCGACTGGGACAAGGGCACGCTCACCGGCGGTTCCGATCCGCGCAAGGACGGCTGCGCGCTGGGCTATTAAGGGCCGAGGGCTGGAAACGATTGCTTCGTTGCGCTAGACACCTTCCGCCTCAAACGGAAGGTCTCTTATGCAGCGTTTCCAGCGCGCGCTCCTCGCCATCATGTCGGCACTCGCGATCACCGTGATCGGCAGCGTGTCGACATTCGTTTCCACCACGGCCTCGGCCCAGACCGCAGGAAAACCCATGACCACAGCTTCAGGCTTGCAGACCATTGATAGTGTTGTCGGCACCGGCGCCTCGCCGAAACCCGGCCAGATCTGCGTGATGCACTACACCGGCTGGCTCTACGAGAACGGCCAGAAGGGCAAGAAATTCGACTCGTCGGTCGACCGGAACGAGCCGTTCGAGTTTCCGATCGGCAAGGGCCGCGTCATCGCCGGCTGGGACGAGGGCGTTGCCACGATGAAGGTCGGCGGCAAGCGTACGCTGATCATCCCGCCGCAGCTCGGCTATGGCGCGCGCGGCGCCGGCGGCGTGATCCCGCCGAACGCGACATTGATGTTCGACGTGGAATTGCTCGCGGTGAAGTGAACCTACGTCGTCATGCCCGGGCTTGTCCCGGGCATCCACGTTCTTTCCTTCGTGCAGCCAAGACGTGGATGGCCGGGACAGGCCCGGCCATGACGGATAGAGATCAGCGCAAAACAAAAAGACCGGCCTCGCGGCCGGTCTTTTCGCTTTCAGATTGACGCGGGTCACTCCGCCGCGCGCTTTGCCGCAGCCGCGGCGCGATCGATTGCTTCCTTCGCGGCGTCCTTGGCGTCGCCCATGGCCTGCTGGCCCTTGCCCTTCACTTCCTGGACCACGCCTTCGCCCTTCAGGCGATCGGAACCGGTGGCTTCACCGATGCCCTGCTTGGCCTTGCCGATGGCCTCGTTGGCGGTGCCCTTGATCTTGTCGCTCGTGCTACCCATGAAACTCTCCTTCCAGTTGGCTCGCGAAAACAACGCCTGCCGACTACGAGAGTTCCGATTTTGGGTATGGCTTGATAGGCCCGCTTTGGTTAGCTTGCCGCGCACGGAACCAACAGAAAGCAAGTCCCATGACCGGCCATGACCACACGCATTCCCACCATGACCACGATCATGACGATCGCTGGAAACATGACGGCGTGCGCGTCATTCCCGGCAATCAGCTCGATACCAACGTGCCGTCGACGGCGGGCATGGACCGTGCGGCCGCGATCAATTTCGCGCGCGTCGGCGCGCAGAAATTGTGGGCGGGCACGGTCAGCATCAAGCCGGACGCCAAGACCGGTGCGCATCACCACGGCCATCTCGAAAGCGTCATCTACGTGGTGAAGGGCAAGGCGCGGATGCGCTGGGGCGAGAGCCTGCAATTCACGGCGGAGGCCGGCCCCGGCGATTTCATCTTCGTCCCGCCTTACGTGCCGCATCAGGAGATCAACGCCAGCCGGGACGAGGTGCTGGAATGCGTGCTGGTGCGCAGCGACGGCGAGGCGGTCGCGATCAACCTCGACATCGAGCCGGTCGAGAAGCCCGAGACCGTGCTGTGGATCGACCCCGTGCACCGGGATCCCAACGAGAAGAAGTAAGGGCCTGAAAGCCTGCTGGTTTTGTGCGGCAGAATCACGCAGGCATAGCCTTTAAAAAATATTCGGAAGCCGTGTCGGATGGCCGTCGGGCCATCCGTCCTTGGGCAGAACCCCGCCCAAGGAGCCTCCGATGCCCAAAATGATTTTCGTCAATCTGCCGGTGACCGACCTCAAGCGCGCGACGGCCTTTTACGAGGCGGTCGGCGCGGTCAGGAACCCGCAATTCAGCGACGAGACGGCGAGCTGTATGGTCTTCTCCGAGACCATTTTCGCCATGCTCCTGACCCACGACAAATTCCGCAAGTTCACGCCGAAGCCGATCGCGGATGCCAAGACCTCCAACCAGGTGCTGCTCTGCCTCTCGGCCGACAGCCGCGTCGAGGTCGATGACGTCGTCGGCAAGGCCGAGGCCGCGGGCGGTGTGGCCGATCCAAGCCCGAAGGACGAATACAGCTTTATGTACGGCCGCAGCTTCGAGGATCCGGACGGTCATATGTGGGGCGTGAACTGGATGGACATGGCAGCCTTCGCCGCGCAGTCCGACATGGCGAACGCCTGACCGAAGCCAACGAACATCGACCATCTGAAGAGGAGCATTCACGATGTCCAAGCTCGTGCCCTGCATGTGGTTCAACGGCGATGCCGAGGAAGCCGCGAAGTTCTACGTGTCGCTCGTTCCGAACTCGGAAATCACGCACGTCCAGCGCAACGTTTCGGACGGCCCGTCCGGCAAGACAGGCTCCGTGCTCGTCGTCGAGTTCACGGTGGCCGGGCAGCCCCTGGTCGCGCTCAACGGCGGCATGAAGGTGGAATATACCCACGCAATCTCCCTGATGATCCATTGCGACGACCAGGCTCAGGTCGACAGCGTCTGGAGCGCGTTCCTTGCTCATGGCGGCAAGGAGCAGCAGTGCGGCTGGATCAGCGATCGCTGGGGCGTATCCTGGCAGGTGGTGCCGAAGGTGATGTTCGAATTCCTGTCGAGCCCTGACAAGGCCGCGGCTGCGCGCGCGATGCAAGCCATGATGAAGATGGTGAAGCTCGATGTGGAAGTGCTCCGGCGGGCGTTCGAGGGCAAGTCGGCGGCGTGAGGCCTATGGCCTTGCCACATACTTACGGTCATCGCCCGGCTTGACCGGGCGATCCAGTATTCCAGAGACGTTTGAGTGATGCGGAGAAGCCGCGGCGTACTGGATGCCCCGGTCAAGCCGGGGCACGACAGCGGAATTTGGGGCGAGATCCCGCCCTAGTAATTAATCCGCAGCCCCACGCCGCCATGGATGGTGTTGCCCACCGGCTGCGGGCCCAGCGTGCCGTTGGCGAACAGGTCGACGATCCAGCCCTTCTGCACGCGGAAGCCGAGGCGGCCGCCATATTCGAACCAACCCTGGTTGCCCATGGTCGGCACCACTAGGCCGTCGCCGGTCACGGTGGCAATGATGCCGCTATGGCTGGCGAAGGACTGCACCCAGCCGCCATTGATGTTGGTCTCGATGTTGCTGCCGAAGAGGTGCGTCCACTGGCCGCCGATCTTGACCAGGCTGGTGCGGTCGGTGCCGGTCGCAATGGTGGCGTCGAACGGATTGAACGCCACGGCGCTGTCCGAATAGCCGGAGACGCGTTGCCAGAGCTGCCAGACTTCGATCGAGGCCGCGAATTCGTCGCGCGGGGACACGCGGCTCATCCAGCCGGCACGGCCATAGACGGCGTAGTTCGACGCGTTGGTCGAGCCCGTGACGCTCACCGGCCCGAGGCTGGTGTTGTAGCTGCGTGTGTAGCGCGCCTTCTCCCACGGCGTCAGGATGGTGCCGACGTCGAAGAACGGGCGCGACGAGCCCCAGTCGGTGAAATCATAGCGCAGAGCGAAGGCGCCGATCGGCGCGCTGGTGATGTTGTAGCCGCCCTCGCTGTATTGCGTGTAGGCGATGCCGGCGAGCAGCGACAGGTTGTTGGTGAGCTCCTTGCGGCCGTGGATGCCGGCCGAGAACGAGCCGGCGGAGCCGAATGCGCTGATGCAGTCGCTGCAATTGACCTGCTCGTTGACGCCGAGCAGCACCGTGCCGAGCACCCGGTTGGTGATCATCTGGTTGAAGCGCTGGTTGGCGAGGCCGCCGATCGAATTGCCGCTGGAGTCCGCGCCGGTCGGGCCCGAAGGTGGAGGCGGTGGATACGGGCTCGGCGAGGACGACGGATAGGGGCTCGGCGAAGGCGAGGGGGTCGGTGTGGGTGTCGGCGACGGTGAATAGGTCGGCGACGGAGAGGGCGTCGGCCCACCGCATCCGGATTCGCAAGCCGCCTGCGCTGCCGCCGGTCGCGCATTGAACGCGAAGAACGCAAACGCAGCGGTTGCGGTCAGCGCGGCGGCGAGGACGAGACGTCTGACGTCGAGTTTCGCCATCATCACCGCCCGCACAGCATGCCGTCGTCGTGGACGGCAGGCGTGATGGTCGGCGAGGCGTCCGCGTACTGGTTGACCGAGCACAGCCCGGCGCTTGCGGCGCAATTGGCGGCAAAGGTCCAGGGGGGCGCGTTGGTCTTGGTGATGCTGACCTTGCCGCCGGCCGAGGTGATGATTGCGGTGTCGCCGGGCTGGGTGAGCTGCACGCATTGGGAGCTCGTCGTGCAGACGCCGGCGGCGCCATCCTGGAGCACGACGACGGAGCGGCCGCGCTGGGAGAGGATGTCGAGCGTGGTGCCGCGCACGCCGATGGTCGCGAGCGGTGTCGTGATCTTGTAGGCGGTCTTTTCCGAATGTCCGGTGACGAAACGGAATGCGCCCGTGGTCATGCGGATCGCGACGTCGCGATAGCTGTGCTCGTCGTTGAAGACGGTGCGGTCGAGCTTCAGCGTGGCGCTCGGGCCCAGCGAGAGGTTGGTGCTGTCGGCCATGACGAAGCGCGCGGCGCTGTCGGCACCGGTGCGCACGGTCTCGTCGCGCAGCATGCTGTCGCCGACACTGATCGGCGTCGTGGTCGTGGCCACGCGCACCACGTCGTTCTGGATCACGACGGCTTCGCCGACGCGCGTCTGCGCCTGCGCGCAAGGCGCCGCGCAGACGAGTGCCGACAACAGAGTTGGGAAAAGCCAGAAACGCAAATTCATTTCGCAACCGATCGATATGTCCCTGATCGTACCGGATCGCGCGCGCTTCTGATGTGGCGAAATTATCACAAGCGGCGCTGGACGTGCGTTATGCTTAGTGACAGTTGCGGCAGAATGCGTTCAATGAAAAGTGCCGTCTTTGTTTTTCTCCGCGGTGAAGCAGATTTGCCACGCAAAATAGCCCCACAGCAGCCGTTCGAATTGCCCGCGGTTCCGAAGGTGTCGCAGAGCGCAGTGATCGCTGTCGCGATTTTCCTGGTCGCGCATCTCGCGCTGCTGATCGGCCTGACGGCGCCGGAGAAGTTCGTCTTCGACGAGGTGCATTACGTGCCGGCGGCACGGCAGATGCTGGCACCCACGATCTCGCAACCAACGCTCAATCCGATGCATCCGCCGCTGGCCAAGGAGCTGATCGCGGCATCGATCGCAGCCTTCGGCGACAATGCGCTGGGCTGGCGCTATCCGTCGACCTTGTTCGGCGCGCTCGCGATCGTCGCGATCTATCTGTGCGGGCTCGCGCTGTTCTCCGCGCAGGGGCCCGCGATCGCCGCCGCGGCGATCGCGGGCTTCAACCAGATGCTTTACGTGCAGGCGCGTATCGCCATGCTCGACATTTACGCGCTCGGATTCGGCCTGCTCGCGATTGCCGCCTTCATGCACGGCTTTCGAAGAGAGCGCCCGCATGCGTTGTTCGCGCTCGCGGGCGCCTTGTTTGGCCTTGCCGCGGCTTGCAAATGGAGCGGCCTGTTTCCGCTCGGCATCTGCATCGTTGTGGTTGCGGTGATCCGGCTGATGCAGGGCTGGCGCACGCTGTTCGCCGACGCGAAGCCGAGCGACTGGTATCGGCCCGATCTCTGGCCCGATCTTCGCGCGCAGCATGTCGCGCTCTGCTTCGCCGTGCTGCCGGCGCTGACATATCTTGCCGCTTTCGTGCCGCTCTACGGAGCGTCGATGCCGGATCTGATCGAGGCGCAGCGCCGGATATTCGCCGACAACACCACGACCGCGATCGCCGGTCATACCTATATGAGCGCGTGGCCATCCTGGCCGCTGCTCGCGCGCCCGGTGTGGTTCCTGTTCGACAAGACCTCGGAGAACAATGTCTCCGCGATCGTCTTCCTCGGCAATCCGCTGGTCGCGTGGCCGGCGCTGCTCGCGCTCGCCGTCGTGCTGCGCGACTTCATCGTCGCGCGGCGCTGGGATGCGTTCCTGATCGCGGCGTTCTATTTCGGCTCCTGGCTCGCCTGGGCTTTGCTGCCGCGCACGCTCGGCTTCCTCTACTATTATCTGCCGGCCGCAACCGTGGCGTCGCTTGCGCTGGTCTATGTGCTGCGACGAGAGGGGCTGCCGCGCTGGCTGCTGTGGGCCTATGTCGGGGTCGCGGCGATCGGCTTTGCGGTGATGCTGCCGATCTCGGCGGCCTTCATCGGCACGTCCATGCAGACGTTCAACCGGTTGATGCTGTTCCAGAGCTGGATATGAAATCGCCGCCTGTCACGATCGTGGCAGGCGTCGTGTTTCGCGCGGCGATGATTTGAAGTTCACTTGAAGTTCACTTGGACAATCTACTTGGACGCCGTCGTCTTGGCTTCCATGTTGACGACCTGGACGCGGCGGTTGATCGGGTCGGCGCCATTGGCGGTGTCCTTCAGCTTGGTTTTGCCATAGCCGACGGTGACGAGCTCTGTGCCGTTGAGACCATAGTTCTGCACCAGGTACTTCTTGATGGTGTCGGCGCGCCGTTCGGAGAGGCCTTGATTGTACTCCTCGCCGCCGATCGCATCGGTGTGGCCGGCGACCACGAAGGTCGAGCCCTTCAGCGACGGATCGGACAGCGCCTTGCCGAGCGCCTGCACCGACGGCACCGACGTCTTGGCGATGTCGGCCGAGTTGTAGTCGAACTGGATCTCCAGATCGATCTTCGGCTTGGTCGCGGCGAGCTCGGCGATTTGCTCGCGCTCGCCCATCGAGAGCGACCGGGTCGAGCGGTTGCGAACGGTGTTCAGGAAGGTCGCTTCCTTGGCCTGCACGGCCGGATCGGCCTGCGGACCGACGGACAGGCCGCGGGTCGCCGGCTTCGGCTTCAGCGCATCCAGGATCTGGTTGGCGGAGACGTTATCGCCGGCGAAAGCCAGGCCGGCGGTCATCGACAGCGCGGCAGTGAGGGTAATCGCCTTAAGTCCAAAAAACTTATCAAAACGGGTCATTGTCGTATCCTCGCTGTTACGCCTGATGGCGATTTGATGTTGCGAGCGTAGGGAAGGTTCAACAGCCTCGATGTGATGCGGGTCACATTCCAGACGACCGAAATGACCCGTGCATCCTAGCGCCGGCGCCGATCGGCATCCATGGCATGTCGGGCCAGCGGCGGTGCCCTGCCACCGGGAAGAAGCCCGTCTCATTCGGCATCGACAGCTGAACCGGCTGGACTCGCAGCCCGCGCAGGTACAATCTTTCGGCCATTGTTCGTCACCAGCCGTATTGCCCGCTGCGTCAGCAGCCCAAAAAGCGACCGTCGCAGCGACTCTCAGCTCGGTTCGAGCAGCAGAAATCCCCGAGTGATCCAGATCACAGTGCGTCGTTGTGAACTGGATCAGATTGCTCTCATCGGATCGGCTCAGGCCGAACCGAGAGCAGCGAGGAAGTTTGGATCAGGGGAGAATGATCATGCGCTTCTTGATCGCAGCAATTTCAATCGCAGTATTTCTCGTCAGCGGCAACGCGGCCTTCGCGGACAAGCGCGTCGCCTTCGTGGTCGGCAACGCCGCCTACAAGAATGTCCCGCAGCTTCCCAACCCCGCGATCGATTCCAAGGCGATGGCCAGGGTGCTGCGCAATGTCGGCTTCGACGTCGTCGAGGGCGCCAACCTCACCCGCGACGCCATGACCGCGAAGCTGCTGGAGTTCGGCAAGAAGAGCGAAGGCGCCGACGTCGCGGTGTTCTTCTATGCCGGCCACGGGATTGCCGTGAACGGCGTCAACTACCTGTTGCCGGTCGACGCCGACCTGAAATCCGAGATGGACGTCAAGCTCGGCGCGGCGATCAATGTCGACCTCACGCTCGATCAGACCATGTCGGACGCGAAGGTGAAGCTCGTGTTCCTGGACGCCTGCCGCGACAATCCGTTCGCGGCAAAGATCCGCTCGGCCAAGGCCACCCGCTCCGTCAACGTCCAGACCGGTCTTGCCGAGATGAAGTCGGGCGAGGGCACGCTGATTGCCTTTGCCACCGGCCCCGGCCAGACCGCGCTCGACGGCGAGGCCGGCACCAACAGCCCGTTCACCCGCGCGCTCATCGCCAACATTGCCCAGCCCGGGATCGAGATCCAGCAGGCGATGACCAAGGTCCGCGCCCAGGTCAGTGACGAGACCAGCAAGGGGCAATTGCCCTGGGGGCACACCAACCTCACGGGCAACGTCTATCTCAATCCGGTCGGCGTGCCGGCTGCGGCCACGACCGATCCGTCGAACGCACCGGCGTTGGCCGCGAGCAAGCAAGGCTCCGACGTCGAGCTCGAGTTCTGGCGCTCGATCAGGGACTCCAACAAGGTCGAGGAGCTCAACGCCTATCTCACCAGCTATCCCAACGGCACGTTCAAATCGATCGCGCTCGCCCGCATCGCGGCGTTGCAGGATGGTCCATCCATCACCACCCGCAACCTCTCGGCCGGGATCGATCCCGCGACCTTTACGGAAGAAGCCAACCAGGTGTCTGAAGACCAGATCGGTCTGGACAAGAACCAGCGCCGCGACGTGCAGCGCCGCCTCACCGGGCTCGGCTTCGACGTCAAGGCGACGGGCAAGTTCGACGACGAGACCCGTTCCGTGATGAGGCGGTGGCAGGCTGCCCGTGGCTATCCTGCGACTGGTTACCTCAACAAGCTCCAGCACAAGGCCCTGCTGTCGGAGATTGTCTCGACCCGCGCGGCCTCCTCCGAACAGGCAGACGACGAGCCGGCGCGTCGCCGGTCCTCCGGCGGTGGCGGCCGGCGCCATTACGGCGGTGGCGGTGCCGGTCCGCCAGGCGGCCCCGGCGGTCTGTTCGGCGGTATGATGGGCGGGTTGTTCGGCCGCCGCTGAGCCGGCAGGCAAGCAACAGGCGGCCCGGTTCGGGCCGCCAATTTTGTTCCGGAAACCCTTGCTCACCGATCGTCGCAAAGCCGTCGCGTGATGGCCTGCGTGCGAACAAGAATTCGGCCAGTTGGGCGCCTAGCAGGACTCCGCGTCCAATAACCGCCGAGGAACGGAGCCGAGTTCAGTCCAGTGCCCAGGCCGAGTGATTACCAGTTCTATCGTGGCGGGCCGCCGGATCGGACAGTCTTTCTGAGCTCAATGCCCATCTATGTCGGTGCGGCGATGATCGCGGTGGCGATCCTGCTGTCCACGCTGATCACCGGGCTGACCAGCCGCTATGTCGGCCTCGACGGTCCGAACGACGAGAACATGTGGCTGGTCGACCGCCTCACCGGCAGCGTCTATCGCTGCCAGGCGGAGGTGCGTGGCAAAGCGTCCTGCGAGCCTGACGTTGCCACCGGCAGCCTCGGTGACCGGCCCAAGGTGCAAAAGAACGGCAATTGAGGCCTTTCACCCTCGCAGCGCAGCCATGGCCAACACCGTTATGAGCAACGGCAAGATGAAGAGCGCCTGCACGCATTACATGAAGGCGCAGAAGGCCATGTCGATGAAGTGAGGCGCGAGGCGCGCACGGTTCGGCCGCGCTGTCAGCAGTTGGCAGCGCGGCTTTTTCTTGAGAAAGCTTCTTTGGCGTCTCTCTTTTTCCTGGCGCGAATCCGGCTACATTGCCTCCTGCAATGTCACGCGCGCCCAAACCCTTTCCGATCCCCACGACACAGGCCCGGCAGATCTGGCTGCATGCCCAGCGGCTGGACGAGCGCGCGCCGTTCGGGGAGGGCGCGCGCGCGGTGGCGGATGCGATCGACCATCTCGGTTATGTGCAGATCGACACCATCAACGTCATCGAGCGCAGCCACCACCACATCCTGTTCAGCCGCATTCCGTCCTACCGGCGTGCCGATCTGCGCCAGGCCCAGAGCGTCGACAGGAGCGTGTTCGAATACTGGACCCATGCGCTGTCCTATGTGCCGGCGAACGATTTTCGCTTCTTCCTGCCGGCGATGCGCGAGCACCGGCGCGAGGGACACAGATGGTACGCCTCGGTCAAGCCGGCCGATACGCGCAAGGTGATGCGGCTCCTGCGCGCCGGTCCGCTGACGATCCGCGACATCGAGGACGACGTGCTCACCGAGAAGGAGCATCTCTGGCAAAGCCGAAAACCCTCGAAGCGGGCTTTGCAGCTGGCCTTCTACACCGGCGTCGCGACCGTCAGCGCGCGCCAGGGCATGCTCAAGACCTATGAGCTGATGACGCGGCACTTCGGCTGGGACAAGCTGCCGAAGCCGGCGTCGGCGAGAGACATCACGGCCTATCTGCTCGACCGCGCACTGCGGTCACAGGGCGTGGTCAGTCTGGATTCGATCTGCCACCTCGATGCGCCGAGCAAGAAGGCGATCGCGCAGCTGGTCGCCTCACGCGTCCGCCGCGGCGAGCTCGTGCCCGTTGCGATCGAGGGCGCCGGCAAGCAGGAGCATTGGGCCGCGCCCGCGGCGCTGGAGCCGGGTGAGGGCGCCGCGCCCGATCTCGTTCACATCCTCTCGCCGTTCGATCCCCTGATCATCCAGCGCAAGCGCACCAATCTGTTCTTCGGCTACAACCATCTGTTCGAAGCCTATGTGCCGAAGGCCAAGCGCAAGCTCGGCTATTTCGCGTTGCCCGTGCTGGTGGGCGACGAGATCGTCGCGGCGCTTGACCTCAAGACCGATAGGCAGGCGAAGAAGCTGTTGATGCAGAAATGGACCTGGGTCGGGCAGGGGAAGAAGACGGCGGGGCGCAAGGAGCTGAAGCGCGTGATCGAGGAGGAGCTCGATCGCTTCGAGCGGTTTCAGCTCGCGGAGTGAAGGCCGGCCACTTGGCGTCGGTCTCGTAGGGTGGGCAAAGCGAAGCGTGCCCACCATCGTGGTCTGCGAAGGAGAATGGTGGGCACGGCGCTAACGCGCCTTTGCCCACCCTACAAGACCATCAATCCAAACGCCGAACGCAACCCCGACCGCATAGGCCACCAGATTCCACAGCGAGAAGATCCGTCCTAACAGCAGCGCGCCCGCGGTGGTGAGCCGAAACGCATCGAGCCAGGGCGCATGCACCAGCCGGGAGAACTCGACGGCGATCGCGATCGCCACGGCGATGGCTGCAAGTCGGCTTCGCGACAGCCCCGGCAGCAAAACCCCGACCAGCAAAAGCACCATCGTCGCCCACAGCAGCGAGCCGCCATACTTCACGACGAAGGCGGGAAGCCCGAGCGGAAAGCCGTACCAGCGCAACGACAGCCCGCACGCGATCACGACCAGCGCCAGGGCGGCACGGATCAGCGATCGCTGTCGCAGCGCAATCATGTTGACCGGCTGCGCGACCTGCATTGCTTCCATTGACTCTTTGCCCACGATGCTGAAAACCGCGCATTAGCCCATAAAAGCAACAACCCCGGGGGGAAGCCATGAGCCAGACCACGACCTATGCCGGTTCCGCCGGCGCAGCCAAGTCGGAAATCGAGACCTCGACGATCCGCGCCATCTCCTGGCGCCTGATTCCGTTCCTGGTGCTGGCCTACTTCTTCTCCTATCTCGACCGCGTCAATCTCGGCTTCGCCGCGCTGACCATGAACGCCGAGCTCAAGTTCACGCCGCTGATCTTCTCCTGGGGCGCCGGCATCTTCTTCATCGGCTATTTCATTTTCGAGGTGCCGAGCAATCTGGCGCTGGAGAAGTTCGGCGCGAGCCGCTGGATCGCCCGCATCATGGTGACCTGGGGCATCATCTCGGCGCTGATGGCGCTGGTCAGCGGGGTGACGAGCTTCTACGTGCTGCGCTTCCTGCTCGGCGTCGCCGAGGCCGGCTTCTTCCCCGGCATCATCCTCTATCTCACCTACTGGTACCCGGCCGAGTATCGCGCCCGCTTCCTCGCCGCCTTCGCCATCGCCGTCCCGGTCTCCACCGTGATCGGCGCGCCGGTCTCGGGCCTGCTGCTCGGGCTCGACGGCGCGATGGGGCTGAAGGGCTGGCAGTGGCTGTTCATCATCGAGGGCATCCCCTCGGTGCTGCTGGGCATCGTCACCTGGTTCTATCTCACCGACAGGCCGGAGAAGGCGGACTGGCTCTCGGCCGATCAGAAGGCCTGGCTCAAGTCCAGGCTCGATTCGGAAATCGCGGCCAAGCAGGCGGTGAAGCATCTGTCGCTCGGCGAGGCGCTGTCGTCGCCGAAGGTGATCATGCTGAGCCTGGTCTATTTCGGCTTCGTCGGCGCGCTCTATGGCATGCAGTTCTGGCTGCCGCAGATCGTCAAGGCGTTCGGCCTCACCAACGCCCAGACCGGCTTTGTCACAGCGATCCCGTATCTGTTCGGCACCATCGCTATGATCCTGTGGGCGCGGCATTCGGATGCGACGCGCGAGCGCGTGATGCATGTCGGCGCGCCGCTGCTGCTCACCGCCGTCGCGCTGGCCATCTCCTCCTATCTCACCGATCCCACCATGACGATGGTGGTGCTCACCGTCGCGGCGATCGGCGTGTTCTGCTGCTTCGGCGTGTTCTGGACGCTACCGACCGCCTGGCTCTCCGGCACGGCGGCGGCCGGCGCCATCGCGCTGATCAACTCGATCGGCAATCTCGCCGGCTTCGGCGGGCCGTACCTGATCGGCTGGGTCAAGGAAGCCACCGGCCAGACCTCGACCGGCTTGCTGGTGCTGGCCGTCCTGCCCCTGATCGCCGGCATCCTAGTGTTTGTCGGCGGCCACGAGAGCAAGCACGAGTTCGCCGGGCAGGGGCGGTAGGCCGCCCGCACCGCTGCGTAGCCCGGATGGAGCGAAGCGAAATCCGGGAGCACTCCAGCTACAGCCTGCAGGCCCCGGATTACGCTCCGCTCCATCCGGGCTACGGGCTCTCGTAGGGTGGGCAAAGGCGCGCTTCGCGCCGTGCCCACCATTTTCCCGATTCCGGCAGGCATGGTGGGCACGCTCCGCTTTGCCCACCCTACGATCGCACCCTCCCGGCAACCGCCATCCAAATCCTTACCGCCCCTTAACGATCACGCTTTCCTGATGACTGACGATTATTGACTTTCATCAGTGATTAGTCGACATTCCTCTCATTGCAGTCGCGGGAGTGTCCTCCGATGTTCGTTCGATCAGTTTTGTCCAGCTATTCCAAGCTCTTGGCGGGTGTGTCGCTGGCCCTGATGGCCGCTGCGCTGGCCGGGTGCAATGACACCGTCGCTGAAAAGGCCGAGCCGCCGCGGCCGGTTCTGGTCGCGACCGCCCATTATGATGCCGAGACGCCGGAGCGCAGCTTCGTCGGCACCGTCAGGCCCCGGATCGAGAGCGATCTCGGTTTCCGCGTGGCCGGCAAGGTTGCCAAGCGCCTGGTCGAGGTCGGCCAGACCGTCGAAATCGGCCAGCCGCTCGCGACCCTCGACGAGGTCGATCTGAAGCTCCAGGCTGAACAGTCCGTCGCCGAGCAGACCGCCGCGACCGGCGTGCTGGCCCAGGCCGCCGCGGCCGAGCAGCGCGCCAAGGATCTGAAGGCCAAGGGCTGGACTACGGATGCGGCGATGGATTCGAGCCGCGCCGCCGCCGATGAGGCCCGCGCGCGTCTGGACCGAGCCGTGCGCTCAGTCGAGCTGACCAAGAATTCTCTTTCCTACGCGACGCTCAACGCCGACGCCCGTGGCGTCGTCACCGCAACGCTGATCGAGCCCGGCCAGGTGGTTGCCGCAGGCCAGACTTCGATCCGTGTCGCCCGCTTTGCCGAGAAGGAAGCGGTCGTCGCGATCCCTGAGACGCTGGTTGGACGTGCCAAGTCGGGCGCCGCCAGCGTCACTCTTTGGTCGGAGCCGGACAAGAAGTATGCGGCCAAGCTGCGCGAGATCGCGCCGACGGCCGATCCGTCGACGCGCACCTATCTAGCAAAATTCTCGCTGCCCGAGGCCGACGACAAGGTTTCGCTCGGCATGACCGCGACGCTGACGCTGTCGGATGCCGCGACCGAGCGCGTCGCGCGGCTGCCGCTGTCGGCGCTGTTCAACGAAGGCGGCAAGCCCTCCTTCTACGTCGTCGACGACAATGGCGCCGTCACGCTCAAGCCGGTCGTGGTGAAGTCCTACGAGAGCAACGACGTCATCATCACCAGCGGTGTCGACGAGGGCGCCAAGATCGTGGCCCTCGGCGTGCAGAAGCTCGATCCAAGCCAGCGGGTGCGGATCGTCTCGTCGCTGTCCTTCTAGAGTTTACGAGTCACGTCGTGTGAGGTGAGTTTCGGCCCAAGCGCAAATGCCGGGGCTGAAGCGGCGAAGCGATCCAGAACCTGCCCAGCCCCCTGGATTGCTTCGCTGCCTCGCGACGACGGTTTGAACAGAGTGGCTGTGGTTTTTTTGCAATTGGACCATCTTTGGAGAGTGCGATGAAGCGCTTCAACCTTTCGGCCTGGGCCGTCAGCCATCCGACGCTGGTCCTGTTCCTGATGATCATACTCGGCGTCGCCGGCTTCTTCTCCTATCAGAAGCTCGGGCGGGCTGAGGATCCGTTCTTCACGGTGAAGGTGGTCAACGTCTCCGTGATCTGGCCGGGCGCGACTGCGCAGGAGATGCAGACGCAGGTCGCCGACCCCATCGAGAAGAAGATCCAGGAGCTGCCCTATTTCGAGAAGGTGCAGACCTATTCCAAGCCGGCCTTCACCGCGCTCCAGGTGACCTTCCGCGATTCCACGCCGCCAAAGGACGTGCCGTATCTCTTCTATCTCTTGCGCAAGAAGCTCGCCGACGTGCAGGGCCAGTTGCCTTCGGGCATTCTGGGACCCGTCGTCAACGACGAGTTCTCCGACGTCGATTCCATCCTCTACATGATGACCGGCGACGGCGCCGACTATGCCCAGCTCAAGAAGGTCTCGGAAGGCTTCCGCCAGCGCCTGTTGAAGGTGCCGGGCGTGACCAAGGTTGACGTCTACGGCAACCAGGACGAGCGCATCTTCGTCGAATTCTCGCACGCCAAGCTCGCCACCCTCGGCATCACGCCGCAGGCCCTGTTCGATTCGCTCGCCAAGCAGAACAACGTCGTGCCCGCCGGCACGGTCGAGACCTCGTCGCAGCGCGTGCCGCTGCGCGTCACCGGCGCGCTCGATGGCGCCAAGGCCGTCGCCGAGACGCCGGTCGAGAGCAACGGCCGCGTGTTCCGTTTAGGTGATATCGCCACCGTCACCCACGGCTATGTCGACCCGCCGAGCTTCATCGTGCGCCAGGAAGGCAAGGCCGCGATCGGCATCGGTGTCGTTACCGCCAAGGGCGCCAACATCCTCGATCTCGGCAAGGAGGTCGAGAAGGCCACCGCCGAGTTCATGAAGGCGGTGCCGCAGGGCATCGACGTCAAGCTCATCGCCGACCAGCCCAAGGTGGTCGAGCACGCCGTCGGCGAGTTCGTGCACTCCTTCATGGAAGCCCTCGTCATCGTGCTGTTCGTCTCGTTCCTGGCACTCGGCTGGCGCACCGGCATCGTGGTCGCGCTGTCGGTGCCGCTGGTGCTCGGTATCGTCTTCGTCGTCATGAACATGATGTCGCTCGATCTGCACCGCATCACGCTCGGTGCGCTGATCATCGCGCTCGGCCTGCTGGTGGATGACGCGATCATCGCGGTCGAGATGATGGTGGTGAAGATGGAGCAGGGCTGGGACCGTTTCCGCGCGGCCTCCTTTGCCTGGGAATCCACTGCGTTTCCGATGCTCACGGGAACGCTGGTCACGGCCGCTGGCTTCCTCCCCATCGGCTTTGCCAATTCCGCGGTCGGCGAATATGCCGGCAGCATCTTCTGGATCGTGGCGATCGCGCTGGTCGCCTCCTGGTTCGTGGCGGTGATCTTCACGCCCTATATCGGCGTCATGCTGCTGCCCAACATCAAGGTGCACCACAATCACGATCCGCACGCGGTCTACGAGACCCGCATGTACCGCGGCCTGCGCGCCATCGTGCAATGGTGCGTCAACCACCGCATCACCGTGGTGGCCGCGACCGTCGGCGTCTTCATCGCCTCGATCGTCGGCTTCGGCCATGTCCAGCAGCAGTTCTTCCCGCTGTCGGAGCGGCCCGAGCTGTTCCTCCAGCTCCGCCTGCCCGAGGGCACCGCCTTCAACGTCACCGAGAAGGCGGTGAAGAAGGCCGAGACGCTGCTCAAGGACGACAAGGACATCGAGACCTATACGTCCTATGTCGGCCAGGGCTCGCCGCGCTTCTGGCTCGGCCTCAATCCGCAGCTTCCGAACGAGGCCTTTGCCGAGATCGTCATCGTCGCCAAGGGCGTCGAGGCGCGCGAGCGCATCAAGGCCAAGATCGAGAACGCGGCTGCGGAGGGCATGCTGACGGAAGCGCGCGTGCGCGTCGACCGCTTCAACTTCGGTCCGCCGGTCGGATTCCCCGTCCAGTTCCGCGTGATCGGCCCCGACGCCAACAAGGTGCGCGAGATCGCCTATCAGGTCCGCGACGTCATGCGGCAGAACAAGAGCGTCAAGGACGTCCAGCTCGACTGGAACGAGCAGTCGCCTTACCTCAAGCTCGTCGTCGACCAGGATCGTGCCCGCGCCATGGGCCTGACCCCGCAGGACGTCTCGCAGGCGCTGTCCATGCTGATCTCGGGCGCGCAGGTCACGACCATTCGCGACGGCATCGAGAAGGTGGCCGTGGTCGCTCGTGCGGTCCCGTCCGAACGTCTCGATCTCGGCGGCGTCGGCGATCTGACCATCACCTCGAAGAACGGCGTCGCCGTGCCGCTCCAGCAGATCGCCAAGATTGAGTATGCCCATGAGGAGCCGATCATGTGGCGGCGTAACCGCGACATGGCGATCACCGTGCGCTCCGACGTCGTCGACGGCGTGCAGGCGCCCGACGTCACCAGCCAGATCACGCCGAAGCTGAAGGCGATCAAGGACAATCTCGAGCCGGCCTACCGTATCGAGCCGGGTGGGGCGTTCGAGGAATCCGCCAAGGGCAACGCCTCGATCTTCATCCTCTTCCCGCTGATGGTCATGGTGATGCTGACGCTGCTGATGTTCCAGCTGCAGAGCTTCTCGCGCCTGATCCTGGTGTTCCTCACCGCGCCGCTCGGCATCGTCGGTGCCTCGTTCGGCCTCAACGTCGCCAATGCCCCGTTCGGCTTCGTGGCGCTGCTCGGCCTGATCGCACTCGCCGGCATGATCATGCGCAACACCGTCATCCTGGTCGACCAGATCGAGACCGACGTCTCCCACGGCCTGACCCGCCGTGAGGCGATCGTGGAGGCAACTGTCCGCCGCGCCCGGCCGGTGGTGCTGACGGCGCTCGCCGCGATCCTGGCCATGATCCCGTTGTCGCGCTCGGCCTTCTGGGGCCCGATGGCGATCACGATCATGGGAGGCCTGTTCGTCGCGACCTTCCTGACGCTGCTGTACCTGCCGGGCCTCTACGCCCTGTGGTTCAGGAAGAGCCTGGACGAGGCGGGCACCCCCGAGCAGCCTGCCGCGCCGCAGCATGGGAGCGATGACCAGCACGCAATTCCGCTTGCTGAAGCGGCTGAATAAATGAGAAGACTGCTGATGGACGAGTCCTGACACATGACACTGGTTGCGGAACATATCGAAGGCGACACCCGGGATCGTATCCTCGAGGTGGCTGAGCGGCTGTTCCGCCAGATCGGGTACCAGAAGACCACGGTCGGGGACATCGCCAAGGAGCTCAGGATGAGCCCCGCCAATGTCTATCGCTTCTTCGAATCGAAGAAGGCGATTCACCAGTCGGTGGCGCGGGCCTTGATGGGCGAGGTCGAGATCGAAGCGCAGCGGATCGTGGCGAGGCCTGGTCCGGTGCTCCCGCGCTTCCGCGAGCTGCTGACCACCATCCATCGCATGAACACCGAGCGCTATGTCGGCGATAACAAGCTGCATGAGATGGTCGAGATCGCGATGCAGGAGGACTGGGACGTCTGCGTCGCCCATATGGAGTGCATTGCCGGTGTCATCGGCCTGGTGATCGCGCAAGGGGTCGCGTCCGGCGAGTTCGAAGCGCCGGACCTGCAACTGGCCTCGATGTGCGCCTGCACCGCGATGATGCGCTTCTTCCACCCCCAGATGATCGCCCAGTGCGCCACCAAGCCGGGCCCGACCATCGACCAGATGATCGATTTCGTCATCGCGGGTCTGTCGCCGCGCCACTGACGGGCGCTGGAATTTCCCCTATAAACTGCTTAGCGCCGCCCTTAACGGGTGGATGGCGGGCAATGACGGACCAACAAACTCCGTCATTGCGAGCGCAGCGAAGCAATCCAGACTGTCTCCGCGGAGGGATTCTGGATTGCTTCGCTGCGCTCGCAATGACGAAAAGGAAGCAGCGCGTGACCGACAAAGACCTCTACTTCTACGAGCCCTCCAAGGGCCACGGCCTCAAGCACGATCCCTTCAACGCCATCATCGCGCCGCGGCCGATCGGCTGGATCTCCTCCCGCGACACCAAGGGCCACGTCAATCTCGCGCCCTACAGCTTCTTCAACGCGTTCTGCTACGTGCCGCCGATCATCGGCTTCTCCTCCACCAACTGGAAGGACACGGTCTCGAACATGGAGCAGACCGGCGAGTTCGTCTGGAATCTCGCCACCATGGACCTTGCCAGGCACATGAACGCGACCGCCGCGCATGTCGCCCCCGAGGTCGACGAGTTCGAGATCGCGGGCCTCACCGCCGTGCCCGGCAAGCTCGTCAACGTGCCGCGCGTGGCTGAGAGCCCCGTCGCCTTCGAGTGCAAGGTGTCTGACATCGTCCGCCTCAAGGGCGCCGACGGCAAGGAGGCCGACGCCTGGCTGACGCTGGGCGAGGTCGTCGCCGTCCATATCGACAAGGCCATGATCAAGGACGGCGTCTACCAGACCGCCGCCGCCCACCCCATCGTCCGCGCCGGCCGTCGCGGCGACTATTTCGAGATCAAGCCGGAAAACATGTTCGAGATGGTGCGGCCGGACTGATCTGATCCAGGTTAAGCCACTCTCTCCGCATCGTCATTCCGGGGCGCGCCGTCAGGCGCGAGCCCGGAATCCATACTCCCGATGGTGGTTATGGATTCCGGGCTCGACGCTTGCGCGTCGCCCCGGAATGACGACGGGGCATTCAGCCCGATTCGCCTCCCCGGAACTGCCCCCACGCCCCGGCCGTTATGGCCTCCGGGGCGGTCGCCCGGCCGCGTCAATTCGCGTCTTTTTGCTCGCGAAGTGTTCACTTACCCCGGCCACTTTCCGCTAAAATGCCGATAACCGCGCCGATGCATGAGGTCAGCCATGAGCTTCCGCCGCGACACCATCACAAAGCCGATCTTCTCCTGGGCGCGCGGCGTGCTGCCGGCGATGTCCGACACCGAGCGCGAGGCGCTGGAGGCCGGTGACGTCTGGTGGGATGCCGATCTCTTCACCGGCAACCCCGATTGGTCGAAGCTGCTGAAGGTGCCTCAGGCGACGCTGACCCCCGAGGAGCAGGCCTTTCTCAACGGCCCGGTCGACGCGCTCTGCGCCATGCTCGACGAGTGGAAGATCTTCTGGGAATGGCGTGACCTGCCGCCAGACGTCTGGCACTTCGTCAAACGCGAAAAATTCTTCGGCATGATCATTCCGAAGGAATTCGGTGGTCTCGGCTTCTCGCCCTATGCCCATTCGGAAGTGGTGCGCAAGATCTCGACCCGCTCGATCGCGGCGGCCGTCACCGTGATGGTGCCGAACTCGCTCGGCCCCGGCGAGCTCCTGATGCGCTTCGGCACGAAGGAGCAGCAGGAGCGCTGGTTGCCGCGCCTTGCCGACGGCCGCGACATTCCCTGCTTCGGCCTCACCAGCCCCGAAGCCGGCTCCGACGCCGCCTCGATGGTCGACACCGGGATCATCTGCAAGGGCGATTTCGAGGGCCGCGAGGTCATTGGCCTCAGGCTCAACTGGCACAAGCGCTATATCACGCTCGGCCCGGTCGCAACGCTGCTGGGCCTCGCCTTCAAGGCCTATGACCCCGACCACCTCGTCGGGAGCCAGGAAGAGCTCGGCATCACCGTCGCGCTGATCCCGACCAATCTGCCCGGCGTCAAGATCGGCCATCGTCATCTGCCGTCGATGCAGGTGTTCCAGAATGGCCCGAACTGGGGCCGCGACGTCTTCATCCCGCTCGACTACGTCATCGGCGGCAAGGAGAGACTCGGGCAGGGCTGGAAGATGCTGATGACGGCGCTCGCCGCCGGCCGCGGCATCTCGCTGCCGTCGCTGTCGGCGGCCGGCGCTGCCTATGCCGCCCGCACCACCGGCGCCTATGCCCGCATCCGCGAGCAGTTCGGCATCTCCATCTCCAAATTCGAGGGCGTCGAGGAGCCGCTCGCGCGCATCGTCGCGACCGCCTACCAGCTCGACGCGGCGCGCCGGCTGACCTGCGCGGCGCTGAATGCCGGCATCCATCCCGCCGTCATCTCCGGCATCATGAAGCTGCACGCGACCGAGCGGATGCGCACCGCGGTCGACGACGCCATGGACATCCATGGCGGCAAGGCCGTGATCGACGGTCCGCAAAACTATCTCGGCAATCTGCACCGCGCCGTGCCTGTCGGTATCACGGTCGAGGGCGCCAACATCCTGACCCGCAACCTCATCGTGTTCGGGCAGGGTGCCATCCGCGCGCATCCCTATCTGCTCGACGAGATGAACGCGCTGGCCGACACCGATCGCGAACGCGGGCTCACCGCGTTCGACAAGGCGTTCTGGAAACATGTCAGCCATAGCTTCCAAACGCTGTTGCGTGCGTTCGGCCGCAGCTGGAGCTTCGGCGCCTTCGCGCTTGCGCCGGATGCGGGCGATGCAACGCCATTCTACCGCCAGCTCGCGCGCTACTCTGCGGCCTTTGCGCTCTGCGCCGACATGGCGCTGCTCACGCTCGGCGGCGCGCTCAAGCGCAAGGAGATGCTGTCGGCGCGCTTTGGCGACATCCTCTCCGAGCTCTATCTGCTCTCGGCCGCGCTGAAACGCTGGCAGGACGAGGGCCGGCAGAAGGAAGACTTCGCTGCGCTGGAATGGTGCATGGCGACCGGCTTCAAAACCATCGAGAACCGGCTTGCCGAAATCCTCGCCAATCTGCCCAACCGTTTTGTCGCTTTAATCCTCAAGCTCGTGGTCCAGCCCTTCGGCGCGCGGGTGCTCGGCCCGTCCGACCGTGTCGTGCACCAATGCGCCAGTCTCGTGCTGGAGCCGTCGGCCGCGCGCGAGCGTCTCACGCCGGATCTCGCCCATGTCGACGACGACGGCGGCTTTGCCCGGCTGGAGCGCGCGTTCAAGCTCGTTGCGGCCACCGATGCCATCGCCAAGCGCATGCGCGCCGCGCACATCCGCGACTGGAAGGATGGCGTCGCCAAGGGCGTGATCACGCAGGCCGAGGGTGAACAGCTTGCGGCCGCTCATGAGGCCGTCACAAAAGTGATCGAGGTCGATGATTTTGCGCCCGAAGCGCTGTCGCCGATTTACAAGAAAACCGGAGATGTGCATCAGTTCTTCCAGGAACTCGGTGAACAGAGGGCGGCGAGCTGATGGCACGACCGGTTTTCATCGTCGACGGCAGCCGGACGCCGTTTCTCAAAGCGCGTTCGGGGCCGGGGCCGTTCACGCCGGTCGATCTCGCCGTCCAATGCGGCCGACCGTTGCTGGCGCGCCAGCCGTTTTCACCCGATGATTTCGACCAGGTCATCCTCGGCTGCGTCAACGTGATCGCAGACGAGATGAACCCGGCCCGCGTCACCGCGCTCCGGCTCGGCATGGGCGAGGACATGGTCGCCTTCACCGTGCAGATCAATTGCGGCTCCGGCATGCAGTCGATCGACACGGCCTACCGCTACATTCGCGAGGGCCATGCCGACATGGTCCTCGCCGGTGGCACCGAGGCGCTGAGCCACGCGCCGCTGGTCTGGCCGAACTCCGGTGTGCGCTGGTTCGCCGGCCTTGCCACCGCCAAGGGCGTGGCCGCGAAGCTCGCTGCCGCCTTCAAGCTGCGGCCGCGCTATCTCAAGCCGATCATCGGGCTCGAGCGCGGCCTGACCGATCCCATCACCGACTTGAACATGGGCCAGACCGCCGAGGTCGTCGGCCATCTGTTCGGTATCACGCGGGCACAGTCCGACGCCTATGCCGCCGAGAGTCATCGCCGGCTCGCGCATGCGCAGGCCGAAGGTTTTCTCAAGGGCGAGGTCGAGACCGCATTCTCCCGCGACGGAAAATTCTTCGACCATGACGACGGCGTGCGGCCGGACTCGACGGCCGAGACGCTCGCAAAGCTGCGGCCGGTGTTCGAGCGCCCCTGGGGCCAGGTCACCGCCGGCAATTCGTCGCAGATCACCGACGGTGCGTCCTGGGTGATCCTCGCCTCCGACGCGGCGGTCGCAAAGCACAAATTGACGCCGAAGGCTGTCATCGTGGACAGCCACTGGGCCGCGCTCGATCCCAGCATCATGGGACTGGGACCCGTGATGTCGGCGACGCCGCTGCTCCAGCGCAACGACCTCACCGTCAAGGACGTCGAGACCTGGGAGCTGAACGAAGCCTTCGCGACGCAGGTGCTCGGCTGTCTCGCCGCCTGGAACGACGACAAATTCTGTCGCGAGATCCTGGGCCTCGACGGCGCGGCCGGCGAGATCGACCGTGACAAACTCAATGTCGATGGCGGCGCCATCTCGCTCGGCCATCCCGTCGGCACGTCCGGCAACCGCATCGTGCTGCATCTCGTCAACGCGATGAAGCGGCTCGGCACGCGCCGCGGCGTCGCGACCGAATGCATTGGCGGCGGACTCGGCGGCGCCATGCTGATCGAGGCGGTGTGACCATGGATTCCAGGATCATGACCGCGCTCGGCGACCGCGTGCTGGAGCTTGGGCCCAGGCCCGCGACCGACAGCCCCTACAAGCACTTCAAGCTGACGCGCGATGCCGACGGCGTCGCCTGGCTGCTGTTCGACCGCGCAGATGGCAGCGCCAACACGCTGTCCGCGGACGTGATGGAGGAGTTCGATGCCGTGCTCGCGGCGATCGAGACCGAACGTCCCGCAGGCCTCGTGATCCGTTCGGCAAAGCCGTCCGGCTTCATTGCCGGAGCCGACGTCAACGAATTCCGCGGCGCCAGCGACCCTGAAATGGTCGAGACACGCATCCGCGCGGCGCATGCGGTGGTCGATCATCTGGAGGCGCTGAAGCTGCCGACAGTCGCGGTCATCCACGGCTTCTGTCTCGGCGGCGGGCTCGAGGTCGCGCTGGCCTGCCAGTCGCGCATTGCGATCGACGGCGCGCGCTTCGGCTTCCCGGAGGTGATGCTCGGCCTGCATCCCGGCCTCGGCGGCACCGCGCGCTTCACCGCGCTGGTGAACCCGACGCAGTCGATGGCGCTGATGCTGACCGGCCGCACCATCGATGCGCGCCGCGCCAGATCGCTCGGCCTCGTCGATACCGTGACGCAGGAGCGGCACGTCCGCAACGCGGTGAAGGATGCGCTGTTCGGCCGCTTGAAGCGGGCGCGTCCGGGCCTTCTGACTCACGCGGCCAATTTCGGTCCCGTGCGCGGGCTGCTGGCCAGGCGCATGCGCTCGGAGGCGGCGAAGGCCGCGCCCCGCGAGCATTATCCGGCGCCTTACGCGCTGATCGATCTCTGGGAGACCCATGGCGGCAGCAAGGCCGCGATGCTGAAGGCCGAGCAGGCCTCGTTCGCCAGGCTGATGGTGACGCCGACCGCGCAGAATTTGATCCGCGTGTTCTTCCTGCGCGAGCAGATGAAGAAGACGGCCGGCGGCGGCAACACGATCAAGCACGTCCATGTCATCGGCGTCGGCGCCATGGGTGGTGATATCGCGGCGTGGTGTGCGGGGCAGGGGCTGCGCGTCTCGCTCGCGGACATGAAGCCGGAGCCGGTCGCCGGCGCGGTGAAGCGCGCGGCCGAGCTTTACGGCAAGATCATTCGCAGGCCGACCGAGGTGCGCGATGCGCTTGATCGTCTGATCCCCGACATGGACGGCGAGGGCGTTCGCAACGCCGATCTGATCATCGAGGCGGTGCCGGAAAAGCTCGAGCTGAAGCAGAAGGTCTATGCGGGCCTCGAGCCGAAGATGAAGCCGGGCGCGATCCTTGCGACCAACACGTCGAGCATTCCGCTCCAGGATCTGCGCACCACGCTGGCGCGGCCCGATCGTCTCGTCGGCCTGCACTTCTTCAACCCGGTGTCGCGGCTGCAGCTGGTCGAAGTCGTCAGCCATGACGGCAACGACGCGCAGGTGCTGAAGGAGGCGCTCGCCTTCGTCGGCGCGATCGACCGTCTGCCGCTCTCCGTGAAGAGCTCGCCCGGCTTCCTCGTCAACCGTGCGCTGACGCCCTACATGCTGGAGGCGATGGTGATGCTGGATGAGAGGATCGACCAGCGCCTGATCGACGCGGCGGCCGAGCAGTTCGGCATGCCGATGGGGCCGATCGAGCTCGCCGACCAGGTCGGGCTCGACATCTGCCTCGACGTCGGTGACATGCTGCGGACCAAGTTCGGCGATCTGCTCCCGCCGACGCCGGCTTGGCTGCGCGAGAAGGTCGCCAAGGGCGAGCTCGGCCGCAAGACGGGCAAGGGATTCTACACCTGGAAGGACGGCAAGGCGGAGAAGGCGCCGTTGCCCGAGACCGGCCCGCGCGTCACCGACCCGATGATCGACCGCCTGGTGCTGCCGATGTCCAATGTCTGCGTCGCGGCACTCCGCGAAGGTATCGTCGACGATGCCGATGCGGTCGACGGCGCCATGATCTTCGGCACTGGATATGCACCGTTCCGCGGCGGTCCGCTGAACTACGCGCGCACGCGCGGCGTGGAAAATGTCGTATCCACCCTGCGCGCGCTGGCCGAGCGATTCGGCGGGCGCTTTGCGCCCGATCCGGGCTGGGACAATTTTAGGTGAGACCGACATGACCGAGAAGTCCGACACCGAGCCGCGCGGCGATCTCTGCATTCGCACGCTGGCAATGCCCGCCGACACCAACGCCAACGGCGACATCTTCGGCGGTTGGCTGCTCAGCCAGATGGATGTCGGCGGCGGCGTGTTCGCATCGAAGCTCGCGAGGTCGCGTACGGTCACCGTGGCGATCGAGGCGATGAATTTTCGCAAAGCGGTCTATGTCGGCGATCTCGTTTCGGTCTATGCCAATCTCGTCCGCGTGGGCCGCACCTCGATGACCGTGCATCTCGAAGCCTGGGCGCTACGGCGCAGGGAGCTCCAGCCGATCCTCGTCACCGACGGTCATTTCACCTACGTCTCGATCGATGATGACGGCCGTCCGCAAGCGATCCAGCGCAACGATCCGCCGATCGCGACGTAATCGCGCGCGACGCTCTGCCCCATCTCACGCAAACTTGCGGCACGCCAAACGCGGCGCGACTGAGTCACCGCGTCGCGGCTTCGCCTAGAACAAGTCATAAAACGGATGAGGTCCCGGCGTACTCAATTGCGTGTCGATTCGGGGTGGAAACGGCCTCAAGTGCTCAGGAACCTTTGGGCAGGATTGCCGTTATTTGCCCGCACTGAGGAATCTACGGACCATGCCGGACAGCTACATTATCGAAGTCGACTCGCAAACCGCAGGTATCGTCGTTCGTTCTCAGGGAGGCTATTGTTTCTTCGCCTCGTCCCACCGCTTCAATCGCCTTGAAGGCCAGCTCTTCCGCAACGCACGCGAAGCCGAGCGTGCCGCGCGCAAGCTGGTTAATGGCGATGTGAAGGAAGCGGCGTAGGCGCCTTCCGCTGGTGATTTCTGACGCGCAAAGCGTGGTCGGAATTTTTTGCAGCCCTTGATGCCGCTGCCTTTTCCTTCTCCCTTCATGTCCGCCGAAGCCTTGGCGAAGGCGGATGTGGGAGAAGGTGGCGCGAAGCGCCGGATGAGGGGTTGTTTCCGCGAATTCAATCGTGAGAGGGTCGCCCGCGGGGGCAACCCCTCATCCGTCTCGCCGTTGTCGCGGCGAGCCACCCTCTCCCACAGGGGGAGGGGGTAAGAGCGTCGATCACAACTTCGTCGCGGAGCGTGACAACAGCTTCCAATCGTCGCCCTGCTTCAGCCAGTTCATCAGGATATGAAGGCTGTTTGCCACTTTCTGTCCGCCGGTCATCATCTCGGCCAGCCAATGGAAGCGCACGATCGCGACGGGGCCGACGATCTTGATGGTCGGGTCCTTGTACGTAATCGACAGGAACTCCGTCTTGCCGTCGGTGGCGTTGGCGATAAAGGCCGCCTTATCCTCGAGGAAGCCGCTGGAATGGCTGTAGCTCAGATCGTCCGCGCACAGCGCGCCGAGGGCCTTCGGATCGGCCGCGATCTGGGCGAGGCGAAATGCCTCGACGTTCTTTGCCACCGCCTCGTGGTCCGTCGTGGCAGCATGGTCGTGATTGAGTGTCATCATATCCTCCGTCCTTGATCTTGCGCCCACTGTTGCAGCCGCACTTGATTGTGTCGAGCGCCAGGTCGCAATCGTCGTCGCAATACGCTGCATTGCGCCAGGCGGCGCGATTTCTGACGCGCAAAGCGTGGTCGGAATTTTTTGCAGCCCTTGATGCCGCTGCCTTTTCCTTCTCCCCTTGTGGGAGAAGGTGGCGCGAAGCGCCGGATGAGGGGTTCTATCGGCGCATTCGGAAGCGAGAGAGTTACTCGCCGAAGCATACCCCTCACCCGTCTCGCCGCTGCGCGGCGAGCCACCCTCTCCCACAGGGGGAGAGGGTAAGAGTCGCCATCACAACTTCGTTGCCGCCCGGGACAGCAGCTTCCAATCGTCGCCCTGCTTCTGCCAGTTCATCAGGATGTGAAGATTGGTCGATACTTTTTTCCCATCGGCCGCCATTTCCTGTTCGCCCATCCAGTGGAAGCGCACGATCGCGGCGGGGCCGACGACCTTGATGGTCGGGTCCTTGTACTCGATCGACAGGAATTTTGATTTGCCGTCGGTGGCGTTGGTGACGAAGGTCGCCTTGTCCTCGACCTTGCCGTTGGAATGGCTGTAGCTCACCTCGTCGGCGCAGAGCGCGCCGAGCGCCTTGGGATCGGCCGCGATCTGGGCAAGGCGGAAGGCCTCGACCTTTTTCGCCACGGCTTCCTCATCCGCCGCGGCCGCCAACGCCGGTGCTGTGAGAGCAAGCGCGGAGACGGCAAGGGTTGAGACGGCAAGAGTCGAGAGAGCCAGATCGCGTCGGTTGATCGTCATCGTTTCCTCCTTTTTGGTCTTGCGCGGAGTGTTGCAGCCGCGCGCGACTTTGTCGAGTGTCGCGTGGCGGTCATGTCGATGCGTCATTGCGCGATCGGGGCTGCATTGATACGTGTTTCGCATTGATGCATCGTGCATTCGGGAAAGTACGGAAATGATCGAGGCCAAAGGGCAGGCGCGGGGGCAAGTGACGGGCAGGGCGCTGCTGTTCGACATCGACGGCACGCTGGCCAACACCGACCCGCTGCACCCCAAGGCGTTCAACCAGGTGCTTGGGCCGCGCGGCCATGTGTTCGATCACGCGCGCTTTTCGAGGGAGCTGCAAGGCTTCGCCAATGCGTCGATCGGCGAGCGCTTTCTGCCCGACGAAACCGTGGAACGGCGCGCCGTGATCCTCGGAGAGAAGGAGGTCGTCTTCCGCACACTTGTCGCCGGACAGATCGAGCCGCTTCCGGGTCTGATGGCGCTGCTCGACCGCGCGGATGCCGCCGGCATTCCCATGGTCGCGGTGACCAACGCGCCGCGTCTGAATGCCGAGCTGTTGCTCTCCGGTCTCGGCATCACGCACCGCTTCAGGGCGCTTGTGATCGGCGACGAGCTGGCGCACGGCAAGCCGCACCCACTGCCCTATCAGGAGGGGCTGCGTTTCGTCGGCGGCAGCGCGACGGCTTCGATCGCGTTCGAGGATTCCCGCTCCGGCGTGCAGTCGGCGACGGCCGCCGGCATTCCGACCATCGGCATCCGGACGAGCCTCAGCCATGCCGACCTTGTTGGCGCCGGCGCGGTTGCCTCCGCCAGCGCGTTCGACGATCCGGAACTGCTCGCGCGTCTCGCCGCCGCGATGGCATGGTGAGAGGCTTTGTCCGTTAACCGTGATCGCTGAGCGCATTGACCGAACGTGCGAACCGCCGCACCATGCGCTTTCCTGATTTGAGGCCATCGCCGTGACCGGATTGACCCATCGCCAAGCCGAAATCCTCAACATCGCGCGCGCCTCGGGGCGCGTCATGGTCGAGGAGCTCGCGCGCCGGTTCGAGGTCTCGGCGCAGACGATCCGCAAGGATCTCAACGATCTCTGCGAGCGCCGCTCGCTGACCCGTATCCACGGCGGCGCCATCATCGCCTCCGGCGTCGAAAACCTCGCCTACGAGGCGAGGCGGTTCGTCGCCGCCGACGAAAAGAAGGCGATCGGGGTCGCGGCGGCCTCGCTGATCCCGAACGGCTGCTCGCTCTTCATCAATATCGGTACCACGACCGAGGAGGTGGCGAGCGCGCTGACCTCGCACGAGGACCTCCTCGTCATCACCAACAATCTCAACGTCGCGATGCTGCTCTACCGCCATCCCCGCATCGAGGTGGTGGTCGCCGGCGGCACGGTGCGGCGGGCCGACGGTGCCGTGGTCGGCTCGACCGCGACGCAGCTCATCGGCCAGTTCAAGGTCGACTATGCCATCATCGGGGCGTCCGCGATCGACGAGGAGGGCGCGCTGCTCGACTTCGACTATCGCGAGGTGCAGGTGGCGCAAGCCATCATCGCCAATGCCCGCAGCGTCATGCTGGTTGCCGACTCCACCAAGCTGCGCCGCAGCGCGCCGGTGCGCATCGCCCATATCACCCAGATCCAGACCTTCGTGACCGACCAGGAGCTGCCCGAGCGCCTCGCCACCATCTGCCACAGCAAGGGCATCGAGGTGATGGCGGCGATGCCGAAGGATGCGGCGGATATCGATGATGCGCAGGCCGAAGCGCAGGATGCCGCGCCCGAAGCCGCGCCGGTGGTCCGGCTGAGATAGCGGCTTAGGCGTCGCTCCATGGGTCGAGCAGCGGAACGCCGAAGGCCGCAAAATCTTTCACATTGCGTGTGACGAGCGTGAGATCGTTGGCGAGCGCGGTGGCCGCAAAGAAGCCGTCCATCACGGACAACGCGACGCCATTGCGACGGCTCTGCGCCATCAGGTCGCCCCAGCGCTCGGCGACCGCGTGGTCGATCGGCAGGATGCGCTGCGCGAACCGAGCCGGCAGGTCGTGGGCGAGCCAAGCGGCCAGCGCGGCGCGCCGACGGCCGTCATCCAGCAGGGCGATACCGCGGCGAAGCTCGGCGATCGAGGCAACGCTGATGAACGCGCGATCCTCATCGACCGTATCGAGCCATGCCAGGACTTTCGGGGAAGGCGCCGGCCGCTGAACCTCCGACAGCACGTTGGTGTCGAGGAGCAGGTTCACGGCATCTCGTCGCGCGGTTCATCCTGCACCCGTTCAAGTTCGAGGTCGGCACCGCGCAGCGGCGACGCCAGCAGGAATTCGGCCAGCGTGCCTTTGCGCGCCGTCTTTCGCGCCCATTCATCCGCGGAAACGACCACGGCATTGGGCCTGCCGTGTCGGGTGATGATCTGGGGGCCAGTTTGGGCGCGATCGACCACCTCGGACAGGCGTGCCTTGGCATTGGCGAGCGTCCACGTGTCAGCCGGGGGCGAATCGGGGGCGGTGCTGCGGTCTGTCATGCCGAATATAACTAATGTGACTATTATGACTATATTGGCTCTACGTGACTATTCAAGATCGTATTGCGGTTTCGATTGGCGTCCGAACTGCCCATTTCCACGGCTGATTGCCCACCAGAAAGTTCCTCTTTCACTTCCTTTCGCCTCTCTTTCATCTTGCTTTCGTTTTTCGGTGTGATCTAATCAAAAACGAAAGTAGTCGCTCGAAGGAACGAGCGGTCGCCGGGGGATGCGTCTGTTGGAGCGTATTTTCGACCTCGCCATTATCGGAGGCGGTGTTAACGGCTGCGGCATCGCGCGCGACGCGGTGGGCCGGGGCAACACGGTTTTCCTGTGCGAAATGAACGATTTGGCGAGCGGGACCTCGTCCTGGTCGACCAAGCTGGTGCATGGCGGCCTGCGCTATCTCGAATATTATGAGTTTCGTCTGGTCCGCGAGGCGCTGATCGAGCGCGAGATCCTCTGGGGCATCGCGCCCCATATCATCCGTCCCCTGCGTTTCGTTTTGCCGCATCACGCCGGCCTGCGCCCGGCCTGGCTGCTGCGCCTCGGCCTCTTCCTCTATGACCATATCGGCGGCCGGCACCTGTTGCCGGCGACGCGTTCGGTCGATCTCAGGCGCGACGAGGTCGGCCGTCCGCTGATCCCGAACCGCTACAGCCGCGCGTTCGAATATTCCGACTGCTTCGTCGACGACGCCCGTCTCGTCGTGCTCAACGCGCGCGATGCCGCGGACAAGGGCGCCGAGATCCGCACCCGCACCCGCGCGACGGATATCAAGCAGTCCGGCGGCATCTGGACCGTCAGCATGCTCAACACGCTGACCGGCGAGCGTTCGCAGGTCCAGGCCCGCGCGGTGGTCAATGCCGGCGGCCCCTGGGTCGAGGATGTGCTCGGCCGCGGCGCCGGCGTGAACGCGAAGGCCAAGGTGCGCCTGGTGCAGGGGTCGCACATCGTAGTCAAAAAGCTCTACGACCACGACCGCGCCTACATGTTCCAGAACGCCGACGGCCGCATCATCTTCGTGATTCCGTACCAGGACGATTTCACGCTAATCGGCACCACCGATCGCGATTATGACGGCGATCCCGCCAAGGTGAAGGCGACGCCCGAAGAGATCGAGTACCTTTGCGCCGCCGCGAGCGAGTATCTGGCCAAGCCGGTGACTTCAGCGGACGTGGTCTGGACCTATTCCGGCGTGCGACCGCTCTATGACGACGGCGCCAGCGAAGCCAAGGCCGCGACGCGCGACTACGTGTTTGAGCTCGACACACCCGGCGGCGTGCCGCTGCTCTCGATCTATGGCGGCAAGATCACGACCTACCGCCGGCTCGCCGAAGAGGCGTTGGAACGGCTCGCACCCTATCTTCGCAGTGCGAAAGCGCGCGAAGGCTGGACCGGCAAATGGCCGCTGCCCGGCGGCGACATGGGCGTGTCCGACGTCGACGGCCTGATCGCCGAACTCCAGCGCGGCTATCCCTTCCTCAGCCATGAGCATGCGCGGCGCCTCGCGCGCGCCTATGGTACCCGCGCCATCAAGCTGCTTGGCGATGCCAAGTCGGCCGCCGATCTCGGCCAGGCCTTCGGCGCGACACTGACCGAACGCGAGGTCCGCTACCTCATGGCCAATGAATGGGCGGTCACGGCGGAAGACATCGTCTGGCGCCGCTCCAAACTTGGCCTGCGACTATCTGCCGACGAGGTTGCTGCATTGAACGACTGGATTGCAACCCACGCTGTGCCGCAAAGTCCCCTGCTGGAAGCGGGAGGACGCTCATGACCGTGACGCTCGATCATGTGACCCGGACCGTCGAGGGGATATCGCACATCCGCGACGTCTCGCTGACGCTCGAGAGCGGCACGCTCAACGTGCTGCTCGGGCCGACGCTGTCAGGCAAGACCTCGATCATGCGGCTGCTCGCCGGCCTCGACAAGCCGACGACGGGCAAGGTGCTGGTCAACGGCAAGGACGTCACCGGCGTCGACGTGCGCAAGCGTTCGGTCGCGATGGTCTATCAGCAGTTCATCAACTATCCCTCGCTGACGGTCTACGAGAACATCGCCTCGCCGCTGCGCGTGCAGGGCAAGCCGCGCGAGGAGATCGAGAAGCGTGTCGCGGAAGCCGCGCGGCTGCTCCGGCTCGAGCCGTTCCTGAAACGCACGCCGCTCCAGCTCTCCGGTGGCCAGCAGCAGCGCACTGCGATGGCGCGCGCGCTGGTCAAGGGCGCCGATCTCGTGCTGCTCGACGAGCCGCTCGCCAATCTCGACTACAAGCTGCGCGAGGAGCTGCGTACCGAGCTGCCGCGCATCTTCGAGGCGTCCGGCGCGATCTTCGTCTATGCCACCACCGAGCCGACCGAGGCGCTGCTGCTTGGCGGCAACACGGTCTGCATGTGGGAGGGGCAGGCGCTCCAGATCGGCGAGACGCCGAACGTCTACCGCCGTCCGCAGACGCTGCGGGTCGCCCAGGTGTTCTCCGATCCGCCGCTCAACCTCGTCGGCATCGAGAAGAAGAACGGCTCTGTGCAATATGCGGGCGGCATCGCCGCGCCGGCCTCCGGGCTCTATTCATCGCTCGCCGACGGCGCCTATCGCGTCGGTTTCCGCGCCCATCAGCTTGCCCTCGCCAACGGCGAGACCGACCGCCACGCCTTCCACGCCACGGTGACGGTGACCGAGATCACCGGTTCGGAGAGTTTCGTGCACCTGACCCGCGACGGATCGAACTGGGTGGCAGTGCTGCACGGCGTGCACGAGTTTGAGCCCGGCCAGACCATCGATGCCGTGCTCGATCCCAATGATATCTTCGTCTTCGACGCGGCCGACCGTCTGGTCGCCGCGCCGAGCTCGTAAGGGGGAGATGCGACATGGCCCGCATTGACCTCGTCGATCTCGCCCACTCCTACGGCGGCAATGATGCGCCGCAGGACAGCTTTGCGCTGAAGCCGGTGACCATGACCTGGCGGCAGGGCGGTGCTTACGCGCTGCTCGGCCCGTCCGGTTGCGGCAAGACCACGCTGCTCAACGTCATCTCCGGCATCATCACGCCGTCGCGGGGGAAAATCCTGTTCGACGGCCAGGACATCACACCGCTGTCAACCCAGAAGCGCAACATCGCCCAGGTGTTCCAGTTTCCGGTGATCTACGACACCATGACGGTGGGGCAGAACCTGGCGTTTCCGCTGAAGAACCGCGGCGTGCCGAAGGCCGAGATCGACAAGCGCGTCGCCGAGATCGGCCGCTTGCTCGATCTTGAGCCCTATCTCAATCGCAAGGCGACGCGCCTCACGGCGGATGCCAAGCAAAAAATCTCGCTCGGCCGCGGCCTGGTCCGCTCCGACGTCGCCGCCGTGCTGTTCGACGAGCCGCTGACCGTGATCGATCCCGAGCTGAAATGGCAGCTCCGCTCCAAGCTGAAGGCGCTGCATCGCGAGCTCGACCTGACGATGATCTACGTCACCCACGACCAGACCGAGGCGCTCACCTTTGCCGACACCGTTGTTGTCATGCATGACGGCCGCGTGGTGCAGAGCGGCACGCCCGCCGAGCTGTTCGACAAGCCGGCGCACACCTTCGTGGGCTATTTCATCGGCTCGCCCGGCATGAACATCCTGCCGGCCGAGGTGAAGGGGCGCGAGGCGCGCATCGGCGGGAATGTCATCGCGCTCAACCGCAGCTATGACAGCCTGCCTGCCGGCGCCAAGATCGAGATCGGCGTGCGTCCGGAGTTCGTCGATGCCGTCGCGCCCGCACCCGGATTGCTCCGTGCGAAGATCGACCGCATCGACGACCTCGGCCGCATCCGCTTCGCGCGCGTCCGCATCGGCGAGGCCAAGATCGCGGCGCGCGCGCCGGCGGGCTTCACCAGCGCGGACGGCAGCGCCGGGCTGAAATTCGATCCGGCGCATGTCCACGTCTATGCCGACAGCCTTCTGGTGGAGGGAGCCGCCTGATGGACAAGACCGTCAACCAAAAAGCCTGGTTCCTGGTGCTGCCGGTGTTCCTGGTCGTGGCCTTCTCGGCGGTGCTGCCGCTGATGACGGTCGTGAACTATTCGATGCAGGACACCTTCGGCAACAACCAGTTCTTCTGGAACGGCGTCGGCTGGTTCAAGGAACTGCTCGATCCCTCGACCGATCTCGGCGGCCGATTCCTCGCCTCGCTCGGCCGCAATCTGTTCTTCTCGATGGTGATCCTCGCGATCGAGGTGCCGCTCGGCATCGTCGTCGCGCTGTCGATGCCGCGCCAGGGCTGGACGGTCGCGGCCTGCCTCGTCATCCTCGCGCTGCCGCTGCTGATTCCGTGGAACGTGGTCGGCACGATCTGGCAGATCTTCGGCCGGCCCGACATCGGTCTGATGGGCTATGTGCTCAATGCGATCGGCATCGACTACAACTACGTCTCCAACGCCGTCGATGCCTGGGTTACCGTCATCGTGATGGACGTCTGGCACTGGACCAGCCTGGTCGCGCTGCTGTGCTACGCCGGCCTGAAGTCGATCCCCGAGGCCTATTACCAGGCAGCTCAGATCGACGGCGCCTCGCGCTGGGCCGTGTTCAAGGCGATCCAGCTGCCGAAGATGAACCGCGTGCTCCTGATCGCCGTGCTGCTGCGCTTCATGGACTCGTTCATGATCTACACCGAGCCGTTCGTGGTGACGGGTGGCGGACCCGGCAACTCGACGACCTTCGTGTCGATCGAGCTCGTCAAGATCGCGCTCGGCCAGTTCGACCTCGGCAAGGCCGCGGCGCTCTCGCTGGTCTATAATCTGATCATCCTGATCGTCTGCTGGATATTCTATACCGTCATGACCAATGCCGGCGCCGAACGCAAAGTCCAGGCCGAGACCGAGCCGGCGACGGAGCCCAAGCCTTCGGCCGTGCTCAAGCCCGTGACTGCACTCAAGCCAAAGGAAGGAGTGGCCTGATGCACTCAATTCCCGGCCGCCGCGTCATCATGGCGCTGTTTCTGATCTTCCTGTTGTTGCCGATCTACTGGCTCGTCAACATGAGCTTCAAGACCAACGCAGAAATCGTCTCGACGATGACGCTGTGGCCGCATTCCCCGACGCTGCAGCATTACAAGCGCATCTTCACCGACGAGAGCTGGTACTCCGGCTACATCAACTCGCTCAAATACGTCGTCCTCAACACCATCATCTCGATCTCGGTGGCGCTGCCCGCGGCCTACGCGTTCTCGCGCTACCGCTTCCTCGGCGACAAGCACCTGTTCTTTTGGCTGCTGTCGAACCGCATGGCCCCGGCGGCGGTCTATGCGCTGCCGTTCTTCAACCTCTATTCGGCGATCGGGCTGTTCGATACGCCCTGGGCGGTCGCGCTCGCGCATTGCATCTTCAACGTTCCGCTGGCGGTGTGGATCCTCGAAGGCTTCGTCTCCGGCGTGCCGCGCGAGATCGACGAGACCGCCTTCCTCGACGGCTATTCCTTTCCGCGCTTCTTCATCAGGATCCTGGTGCCGCTGATCGCGAGCGGCATCGGCGTCGCCGCCTTCTTCTGCTTCATGTTTTCCTGGGTCGAGCTCCTGCTCGCGCGGACGCTGACCTCGGTGCAGGCAAAACCGATCGCGGCGATCATGACGCGTACGGTGTCGGCTGCGGGCATGGACTGGGGCCTGCTGGCCGCGGCCGGCGTGCTTACCATCATCCCGGGCGCGCTGGTGATCTGGTTCGTCCGCAATTACATCGCGAGCGGTTTCGCGCTCGGTCGGGTGTAGGGAGGCATCGATGGAATCTATTGCATGGATGGCCTGGACGCTGCCGACGGCGATCTTCTTCGTGGCGCTCGCCTCCACCCTCGCGGTCATGACGTACCTCGCCGCGGTCTATCCCGAAGCCGAGCGCGTCGGCGTGCTCAGCATTCCGACGACGCGGGGCGACCGCCTGTTCATCTCCCTGATCACGGCGGCCGTCATCCACCTTCTGTGGATCGCATTCGCCGGCACCGATACACTCGCCACCCTGCCGATTGGCGAGGAAGGTTTTGAGATTTCGAGCCTCTGGCTCGCAAGTGGAATTTCGCTGGCCACGGCCGTGCTCATTTTTCGCACGGTCTGAAGCTCGCGAAGGGACGGCCAGATCCGGGGGCAACCCGGGCCTGTATAAAATTTTGTCGCTGCAACGGAGGAACAACATGCGACAGTTTAGGAGAAGGAAAGGTCCATTGACCAAGAATAGCTTTCTGACCATGTCCAGCGCCGCCGCCATCGTGGCGGTGTCGTTCGCCGTCTCGGCGCCGGTCCGCGCCGCCGACGACGCCGCGATCCAGAAGTGGATTGCGGAATTCCAGCCCTCGACGCTGTCGAAGGACGAGCAGAAGAAGGAGCTGGAGTGGTTTGCCAAGGCCGCCGAGCCCTTCAAGGGCATGGAGATCAACGTCGTCTCCGAGACCATCGCGACCCACGAATACGAGTCGCAGACGCTGGCAAAGGCGTTCTCCGAGCTCACCGGCATCAAGCTCAAGCACGACATCATCCAGGAAGGTGACGTCGTCGAGAAGCTGCAGACGCAGATGCAGTCCGGCAAGAACGTCTATGACGGCTGGATCAACGATTCCGATCTGATCGGCACGCACTTCCGCTACGGCCAGACCATCGCACTGTCGGATTACATGACCGGCGAGGGCAAGGACGTCACCGATCCCCAGCTCGACGTCAACGACTTCATCGGCAAGTCGTTCGGCACCGCGCCGGACGGCAAGCTCTATCAGCTGCCCGACCAGCAGTTCGCGAACCTCTATTGGTTCCGCTACGACTGGTTCACCAACCCGGACTACAAAGCCAAGTTCAAGGCAAAATATGGCTACGAGCTCGGCGTGCCCGTGAACTGGTCCGCTTATGAAGACATCGCCGAGTTCTTCACGAACGACATCAAGGAGGTCAACGGCGTCAAGGTCTACGGCCATATGGACTATGGCAAGAAGGATCCCTCGCTCGGCTGGCGTTTCACCGACGCCTGGCTGTCGATGGCCGGCAACGGCGACAAGGGCATCCCGAACGGTCTGCCGGTCGACGAATGGGGCATCCGCATGGAAGGCTGCCGTCCGGTCGGCTCCTCGGTCGAGCGTGGTGGCGACACCAACGGCCCGGCTGCGGTCTACTCGATCACCAAGTACCTCGAGTGGATGAAGAAGTATGCCCCGCCGCAGGCCCAGGGCATGACCTTCTCCGAGTCGGGTCCGGTGCCGGCTCAGGGCAACATCGCCCAGCAGATGTTCTGGTACACCGCCTTCACCGCCGACATGGTGAAGCCGGGCATCGCCGTGATGAACGCGGACGGTACGCCGAAATGGCGTATGGCTCCGTCGCCGCACGGTTCGTACTGGAAGGAAGGCATGAAGCTCGGCTACCAGGACGCCGGCTCGCTCACGCTGTTGAAGTCGACCCCGGCTGACCGCCGCAAGGCGGCCTGGCTCTATCTCCAGTTCATCGTCTCCAAGACGGTGTCGCTGAAGAAGAGCCATGTCGGTCTCACCTTCATCCGTGAATCCGACATCTGGGACAAGTCGTTCACCGAGCGTGCGCCGAAGCTCGGCGGCCTGATCGAGTTCTACCGTTCGCCCGCGCGCGTGCAGTGGACCCCGACCGGCAACAACGTGCCTGACTATCCGAAGCTCGCGCAGCTCTGGTGGCAGAACATCGGCGATGCGTCGTCCGGTGCGAAGACGCCGCAAGCCGCGATGGATGCACTCGCGGCTGCCCAGGACTCCGTCATGGAGCGTCTCGAGAAGTCCGGCGTGCAGGGCGCCTGCGGTCCGAAGCTGCACAAGAAGGAGACCGCCGAGTTCTGGTACGCCAAGGCCCAGAAGGACGGCACCATCGCGCCGCAGCGCAAGCTCGCCAACGAGAAGCCGAAGGGCGAGACGGTCGACTACGACACGCTGATCAAGTCGTGGCCGGCGTCCCCGCCCAAGCGCGCGGAAGCGAAGTAAGCGGGGCATAGCGTCATCAAACACGAAAGGCCGGGAGCGATCCCGGCCTTTTTTCTGGCGGATGTCGAGAATGGCGATTGTGCCGACTACACACTCGCTGTCATCGCCCGACTTGATCGGGCGATCCAGTATTCCAGAGACGGTCGTGATTGAACCGAAGAGCCGCGGCGTACTGGATGCCCCGCCTTCGCGGGGCATGACAGCGTCATGTGTGGAGAGGAAATTACTCCGCCGGCTCGGCCGCGAGCGTCGGATAATCCGTGTAGCCCTTGGCGCCGCCGCCGTAGAACGTGTTCTTGTCCCAATCGTTCAGCGTCGCGCCCGTCTTCAGCCGCTCGACCAGGTCGGGGTTGGAGATGAACGGCTTGCCGAACGCAATGAGATCGGCCGCGTTCGCGTCCAGCACCTTGGTGGCGAGATCGAAGTCGTAGCCGTTGTTGGCGATATAGGCGCCAGTGAAGCGCTTGCGCAGGCCCGCATAGTCGAACGGGGCGATGTCGCGCGCGCCGCCGGTGGCGCCTTCGACCACGTGCAGATAGACGAGCTTGAGTGCGTTGAGACCGTCGACGATGTGATCGAACAAGGCCTGCGGATTGGAGTCGGAGAGGTCGTTGGCCGGCGTCACCGGCGAGATGCGGATGCCGGTGCGGTCGGCGCCGGCCTCGGCGGCAACGGCCTTGGAGACCTCGAGCATCAGCCGCGCGCGGTTTTCGATGGAGCCGCCGTAAGCATCGGTGCGCTTGTTGGCGCCGTCCCTCGCGAACTGGTCGAGCAGATAGCCGTTGGCGCCGTGGATCTCGACGCCGTCGAAACCGGCCTCGAGCGCATTCTTGGTGGCGCGCTTGAAGTCGTCGGTGATGCCGGGAAGTTCGGAGAGCTCGAGCGCGCGGGGCTCGGAGACGTCGGCGAAGGTACCGTTGACGAAGGTCTTGCCCTTGGCGCGGATCGCGCTCGGCGCCACCGGGGCTGCGCCATTGGCCTGGTGATCGACATGCGAGATGCGGCCGACATGCCAGAGCTGGATGAAGATCTTGCCGCCGCGCTCATGCACGCGGTCGGTGACCTTGCGCCAGCCGGCGACCTGGTCCTTGCTGTAGATGCCGGGCGTGTCCTGGTAGCCCTGGCCCTGCTGTGAGATCTGGCTCGCTTCGGTGACCAGGAGACCTGCGGAGGCGCGCTGGCCGTAATAATCGGCAGCAAGCGGGCTCGGCACGAACGTGCCGGGCGCGGCGCGGTTGCGCGTCAGCGGCGCCATCACGAGGCGGTTTGCCAGCGTGATCGGGCCGAGCTTGTAGGTCTCTAGCAATTTGGTCGGGCGGCTCATGGGAATGCTTCCAGGCGGTGAGAGATCACGAACACTTGTGCATCGCGACATCAGGCGCAAGGGAGGAGCCATACGGAAAGTGCAGGCGAGCTACGCGGCCTGGCCCGCGTAGCATGATTCATGTGCAATCCCGGCCATGACAGCGGATTTGCGCTGCCACGGCCTGCGATCCCTCAGTTCGCGCCGAGGAAATCGCGCTTGCCGATCTCGATGCCGTTATGACGCATGATGCCGTGAGCGGTGGTGGCGTGGAAATAGAAGTTCGGCAGCGAGACCCCGCTGAAGAACTGCTGGCCCTTGAGCGTCATGGTCCGGTCCGGGCCCGCCGGGAAGGTCACGTCCTTGGTGTCGGCGCCTTCGAACTGCTCCGGCTTGTACGATTTCACGTAGTCGATCGTCTTGGCGAGCCGCTGCTTCAGCTCCTCAAACGTCTTTTCCGTGTCGGGCATCGAAGGCACCTCGCTATGGGTCAGCCTGGCGCAGCCCTTGGCGGCGAAATCGCTGGCGAGCTGGATCTGCTTCGACAGCGGCAGCATGTCCGGGAAGAGGCGCGAGCCGAGCAGGACGCTCGGGTCGATCTTTTTGGCCGCGCAATGCGCCTCGGCTTTGGTGAGCAGGCCGGTCAGGCTGTTCAGCATTTGCAAGTACGCGGGGACGACGGCGTCGTGGAAGGACATGTGATGCTCGCTTGTGAATGGGAAATCTCAGGAGAAACCTGAGCCACTCACATGGGAGCATCACGGAAAATTACAATCGCGAGAGCGGCTTGTGCGGTGCGAAAATTCTACCGGATCATCCCCGCCGGCTGCGCCTGGGCCGTGCCGCCGCGCATCCGCGCGAGCAGCTCGGCGGTCGGCCAGGAATCGGCGGGCAGGCCGTATTTGATCTGCATCGCCTTCACGGCGGCGCGGCTCTGCTGGCCCAGCACGCCGTCGACCTTGCCGACATTGAAGCCGGCCTGGACCAGGAGCTGCTGCAATTGCTTGAGCTCGTTGAACGGCAGTTGCGCGACCGGTTGGGCCGGCTTGCGCATCGGAGCCGCGCCCGCGATGCGGGTGGCGAGATAGCCCGCGGTGGTCGAATAGATCAGCGAGTTATTCCACTCGGTGTAGGCCGCGAAATTCGCATACGCCATGAAGGCAGGTCCGTTGCGCCCCATCGGCAGCAGCACGGACGACGCGAGATTGTCGTTCGGCAGCGGACGGCCGTCGGGATAGGTGACTCCCAACTGCGACCATTTCGAGCGCGGCTGCTGCACCGTGAGGTCGGTCTGATCCCAGGGCAGGTTCTGCGGCACCTTGATCTCTTCGAGCCACGGCTCGCCGCGCCGCCACTTCAATCCGTTGGCGATGTAGTTCGCGGTCGAGCCGATCACGTCGTCCTCGCTGCGCAAGAGATCGCGCCGGCCGTCGCCGTCATAGTCGACGGCGTAGTTGACGTAATGCACGGGCAGGAATTGCGTCTGCCCGAGCTCGCCGGCCCAGGAGCCGACCATCTCGTCGGGTGTGAGATCGCCACGGTCGATGATCTTCAGCGCGGCGATGGTCTCGTTCACGAACATCTCCGAGCGGCGGCAGTCATAGGCCAGCGACACCAACGATTTCAGCGTCGGCAGATTGCCCATGTTAACGCCGAAATCGCTCTCGAGGCCCCAGAACGCGGCGATCACCGCCGGCGGCACGCCGTATTCCTTTTCGGCGCGCGCGAACGCAGCCGCGTGGCTCTTGATGTGCTGCTGGCCGTTCTGCATGCGATAGGGCGCGGCCATGCGGCCGGCAAATTCGGTGAAGAGCTGGCCGAACACGCGCTGGCCGCGGTCGCGATTGACGATGCCCTGGTCGTAGACGAGGTAGGGCGAGGCTTCCGATATCGTCCGCTGCGACACGCCGGCGGTAACGGCCTGCTTTTTCACGTCGGCCAGGAAACGATCGAAGCTCGCGCCATTGTGGCACGACGCCGCGCGCGGCGACGGGGTTGTGGCTTTGGGCGCGATGGGCTTGGCGGGCGGTGGCGCGAACTGGGCGGAGGCGGGGAGGGCGAAGGCGAGCAGAGCGGCGGCCGCGATCGCAAATCGGGTCTGGAGCATGAGCTTTCCGGCGGGGAGAAGGGCGCGTGTGGAATCTTGCTAAAGCTTAAGTGAATTGAGCGCCTCAAACCATCCCTTCGTCATGGCCGGGCTTGTCCCAGCCATCCACGCCTTTCGGGGCTTGTGTAGAGGAAGAACGTGGATGCCCGGGCCTTCGCCGCGCCGAAGCGGCTTCGGCCGCGCAGGCGGGACAAGCCCGGGCATGACGGAAATGCAATGTTGGGCATAGCCGCGGCCCCGCGACGCACCTTGAAACCTTGCACCCGGGCCGGGGTCATCCCTACCTCAATGGCGCCGGCCAGAGGTTTGCCCGCGGCCGCCCTGGGAGACGGCCATGAACTATCTTCGTACCGCAATGCTGCTCGCCGGCCTCACCGCCCTGTTCATGGGCGTCGGCTATCTGATCGGCGGCGCCGCCGGCGCCATGATCGCGCTCGTCATTGCCGCCGCGACCAATCTCTTCACCTACTGGAACTCCGACCGCATGGTGCTCCGCATGTACGGCGCCCATGAGGTCGACCGCGCCAGCGCGCCGGAGCTGGTCGGGCTCGTCGCCGAGCTTGCGGGCCGCGCCTCGCTGCCGATGCCGCGTGTGTTCGTGATGGACGAGGCGCAGCCCAACGCGTTCGCGACCGGGCGCAACCCGCAGAATGCCGCGGTCGCCGTCACCACCGGCCTTGTGCATCAGCTCAGCCGCGAGGAACTTGCCGGCGTGATCGCGCACGAGCTCGCACATATCAAGCATCACGACACGCTGCTGATGACTGTTACCGCGACCATTGCCGGCGCGATCTCGATGCTGGCGCAGTTCGGCATGTTCTTCGGTGGCCATCGCGACAACAACGGCCCCGGCATCGTCGGCTCGATCCTGATGATGATCCTCGCCCCGATCGGCGCCATGCTGGTGCAGATGGCGATCAGCCGTACCCGCGAATATGCCGCGGACAATCTCGGCGCGCGCATTGCGGGCCAGCCGATGTGGCTGGCGTCGGCGCTGCTGAAGATCGAAGGCGCCGCGCATCAGGTCCCGAACTACGATGCCGAGAGAAACCCCGCGACCGCGCACATGTTCATCATCAACCCGCTGTCGGGCCATGGTGTGGACAATCTGTTCGCCACCCATCCTTCGACGCAGAACCGTATCGCGGCGCTCCAGCAGCTCGCGGCCGAACTCGGCGCGCAGGCATCTCCGTCGGTCGGTGCCAACGAAAACTATCCGCCGCGGAGCCCGTGGGGGCAGTCGTCCTCACGCGGCCCTTCACCTGGTCCTTCCCGTGGCCCTTGGGGCTGATGCGGAACCGGCCGGAATCGCGCCCGGCTTTGTGACCAGCTTTTGTGACCTGGCGCACACAGGATGGTCCCGGCCGGTGTTAACACCATGGCGAGACTGTTCCTTCGAAAGGGGATGCGTGGCCGGTCCTCTGCCTGCCACGGTCGAAGATGACCAAAGCTGCGGTACCATTGTTGATCGTCCTGGGCGTGCTCATTGGCCTGTCCACGCACACGGTCGTCAATTGCGGGGACGAGGACGAGCCCGACATCTGCTCGGCGGTGATCGGATTCTCGCCGCTGCGGGGATCGCTGATCGCGTTCGCCTATGAAGGGCGCGGACGGATCGCGTTGCGCCACGGCGACTGGCTGCGGGCGATCGCGGATTTCGACGAGGCCATCCACCTCAATCCCAACCGCGCCTCGCTGTATCGCGACCGGGCGCAGGCGCGCCGGCAGAACGGCGACCTGGAGCTTGCCATCGAGGATTACGATGAGGCGATCGCACATGATCCCAGGCACGCCGCGCCCTATTACCAGCGCGGTCTGGCGCTCGCCGCCACCGGGGATCTCGATCGCGCCATCCTGAGCTACAACACGGCGGTCCGTCTCGACCCGTCGGATGCGCAGGCCCGCCTCGACCGTGGCCTTGCATTCCTCGCCCGCGGCCAGGCCGACGACGCCCGCGCCGATTTCGAAGCCGCTCTCGCGCTGCCGGCCGGCAAGGACGGCCGCACCCGCGACGCGGCCCGCGCCAAGCTCGCCGAGCTCGCGAGCGCCGAGCCGAACCAGGCCCCCGCGCCGAGGCGGTAGAGATATCTAGAGCCGCATTCGCCGCTGCGACCCTCTCCCCTTGCGGGAGAGGGTGGCTCGCCGCGATAGCGGCGAGACGGGTGAGCGACTGTGTTCGCTGTCAAGCGGGTTGCCATGGTGTTTTCGTCCTGATCATGACATTGAGGATGGTCAGCAGCTTGCGGGCGACGGCGATCAGGGCAACGAGCTTCGGCTTTCCATTGGCCACGAGGCGCTCAAAGAAGGCCTTGAGGACGGGGTTGTGACGTCTG
>NZ_SPVJ01000045.1:0-63136 GCF_004634465.1 Bradyrhizobium sp. MOS001
CTGCATCCGCTACGTCGGTCTGATCAAGGCGACCGGGCAAGTCCTGCTCGCCTCGATCGCCTTCAACATGAGGCGGTGGGCCACGATCGCCGCGTGAGCTGCCCTCCGAGGGCGACAACTACAGATCTTGGCAGGCAATTGCCGTGACCAGGGCATTCGCTCCTGACGTCTTCAGCCTCAAGTGCCGATAACGCAACAGACCCCTTGTGGGAGAGGGTGGCTCGCCGCGACAGCGGCGAGGCGGGTGAGGGGTATCTCTCCGCGAGTCCGCCTCTCGATTTGAGTCTGCGGAAGCAACCCCTCATCCGGCGCTTCGCGCCACCTTCTCCCACAAGGGGAGAAGGAAGAAGCTACGTCGCCTGCTTCCTTGACGCCACGAACACGCCGGCCAGCACAAGCGCAAAGCCGATGAAGTGGAACGCCTGCGGGTGTTCGGCCAGAAACGCCATCGCCATGATCGAGCCGAACACCGGCACGACATGAAAGAACGGCGCGGCGCGGTTGGCGCCGATCAGGCGCACGCCGCGATTGAAGCAGAGATAGGCGAGCGTCGACGGGAACACCGCGACATAGAACAGCGTCAGCAGGTTCGGCCCGTCGAGCTTCATCACCGGACGCGCGGACAGCTCCCAGATCTCGAGCGGAATGAGACAGGCGGCGCCGGCGCCGAAGGTGAAGGCGAGGAATGACAGGCCGTGCATCGGCGGCCGCTTTAGGGTCAGCACCGAATACAGCGCGAAGATGATCAGCGCGACGATGAAGATGAGGTCGCCCTTGTTGAACGCGATGTTCGACAGCGTGGTGAAATCGCCATGCAGCAGGATCGTCAGCACGCCGCACATCGAGAGGGCCACGCCGAACGCCTGTGCCGCGGTGAGGCGGACGCCGAGGATCGCCAGCGACCACAGCGCCACGACCAGCGGGGCGGCCGACTGCAGCAGCAGCGTGTTGAGCGCCTGGGTATGTTCCAGCGCCCAATATTGCAGCGTGTTGAAGGCGCCGATGCCGGTGATCGACAGCACGATCATCAGGCCGAGCCTGCTGCGGATCGCGGGCCAGTCCTGGGCGAGATGTTTCCAGGCGAACGGCAGCACCAGCAGGAAGGCGAAGGTCCAGCGCAGGAACGACAGCGTCACCGGCGGGATGTGGCCGGCGGCCAGCCGCCCGACAATGGCGTTGCCGGCCCAGCACAGCGCGGTGATGCTGAGGAGCAGATAAGGCTGGTTGGCGATCCAGCTGTGACTGGATGATTCGGAGCCCGTGGTCTGGCCGGTGGCGGACATTGTGGTTGTTATGGCCCCCGCGTGGAGTACGCCGAGGCACCGGCCCGGCAAACTCGGGCCGGCTGATAGCCCGGCATGCCCAAAGACACGGAAATCGAAGTGGCATCAACGGGGGGCGGACGCATCGCGACCATGCAGCGGCGGATCAGCCTCGCGCTTTGGCCGAAGCTTACGAAATGGCCATGGAAGGCTTCTGGATTTTACGGGGATATCAAAGGGTTAAAGTGCGTCTTGAGCCCCGAAAAAGCCCCGTTCTTGCTTGCCTAGAGAGGCTGCTTCCTTTATCCGGTTGGCTGCCTCGCGTGCGAACGGCTCCGGCCGTCAGCTGGGCTGGCGCATCTAAAATCTTCAGAGGATTACCCGCGAATGGCCAACGTTGTCGTCGTCGGAGCCCAGTGGGGCGACGAAGGGAAGGGCAAGATCGTCGACTGGTTGTCGGAGCAGGCAGACATCGTCGTCCGCTTCCAGGGCGGTCATAACGCCGGCCACACGCTGGTCATCAACGGCAAGACCTACAAGCTCGCGCTGCTGCCCTCCGGCGTACTGCGCGACCAGAAGCTGTCGGTGATCGGCAACGGCGTGGTGTTCGATCCGCAGGCCTTCCTCGACGAGGTCACCAAGCTGCGCTCGCAGGGCGTCGCGATCTCTCCGGACAATCTGCGCGTCGCCGAGAACGTCACCCTGATCCTGCCGCTGCACCGCGAGCTCGACGCGCACCGCGAATCCGCCAATGCGGCGACCGCGATCGGCACCACCCGCCGCGGCATCGGACCGGCCTATGAAGACAAGGTCGGCCGCCGCGCCATCCGCCTGATGGACCTCGCCGATCTCGACACCCTCCCGCACAAGATCGACCGGCTGCTGGCGCATCACAATGCGCTGCGCCGCGGCCTCAACCTGCCGGAGTTTGACGGCAAGGTGATCCTGAAGGAATTGACCGCGCTCGCGCCGGAGCTGCTGCCCTATGCCGAGACGGTGTGGCGGCTGCTCGACATCAAGCGGCGCGAAGGCAAGCGCATGCTGTTCGAGGGCGCACAAGGCGCGCTGCTCGACGTCGACCACGGCACCTATCCATACGTCACCTCGTCCAACACGGTGGCGGCGCAGGCCGCGACCGGCTCGGGCCTCGGCCCCGGTGCGGTCGGCTATGTGCTCGGCCTGTGCAAGGCCTATACGACCCGCGTCGGCCAGGGCCCGTTCCCGACCGAGCAGGACAACGAGACCGGCCGCAAGATCGGCGAGCGTGGCCGCGAGTTCGGCACCAACACCGGCCGTCCGCGCCGCTGCGGCTGGTTCGACGCCGTGCTGGTCCGCCAGGCGGTCCGGACCTGCGGCATCAACGGCCTGGCGCTGACCAAGCTCGACATCCTCGACGGCTTCGACACGATCGAGGTCTGCACCGGCTACAAGCTGGACGGCAAGGAGATCGACCACTTCCCGGCCGGCGAGGGCGCCCAGGCCCGGGTCGAGCCGATCTACGAGACCATCGAGGGCTGGAAGGAGCCGACCGCCAATGCCCGTTCCTGGGCGGACCTGCCGGCCCAGGCCATCAAATATGTCCGCCGGATCGAGGAATTGGTGGGGTGCCCGGTCGCACTGCTTTCCACCAGCCCGGAACGCGAGGATACTATTCTGGTGCAAAATCCGTTTGAGGCTTAACGATATCTTACCGGGACGTGCGCTAGTTGAGTTGAAATGGCTGATTACTATCCGCTGATCGCCCGCGCTATTTCCGCCCTGGACCCCAACGCTCCCGGCGAAAGTCGTCGCGCGCTCTATGAGCGCGCGCGCACGGCCCTGATCGCGCAGCTCCGCAGCGTGCAGCCGCCGCTCTCCGAATCCGAGATCACCCGCGAACGGCTGTCGCTGGAAGAGGCCGTCCGCAAGGTCGAATCGGAGGCCGCCCAGCGCGCCCGGGAGGCCTCGCGCCCCGGTCCCGGTGGCGGCGCCCGCAGCAGCGGCAGCGGAGACGCCTTCCGCCGGGCCAGCACCCGCGCCGCCGAGGGCAACCCGCCGCCGTCTCAGCCGGCCGCTCCGCGCACCCGTCCGGCTCCGCCGGCGCCGCGTGCCGACCGCCCGTCCTTCAATGTCGATGACCAGGGCGACGCCCCGCGTGCGCCGCGGGCCCCGCGTTTCGACGCGCCGCGCCAGCCGGGTCCCCCGGCGGCGCCGCCGATGCCGGAGCCGCCGGCTGCTCCCCCGGCCGGACGTGATCGCCCCCCCGGGCGCCGTCCGCCTGACATCGGGCCGCCACCGCCTCAGCCGCCGGCACCGGGCGTACGCGGTTTTCGCGACATCACCGCCGACGTGAACGATCTCGGCGGCGCTGCCGCGCAGGCCAACCGCGCCGCGCGTCGCACCTACGCCAATGTGCCATCGCCCTCGCCGGAGTTCGACCGGCTGGAGCCGAGCCTGGAAAATCGCGCCGGCGAGCAGGACGCGCCCTATTCCTACGACGAGTCGATCGAGGAGGCCGAGCGCTACACGCCGCAGCCGCCATCGTCGCGTCCGCGCGTCGCGCCCGAGCGCGAAGCCAAGAAGCGCGCCCGCACCGGCTCCGCCTTCCCGTTCAAGAGCGCGATCGCCGTCGGCATCGTGCTGATCCTGGTCGGCGCCGGCATCCTCTGGGGCAAGCCCCTGATCCAGACCGTGAGCGGCCTGTTCAAGTCCTCGCCGACCCAGGTGGTGGAGGCGCCGAAGGATCCGGCGCAGCCGCAGAGCAAGCCCAAGATTCCGGATCGCGTCGGCCAGCCCTCGGCCAGCGACCAGCCGGTCGCGCCGGTGGCGCAGAAGGTCGTGCTCTATGACGAGGATCCGTCCGACCCGAAGGGCAAGCAATATGTCGGCTCGGTGGTGTGGCGGCTCGAGCCGATCAAGGCCTCGGGCAACCAGAAGGCCGACGTCGCCGTGCGCGCCGACATCGAGATCCCCGACCGCAAGTTCAAGATGACGATGTCGTTCCGCCGCAACACCGACTCGTCGCTGCCGGCGAGCCACACCGCGGAATTGACCTTCATCCTGCCGCCGGACTTTCCGGGCGGCAGCATCTCCAACGTGCCGGGCATCCTGATGAAGTCGAACGAGCAGGCGCGCGGCACGCCGCTCGCGGGTCTCGCGGTCAAGGTCACCGACGGCTTCTTCCTGGTCGGCCTCTCCAATGTCGACGCCGACCGCGCCCGTAACGTCCAGCTCCTGAAAGAGCGCTCATGGTTCGACGTGCCGCTGGTCTACGCCAACCAGCGCCGCGCCATCATCGCCATCGAGAAGGGCGCACCCGGCGAGCGCGCCTTCAACGATGCGTTCGCGCAGTGGGGCGATTGAGGCCGGCGCGTGACCGATCTTCACCTCTCCCGACGAGAGAGGTGAATCGAACTCTCTAGCGATCCGATCGGGATTGAACCGGCCTATTGCGCCGCGGCCTCCCGCTTGCGCGCGGCCGCGTGCTCGCGGTCCATCACGGCGCGGCAGCCGGGGCTGACCTGCGCCTTCTTCTGCACCATGCAGGCCCTGACGCGCGAGATGTCGGGAATCTCACTGGAGCACAGGCGCATCGCATCACCTGTGCACATCTGCTGTGCTTCGGACGAGAAGGCGAGGCCGGGCGATGTCTGGAGTACGATGGCGGTGGTTGCGAAAGCGAAGAGCGAAACGATGGTCGTGTAGCGTGTCATGACGAATGCGTCCCCGAGTTCCGTGGTTTGAACCACTTGGTTTTGGGGCGCCGTACGCGGCTTGATCTGCCGCATGTCACAGCCTTCACGCCGGGAACTTTGGTCCCGCATGTGGTCGCTCGATCTCTCGTGGTGTTCGAATCGAAAAGTGCTGCGCCGCCCGATTCGAGTATGCGCGATTGTCACACGGCTGCAATGGCCCGCTCGAATGAATTCGCAATTGTTGCGTGTCCGTCACGCAGCATGCGGGCGCGAGATCAGATCAACCGATCGGACGACGCGCTCGCTTCTTCCGCATCGCTCGCGCCTGATGCCGCAGGGTGTTCCTCGACGGCCGTGACGCCTTTCGCAGTGAGCTCGAACAGATCGCCGTCCTTCATCACGTAGCCGTCGGCGATCAGCTCGCCGATCTTGCCGTGCCGGTCGTCGGCAAAGGCGACCGACTGGCTGATGTCCCGCAGGATCGAGAGCTGTTCCTCGCGCAACATGGCTTCACTCTCCGTGCGCCGGGGATCGTTCCCGGCCTTACATGCCGTGGCTCTGAAACACCTTGCTGCAGGACTTCGACAGCTTGGCCCGGTTGGCTTGCAGGCACGCCTGCACAGCGCCGTCATTGCCGAGGTCCTTGCGGCAGAACCGCGAGGCGTCACGCGAGCAGGCGTTCTGCTCCTGCGGCGTACCCATGTGGCCCTGCGCGAGAGCAGGCGTGATCGATATGCCGCTCAGGGCAGTCAGGGCGAGCGTAAGGACGGATTTCCGGGACATCGACAAACTCCAATCTGACTGCAGGTATGAATTTCAGTCCTGTCTGAACTCGTCGCCTTGCCGCTTGTTCCCGTCAGGACGGGCCGGCGCCCCGCTATTCAAGGTTCCCGCGTCGCTGCTATAACAGCGGCGAAGGATGAGGATACTTGATGAAACGCTATCTGGTGTTTGCGCTGGTCGGTCCGTTCGTCGGCGGGTTCCTGCTGCTGCTGACGACGACCTATCAGTCCGGTTATTGGGCCCAGACCAATCTCGGCGAGGTCGGCAAGCTGTTCGCGGTGTTCTTCAAATCGCTGCAATACAGCTATCTGTTCGGCTTCCTGCCCTCGCTGATGATCGGTGCGGTCGACGACATCCTGATCCATGTCCGCCGGATCGGCCCGGTGCTGCGGATGCTCCTGGTCGGCCTGTTCGCCTTCGTGCTGGCGTCGCTGACCTACAGCTCGCGCGGGCCGGATTCGGGCACGGTGCAATTCATCCTGTACGGCCTCGTCGGATTCGTGCCGGCGGTGCTTTCATCCTGGCTCGTGCATAGATATGTCGAGGAGCCGCAGCCGGCTGCGGCTTAGACCTGAACGCGCGACGTTCGGGCGCGGCGCGGCAACTTCCGCCACACCAGTGCGTTCTCCAAAGGCCATGACCATGTCCGATGACGACATTCTTGCTCCGCACAGACCCCGTTCCGGGTCCCGCGCGCGCGGGAGTTTTTCGGACACCGAAGCGCGCGGGCCGATCATCGACCAGGACGGCCACGAGATCCGTCCCGAAACACTGGAGCAGGGGTTTCGCGAGTTTCGCTTCGAGTTCGGCCAGGGAAACCCGTTCGGCAATCTGACGCGGGAGCAGCGGGTGGCGCGGATGGAGGCCATCGCAAAGCTGCTCGATGTCGCCTTCATCCTGCCCGGCACGAATATCCGCTATGGCATCGACGGCCTGATCGGGCTGATCCCGATCGTCGGCGACATCATCACCACCGCGATCTCGCTGTGGCTGGTGCGCGAGGCCCGCGCGCTGGGCGCGCCGTGGTATCTCACCGCGCGCATGCTCGGCAATGTCGCGGTCGACGGCGTGGTCGGCATGGTGCCGTTCGCGGGCGATGCCTTCGACGTCATGTTCCGCGCCAACATGCGCAACGTCCGCCTGCTGCGCCGCTGGCTCGACAAGCAGCCGCGGATTTAGCGTGGCGCTTCTTGCTTCGCTTCTCCCCGTAAGAACGGGGGGAGGGAGAAGAGAGAGCACCGCCCCAAAAAGCAAAAAGCGCGACGGCCTTTCGGCCATCGCGCTTTCAGCGCATATCGGGCTTGGCGAAAACTTACGCCGCGTCGGCGTCGGTCTCGGGGGCCGGCGCCGGCCGGGGGCGGCGGGGCAGCGGGAAGGCTTCGCTCTCGTAGAGCGAGCGGATGCCGTTCTGGTCGAAGCGCGCTTCCTCGACCTGAAGATAGGCGCCGTTCAGCGAATCCGTCGGCAACTGCTCCATCGCGAACTGCACGGCTTCGGCCGCGGTGCCGAACCGGCGATAGGTGAAGCCTGCACGCTTCTTCTTGCGGATCGCGGCGGGGAAGAGCTCGGCAGAAGTGTTGAAGTTGAACGGACGCAGTGGACGCATGGTCAAAGACCTCGTGATCTTGTCTGGGGCTTTAAGCGCGTGGGGTTTTGAAAGGCAGGGGCCACCATCGAGTGGGCCCGCCGCACATGTCATTTTCGCCCTCTAATATAGGCTGTTTTGACAGAAATGCGACCCCCGCGATGGGAGATGATGAATCCGCGCATGGCAGCTCCGCGAGCGCCGTAAACCAAATAATTTCAATATGTTAGATGGTTTACAGTTTGCCAAGCAGCAGCAGCACGACCAGGACCACCAGCACGACACCGCCGATCCCCATGCCGGAATGGCCCATGCCATAGCCGTAACCACCGAACCGGCCGGACATGCCGCCCAGCAGATAGATGATCACCAGGATGATCAGGATGGTCCCAAGCGTCATGGCATCCTCCCTGGCGGCTGCCGGATTGCGCGCATCGGCCGCACCGCCAGAAGAGAAAAGCACATCGCGCCGCCGGGTTCCATGACGGAACCGGGCGGCGCGCAATGTTATTTGGGCTCGAGCTTCAGCGCGGCCGAGTTGATGCAGTAGCGCAGGCCGGTCGGGCCGGGGCCGTCGGGGAAGACGTGGCCGAGATGGCCGCTGCACTTGGAGCACAGCACCTCGGTGCGGACCATGCCGTGGCTGGCATCGTGCTCCTCGTCGACATGGATATCGACCGCGGGCTGGGTGAAGCTCGGCCACCCGCAGCCGGAATCGAACTTGGCATCGGACTCAAACAGCACATTGCCGCAGCCGGCGCAGACATAGGTGCCGGCGCGGTGGTCGTGCTCATATTCGCCGGAGAAGGGACGCTCGGTCGCCTTCTCGCGCAGCACCGCGTACTGCATCGGCGACAATTCGCGCCGCCACTGCTCTTCGCTCTTGATGACCTTGTCGTCGGTGGTTTTCGTCTTGGTGTCGGGCATGGGTCTCCCGTTTGTTTGGTGAACTTGCTTTCGGTGATCTTGCGATCAGTTGGTGGCCTTGCTGGCACTCACCAGCGTCGGCTTGTCAATGTAGTTATCCGCGAACAGCTTTTTCAGGTTCTCGACCTTCGGAATGTCGTTGTAGGCGATGTAGGGCTGGTTCGGGTGCAGCGTCAGATAGTCCTGGTGATAGGCCTCCGCCGGGTAGAACGCTTCCAGCGCGCCGACCTTGGTCACGATCGGCTTGCTGAATACCTTGGCGCCGTTGAGCTGGGCGATATAGGCATCCGCCACCTTCTTCTGCTCGTCGGAGGTGGTGAAGATCGCCGAGCGATATTGCGTGCCGGAGTCGGGGCCCTGGCGGTTGAGCTGGGTCGGGTCGTGGGCCACCGAGAAGTAGATCTGGAGGATCTTGCCGTAGGAGATCTTCTTCGGGTCGAACTTGATCTCGACCGACTCGGCATGGCCGGTCCGGCCGCTCGAGACCGTCTGGTAATCGGCCGTCGCCTTGGTGCCGCCGGCATAGCCGGAGACTGCGTTGACGACGCCGGCGGTGTGCTGGAAGACGCCCTGGACGCCCCAGAAGCAGCCGCCGGCGATGACGGCGGTCTGGATCCCGGTTGCGGGCGACGCATCCACGGTGGGCGCGGGGATCACGACGGCATCCTCCGCGGCCCTGGACGGCACGGCGAAGGCCAGCGTCAGTGCGGTGGTGGCGGCGAGCAGCGAGGCGAGGGCGGTGCGGCGCATGGCGATCCTCTTCGGAAGGTCTGACAGTGTAGGGCGGCCGGGGACGGGCGAACAGCCCGTTTGGCCGCGTTTTCGGACATCTGAGATACGGGCGCAGACGGCGATTGTTACGGGGAAACGGACACGAGTCCGTGAAAAATAGCCTCAGACGGCGCGACTTGGCGAGGCCGGGAACTCCGGGCTAGATGAACGCGCGCGATCGACGCTCGATTCAAATATGTGGTGGCTGGAGCTGACCTGACAACATGCTGCGCGTCATTCCCCTGACCCTCGCCATTCTGATCTCAAATGCCGCGATCGCCGCGGCCGAGCCGCAAGCCGGCGACGACCCCGCCACCTGTCGCGACCGCCAGGCGGAGGCCCAGGCCCGCGCGACGGCCTGCGACAATCTGTTGAAGGCCGATAAGCTCAGCGGCAAGGACAAGTCGCTCGCGCTCGTCGTGCGTGGCAATGCGCTGATCAACAAGCGCGACTATGACCGCGCCATCGAGGCGCTGTCGTCCGCCATCGATCTCGATCCGGACAATGTCGGCGCCATCAACCTGCGCGGGCTCTCCCATGAGCGCAAGGGCGAGGACGATCTCGCCATGGCCGACTACAATTTCGCCATCCAGAAGCGCGCGAATTTCGGCTATGCCTACAACAATCGCGGCACCATCCATCTGCGCCGGGGCGCGCTGCAAAGCGCGCTCGACGACTTCAACCTGTCGATCAAATACACGCCGACGTTCCTGCTCGGCTGGACCAATCGTGCCCGCATGCGCACGCTGAACAAGGATTTCGACGGCGCGATTGCCGACTTTGCGGCAGCCGAGAAGATCGACCCGGCCGCGCCGCAGATCGCCGGCAACCGCTGCATCACCTACGGCATGATGGGCAAGTACGACCAGGCTTTCGCCGACTGCGACGGCCTGATCCAGAAGCAGCCCAGGAATACCTTCGCGATCAACAATCGCGCCGAGGTCAACGTGATGAAGGGCGACCTCGACGCCGCGCTGAAGGACTACAACACGGTCATCCAGCTCAATCCGAACAGTGTGCGCGCCCATTCCGGCCGCGGCCAGATCTACGAGCGCAGGAAGGATCTCGCCCAGGCCCGCGCCGACTACCGCGCGGCGGCCTATTCGCTGACGAGGTTCGACGAGCCCGACGTCGCGCGGGCCCGCGCCATCGCGCAGGAGCGCCTGGCCGCACTGACGCCGCAGGCGCCGGCCGGGTCCACCGGGCGCCGCGTGGCGCTCGTGATCGGCAACGGCGCCTACAAGAACGTCCACGCCCTGCCCAATCCGCCGCGCGACGCGAAAATGATTGCAAACGTGCTGCGCGATGTCGGCTTCCAGACCGTGATCTCCGTCAGCGACCTCTCCCGCGACAAGTTCTTCGAAGCGCTGCAGACGTTTGCCACCGAAGCGGAGAATGCGGATTGGGCGGTGGTCTATTACGCCGGCCACGGTTTCGAGATCGGCGGCGTGAACTATCTCGTCCCTGTGGACGCCAAACTTGCCGCCGACAGGGACGCCGAGACCCAGGCGGTTGCGCTGGAGCAGGTGATCGCAGCGGTGGGCGCCGCGAGAAAAGTGCGTCTGGTGATGCTGGATGCCTGCCGCGACAATCCCTTTGCGCCGGCCATGCAGCGCACGCTGTCGCTCAAGCTGGTGGACAAGGGCTTTTCCAACATCGAGCCCGGCGCCGGCTTCATGGTGGTCTACGCCGCCAAGCACGGCGAGACCGCACTGGACGGCGACGGCGGCGCCGACAGCCCCTTCGCCACCGCACTCGCCCGCGAGATCAAGGTGCCGAAGGTCGAGATCCGGAAACTGTTCGACATCGTCCGCGACGACGTCTGGTCCGCCACCAAGCACGAGCAGCAGCCGTTTTCATACGGCTCGCCGCCGGGACGCGAGGATTTTTATTTTGTGGCGGGGAAGTGAGGGTTGCGTATGGGGCGCGATATCCGCGCCTCGCGCGCGGTGCCGTAGGGTGGGCAAAGCGACTTGTCCGCCGTAGCTCGAAGAGCGAAGGCGGAAGCGTGCCCACCATTTATTGAATGTGTGGAGAAATGGTGGGCACGGTGCGTTGCGCCTTTGCCCACCCTACGGCAGCGTCACACGACGATACTCAACCGCTTCGCCGCACGCGTAATCCCCGTATACAGCCACCGCGCCCGGCTATCCTGGAACGCAAAGCTCTCGTCGAACAGCACGACGTCGTCCCATTGCGAGCCCTGCGATTTGTGCACGGTCAGCACATAGCCGTAGTCGAACTCGTCATACGGCTTGCGCTGCTCCCAGGCGATCGCCTCGACGCCGCCCTCGAAGCAATCGGCGCGCACCGAGACTTTTGTCACCTTGTGACCGAAGTCTTCATCCGGCGACAGCCGCATGCTGAGGATGCGGGATTTCGAGCGCGAGGTGTTGCGTGATTTCACGCGCCACAGGCCGCCGTTGAACAGGCCCTTCTTGCGGTTGTTGCGCAGGCACACCAGCTTGTCGCCGGCGACCGGGAAGACATCCTCGATGTTCTGGCGCTGGCGCACCCGCATGTTGTAGGCGCGGCGCGTGTTGTTGCGGCCGACCAGCACCTGGTCGGCGCCCATGACGCGGTCGGGGTCGAGCTCCTTGCGCGACACCACCTCGCTCTCGCCGTAACGGCCGATGTCGAGCTCGCGGCCTTCGCGGACATCCATCGACATCCGCACGATCGGGTCGTCCTGGGCCTGGCGATGCACTTCGGTCAGCATCGCGTCGGGCTCGGTGTTGGTGAAGAAGCCGCCGCCCTGGATCGGCGGCAGCTGGGCGGGGTCGCCCAGCACCAGCAGCGGGCAATCGAACGACATCAGGTCGCGGCCCAATTCGGCGTCGACCATCGAGCATTCGTCGATCACGATCAGCTTGGCCTTGGAGGCCGGCGCGTCGTCCCACAGTTCGAAGCTCGGCTGCTCCTCGCCGGATTCGCGGGCGCGGTAGATCAGCGAGTGGATGGTGGAGGCCTCGTCGCAACCCTTGTTGCGCATGACCAGCGCCGCCTTGCCGGTGAAGGCGGCGAACTTCACCTCGCCGTCGACGCCTTCGGCGATGTGCCGCGCCAGCGTGGTCTTGCCGGTGCCGGCAAAGCCGAACAGGCGGAACACCGGCGGCGTGCCGTTGCGGCCGGGTTTTGCCTTGAGCCAGTCGCCAACGGCTTTGAGCGCGGCATCCTGATGCGGGGTGAAAGTGGCCATGTCTGTCTTGAGGAAGGGCAGAATCGAGGCGATTCGCCATCCCTCGAAACTAACCATTCGGCCCAAGGGTTCAAGCGGCCCAGCCGCCCCTATTGCCAGCCGGGAACGCCGCGCATGTCGGGCAGGTGGTGGGCGATGCCCTTGTGGCAGTCGATGCAGGTCTTTTCCTTCGTGAACAGGAAGCGCTGGTGCGCCACCGAGGCCCGCGGCGACTGCTTGGTGATGTCCATGGAATCGGCGCTGTGGCAGTTGCGGCATTCCAGGGAATCGTTGGCCTTGAACCGTGCCCATTCATGTGCGGCCAGCTCGAGCCGGTGGTCCAAAAATTTCTCGCGGGTGTCGATCGTGCCGAAGATCTTGCCCCAGACCTCCTTGGAGGCCTGCATCTTGCGCGCGATCTTGTCGGTCCAGTTGTGCGGCACGTGGCAGTCCGGGCAGGTCGCGCGCACGCCGGAGCGATTGGTGAAGTGGATGGTCGACTTCAGCTCGGCGAAGACGTTTTCGCGCATCTCGTGACAGCCGGTGCAGAACTTCTCGGTGTTGGTCAGTTCCAGCGCGGTGTTGAAGCCGCCCCAGAAGATCACGCCGGCCGCAAAGCCCGCGAGCACCAGCACGCCGAGCCCGAACACCGAGCTCGGCCGGATCAGCACCTGCCAGAGCTCGCGCGCGAAGTCCCAGCAGCGCAGCATAAAGCTACGCTTGGCTTCCACCTTTCCCTTGGGCTCGTCGGCAGCCGTCGTCATCGTCGGCCACCGGGGCTGGCGCGCGAGAGCAGCGTGTCGATGTCGATGAAATCGTTGCTCACCGGCGGCGTCGCGGTGTTCTGCGGCACGTGGCATTCCGTGCAGAAGAAGCGCCGCGGCGAGATCGAGGCCAGGAACTGGCCGTCGCGGTCCATGAAATGCGTGATCGAAACCATCGGCGCCTGCGATTCCGCGATGCGTGCCCGCGCATGGCAGGACAGGCATTTGTTGCCGTTGAGGTCGATCTGGTAGCCGTCGATGGTGTGCGGGATCACCGGCGGCTGCTCCGGGTAGTTGCGCACCTCTCTCTCGGACGTATTGCGGTTCGGCAGCATCGGTGGCGCCGCGCCCTCGTCATTGAGCGGGGCCGGGCCCCGCAGGCCTGACGTCACCGTCTGTGCGGTGAGAGAGCTCGCGCCCGCGGCGATCGCGACCGCGAGCAGGGCTATGCCAAATCGTTTCATCATGACAGGTTCACCCGCTCGATGCGCACGGCGCATTTCTTGTAGTCGGTCTGCAGCGAGATCGGATCGGTGGCGTCCAGCGTCACCTTGTTGATCATCTTGGATTCGTCGAACCACGGCACGAACACGAGGCCACGCGGCGGCCGGTCGCGGCCGCGCGTCTCGACGCGGGCGCGGATGAAACCGCGGCGGGATTCCACCTTCACCTCGTCGCCGCGCCGGAGCTTGGCTTCCGACGCATCGTCGGGATGCATGAAGCAGACCGCCTCGGGGAACGCCTTGTAGAGCTCGGGCACGCGGCGCGTCATGGTGCCGGAATGCCAGTGCTCCAGCACGCGGCCGGTCGAGAGCCAGAACGGATAGTCGCTGTCGGGCGATTCCGCCGGCGGCTCGTAAGGCAGGGCGAAGATGCGCGCCCTGCCGTCGGGATAGCCGTAGAACTGCACGTCGGTGCCCTGCTTGACATAGGGGTCGCTGCCCTCGCGGAAACGCCATTTGGTTTCCTGGCCGTTGACGACGGGCCAGCGCAGCCCGCGCTCGCGGTGATAGGCCTCGAACGGCGCGAGGTCGTGACCGTGGCCGCGGCCGAACGAGGCGTACTCTTCAAAGAGCCCCTTCTGCACGTAGAAGCCGAACGCCTTGGATTCCGTGTTGGCGTAGCCTTCCTCGATCTCCGAGGTCGGAAACTTGTCGACCTGGCCGTTCTTGTAGAGCACGTCGAACAGCGTCTTGCCGCGAACCTCCGGCTTCTTGGCGATCAGCTCCTCCGGCCAGACTTCCTCGATCTTGAAGCGCTTGGAGAACTCCATGAGCTGCCAGAGATCGGACTTGGCCTCGCCGGGCGCGTTGACGAGCTGGTGCCAGAACTGCGTGCGCCGCTCGGCATTGCCGTAGGCGCCTTCCTTCTCCACCCACATCGCGGTCGGCAGGATCAGGTCGGCGGCCAGCGCCGTCACCGACGGATAGGCGTCCGAGACCACGATGAAATTGTCGGGGTTGCGGAAGCCCGGATAGGTCTCCTCGTTGACGTTGGGACCGGCCTGGAGGTTGTTGTTGACCTGCACCCAATAGGCGTTGATCAGGCCGTCCTTCAGCATCCGGCTTTGCAGCACGGCGTGGGCGCCGTTCTTGTCGGGAATTGTGCCTTCCGGCAGCAGCCAGAGATGCTCGGCCTTGTCGCGATGCTCCTTGTTGGTGACGACCATGTCGGCGGGCAGGCGGTGCGAGAAGGTGCCGACCTCGCGCGCGGTGCCGCAGGCCGAAGGCTGGCCGGTCAGCGAGAACGGGCTGTTGCCGGGCGAGGAGATCTTTCCGGTCAAAAGATGGATGTTGTAGACGAGGTTGTTGCACCAGACGCCGCGGGTGTGCTGATTGAAGCCCATGGTCCAGAACGAGACCACTTTTGTCTTCGGATCGGCGTAGAGCTCGGCGAGCGCTTCGAGCCGGTTCATCGGCACGCCGGACATCTCGGCCGCCTTCTCCAGCGTGTAGTCCGAGACGAACTTTACGAATTCGTCGTAGCTCATGTCGGTGGAGTCGTTGGCTTTCGCCGCGCCCGTCGCTTTTTTCTGGAGCGGATGCTCGGGCCGCAATCCATAGCCAATGTCGGTCTGGCCGCGCCGGAAGATCGTATGCGCGGCGACGAAATCCTTGTTGACCCGGCCGGTCTTGATGATGTGGTTGGCGATGGCGTTGAGGATGTAGAGATCGGTCTGCGGCTTGAACACCATGCCGATGTCGGCGAGGTCGAACGAACGGTGCTCGAAGGTGGATAGCACGGCGACGCGGACATGCGGCGCGGACAGCCGGCGGTCGGCGAGGCGCGTCCACAAAATGGGGTGCATCTCCGCCATGTTGGAGCCCCACAGCACGAAGGCGTCGGTCGCCTCGATGTCGTCATAGCAGCCGGCGGGCTCGTCGATGCCGAAGGTGCGCATCATGCCGGCGACGGCGGAGGCCATGCAGTGCCGCGCATTGGGATCGATGTTGTTGGTGCGGAAGCCGGCCTTGTAGAGCTTCGAGGCGGCGTAGCCTTCCCAGATCGTCCACTGGCCGGAGCCGAACATGGCGAGACCGTTGGGCCCGCGCTTCTTCAGCGTTTCCTTCCACTTCACCTCCATGATGTCGAAGGCTTCGGTCCAGCTGATTGGCGTGAACTCGCCGTTCTTGTCGTACTTGCCGCCCGTCTTGCGCAGCATCGGCTGCGTCAGTCGGTCGTGGCCGTACATGATCTTGGAGAGGAAGTAGCCCTTGACGCAATTGAGGCCGCGATTGACCTCGGCCTTGATGTCGCCGTGGGTGGCGACGACGCGGTTGTCCTTGGTCGCGACCATCACGGAACAGCCGGTGCCGCAGAAGCGGCAGGCGGCCTTGTCCCATTTCAGTTCGCTGTTGTCGCGCTCGGCGACGAGATTGGCGGCGAGCGCCGGTGCCGGCATGCCCGCAGCGGCGGCCGCTATCGCGGCGGCCTCGAGCTTCAGCATCTGGCGGCGGTCGAGCTTCGGCGATGTCATGATGGCTCTCCCGTCCCTTAGGCGGTTTCGATGGCGTGGAAGACCAGCGCCGCGGAATAGACGTTGGGCAGCGACTGGATGGTGTTGAGCAGGGTGCCGAGGCTGCCGGCATCCGGCGCTTCGGTCACGACGACGAGCTTGCCGCGCGCGTCGCGGCCGTGGATCTCGCAGCCGGGCATCGCGGCGATCTCGGCTTCCAGTTCGTCCAGGCGCTCGGGGCGGGCCTGCACGATGATGCTGGCGATCTCGCAACCTGGCGGCGCGACGACGCGGTCGGCGGTGAGCACCCGGCCGGTGATCAATGCGCGGCGGTTGAGTGTGGATTGGGCCATGATGCCTGTCTTTCGCTGTTCGGAGGTCAATGCGGGGAGGGTGGCGGGCCGGGAGGACCGGCGAACATCTGGTAGATCCAGACGCCGAGCCCGTATGAGCCGACCGTTCCGACCGCGAGGACGGGCATCACGACCGCGGTCAGGAACAGGAAAGCGAAAATCTCCATGCGCTTACGGCGCACGCGCGAAGTCGTGTCGTCAGGGGCCGACATATTCGGTCTCTCTGAAATGGTGCTGGAATCGGGACGGCATCCGGGCCGTTGCCTTGCTGCACTTTAAATGGAGCAGGGCTGCTAACGCGTTGATCTGGATCAACCCGTCGACTTGACCGGATGTCGCGGCGCGGCCAACGGACCGAGCCGCGGCGCTCCGTGCGCGCGAGAGAAGCAAGCGGCAACGATCGTTACCCAAAAGCGAAGATGCTTTGCGGCTCGGGGGTCAGGCCGCATACATCTTCTCTTGCCTCGGAAATGCCCGCGACCTACTACCAGTGGTAGCGGGCGCCGCAACATCCATCGCTGCTACGTGGCGGGAGCTACATATGAGGCGAATCCGAATCATTCATAAGACCGAATATTTTTACAATCAGCCGGTCACCTTCGGCACTCATCGAGCCATGATGCGGCCTCGCGAGGGACATGACGTCCACATCGTGAGAGGGTCGATCGATATCGAGCCGAACGCCGAAGTTCGCTGGTTGCGCGACAATTACGACAATGCCATCGCAGTCGTGACCTTTTTGGAATTATCCGACACGCTCAGGATCGCAAGCGAGGTCGACGTCGACCTTTACCACGACGACCCCATTGAATGGCGGATTGCGCCATTCGCCAGTTCATTTCCCTTCCAATATCCCCCGGAGGAGCAGCTTGAGCTGACGGTGTATCGTCTCCCGAGCTATCTCTACGACGCCACCGCCCTGCTCGAATGGTTGCGCGACCTCTACAAACCCGGTCAGTTGATCGGCACGCTGGATCTTCTGAACAATTTGAATACTCACATCTACCGATCGTTCAAATACGTTTCCCGCGAGGCTCTCGGGGTTCAATCACCCAACGAAACGCTGCGGCTCGGCAGCGGGACCTGTCGCGACTATGCGGTGTTCATGATGGAAGCTGCCCGCTACTGGGGATTTGGTGCGCGCTTTGTCACCGGCTACATCCAGATGGCCGAGGGACAACACGGCGCCACGCACGCCTGGACCGAGATCTATATCCCCGGAGCCGGGTGGCGCGGCTATGATCCCACCAACAACAAGATCGTCGGCAGTGAACACATACCCGTCGCCGTGACGCGCGAACAGGAAAGGGCCTCTCCGCTTTCCGGGACGTGGGATGGTCCGGCGGATGCATTCAGCCGGATGAACGTCTCGGTGCAAGTCATATCAATACCAGCATCGCCATGATCGTAGTCCACGGTCGATCACGGCAAGCGCGGGTTGGCGGCCAGTCGGTGTGTCCTTGATCCCTCGCCCGTCTTGTCATCATCATTTGAATTGAAGTCGGCGACTTCCATGGCAGGCATCCATGTTTGATCCGACGATTGTCTTGGTCCTTCTCGGGGCTGCGATCCTGATGTTCGCGATCAACAGGCCGCGCCTGGATGTGGTCGCACTGATCATGCTCCTTGCGCTCCCCTTCACCGGTGTCCTCACCATGAGCGAAGCATTGGCAGGTTTCAGCGATCCGAACATTGTGCTAACGCCAGCAACCCGAACCTCTCGGTCTGGATCGATGAGTACAAACTCGCGGACCGCGAATAACGGCTGCGCGTGACGGAACAATCGTCTCTCGCCGGCATGACCATTGAAGCCCTGGACCTTCGCGGCTCGGCCGGAACAAGCATTGTGGCCGTGGAACGCAGCCGCAGATTTGGTCACCATCAGCCTGCCCCGCCGAGTCCAAGCAGGTTCTCCAGGTGCCGGGCAAGGCGCCGCAGGCGGTGATTTGCCTGGCGCCCGTCGTTTGATGGTCAGCGGCCTGATCCCGAATGTGCAGGCCGCCCTGATCGGATGCATGCTGATGGGCGCACTGGGCTGTATCGACATTACCAGCGCTTACCGTTCGGTCGACTGGAAGACCATTGTCCTCATTGTTGGAATGTTGCCGTTTTCAGTCGCCCTGGAGAGAACCGGCGGAGTTGAACTTGCGGCTGATGGGCTAAGAGCCATCACCAGCGGTGCCGGCCATCACGTCATGCTCGCCACGCTCTTTGCCGTGACGGCGCTGCTTGGGATGTTTATCTCGAATACCGCGACGGCAGTATTGATGGCCCCCGTCCCTATCGCTGTCGCGAAGGAAATGCATGCCTCGCCGTATCCGTTTGCAAAGACGGTGGGCCTGGCTGCTTCGACTGCTTTCATGACGCTTGTGTCGTCGCCGGTTAACACGTTGGTGGTCGCCCCCGGACATTACACGTTCGGTGACTTTGTGCGCATCGGCGTACCGTTTTCCCGGGTCGTCTTGATCGTCTGCACCTTGCTCGTGCCCTGGCTGTTGCCGCTCTGAACCGGGCAACGTCCTGAATTTGTTAAACGTAATTTGCTTCGCGATCTCGTCGGTTACCGCGGGGAGGCGGGCCGGGACCACCGCCGCAATTTTGGATTGTGCCCGCGCAAGGGCGGTGCGAGAGTCTGATCTCGAACGGGGAAACGCGGATTGTGAACGCGATGGGGCTCTCGGCCATCGATCTCGGGCTTCGCGGCGCGGCGAGCGGCGTGTTCCTGATGATCGTTCTCATGGTGCTGCAGCGTCGTGCCACCAATCAGCTGGCCTTGCTGGGCACGGCCATGGCCGCCGGCGGTGCGTTCTATGCGATCGTCACCGCGCCGGTCTTTCCCAAATCGTCATTGTGGTGGACGTTGCCGATCCTGTCCTCGCTACCCGCCGTCTTCTGGTTGTGGGCGCGCGCGTCGTTCGACGACGATTTCGTGCTCAGGCGACGGCATGGCGTCCTGTGGCTGACCATCGTGGCCGTCGGATTTGCGGTGTCGCTTGGCTGGACGACCTGGCCCAACTTGGCCAGGGGTGGCAGCAAAGTCCTGTCGGCCGTGGCCGTGCTGCTGGCGCTCGCGGCCGCGGTCCAGACGGTCAAGACCTGGCGTGTCGATCTGGTCGCGCGGCGGCGCCGGCTGCGGCTGGCTGTGCTCGCGATCAATGTCGTGTTCATCGGGGTCGTGGCCGGAGCGGGCGTCGTCGCGGTTCCCGGCGAGGCCAGCAGTCTTCCGACCGCGATCAGCCTGTTCGTGTTGGCGATGCTCGCAGGCCTCGGCGTTTTGGACCTGCGGGCGATTGTCACCGTCAATGATGCCGCGGCGGCGATCAGACCCGGCGACACGGCCGGGCGACCGGTGACCGATCGTGCACCCACAGGGCGGGGCACGGCCGACCCCGTCCTGTTGCGGCGCCTCGACCATCTGATGACCGTGGAGCGAATCTACCGGCAGGAAGGTCTTGCGATCGGCGCGCTCGCGGCGCGGCTCGATGTTCCCGAGCACCGACTTCGCCAGGCCATCAACGAAGGGCTGGGTTATCGCAACTTCAACGCGTTCCTCAATCACTATCGCATCGAGGATGCCAAGCTGGCGCTGTCCGATGTGACGCAACGGGAGGTGCCGGTGCTGACCATCGCCATGGATGCAGGCTTCCAGTCGATCGGGCCTTTCAATCGCGCCTTCAAGGCCGAAACCGGCGTAACTCCGACCGAATTCCGGCGCGAGGCGCTGAGCCGGCCGCAAACGGCGCCGGATGCCGACCGCCATTTCAAAATCGGCCAGCCGCGCCGAGAAATCGGCTAGCCGATTATAGGATTGGGCAAGAGAGCCCTGACATGATCGGGCAGATTGCCGGAAACAAGCCTTTCACCAGCAAGCCGAGTCCGTCCATGTCCCGATCGACCGCCATCGCCCCCGCATCGGAACGGCTGCACGCGCTCGACGCGGTCAGGGGTTTTGCCCTGCTGCTCGGCATCGTCCTGCACGCGACCCTGTCGTTCGTGCCGGCCCCGACCAGGATCTGGATCATCCAGGACACCCATCAAAGCCTGGCCCTGGGCCTGCTGTTCTTCGTCATCCACGTCTTCCGGATGACGACCTTCTTCCTGATGGCGGGTTTCTTCGCTCGCATGAGCTTTCATCGCCGGGGAATCTGGGGCTTCGTCACGGACAGGTTGCAGAGGATCGGACTGCCGCTAGTGGTCGGCTGGCCGATCGTGTTTACGCCGATGGCCCTGGTGGTCATATGGGCTGCGGGCTTTCCGAACGGCGGCCCGATCCCCGGCGCACCTCGCTGGCCGCCGGTGCTGCCGAATTTCCCGCTGACCCATCTCTGGTTTCTCTATGTGCTGCTGGAGCTATATGTCGCCATGCTCCTGCTGCGCGGCGCAATTGTCTGGCTCGATGTATCAGGCACGCTGCGAACGGTTGTCGACCGCCTCTTTGCGCAGATTATGCGAAATCCGCTGGCGCCCCTGGTTCTGGCGATCCCGATCGGCATCGCTTTCTGCCTCGATCAAAGATGGATCAATGTGATGGGCGTGAGGACGCCGGATCAATCGCTCGTCACGAACCTCCAGGCGTGGGTCGGCTTCGGCACTGCCTTCGGCTTCGGTTGGTTGCTGCATCGGCAGACCGATCTACTGCGGATTTTGGAGCGACGCTGGCTGTGGAATCTCTTGCCGGCGCTCGGCCTCATTCTGATCAGTTTCGTGCTTGTCGGGGTGATGATGTCCGTGCCGGGTGCGCCGAAACTGCCGGTCAGTTTCGCCACGCTCAGGCTTGTCTCCGCCATCCTGTATGCACCGGCGATATGGATCTCGACCTTCGCGGTCCTCGGCCTCGCACTTCGCTTCATGTCCGGCTTCAGCCCGACCCGGCGCTACCTCGCCGATGCGTCCTACTGGCTCTATCTGATCCACATGCCGATCGTGATGGCGCTACAGGTCGTGCTGTCGCAGCTCGACTGGCCCGGGCTGGTCAAGTTCGCCATCATTCTCGTCGTCGCGATTCTCCCGATGTTGGCAAGCTATCATCTGCTGGTGCGCTTCACCTTCATCGGCGTGGTGCTGAATGGCCGACGCGTACGGCGCGAAGCGGCGCCTGGCGCCGCGGTCACAGGCCCCGCCGTGCCATAACGCGAAGTGTGGGGTCATTCTCCCGCACGGCGGAATTGCGGCTCCATAGACAGCGCCTCCCCGCTCACTAAGATGAGCGCAACAAGAATAAGCGGGAGAGGCGTCATGAAGTTCGGCATCTTCTATGAGCTGCAGCTGCCACGGCCCTGGGTGGCCGGCGACGAGCTGAAGCTCTACCAGAACGCGCTCTCGCAGATGGAACTTGCTGACAAGCTCGGTTACGACCACGCCTGGGTCGTCGAGCATCACTTCCTCGAAGAGTACTCGCACTCGCCTTCGCCGGAATCGTTCCTCGCCGCCGCCAGCCAGCGCACGAAGAACATCCGGCTCGGCCACGGCATCCTCCAGCTCACCACCAATCATCCGGCGCGCGTCGCCGAGCGCGTCGCGGTGCTCGACCTGCTCTCCAACGGCCGCTGCGAATTCGGCATGGGGGAGAGCGCCTCCATCACCGAGCTCACGCCATTCGGCCGCGACATGGAGACCAAGAAGGAGGTCTTTGAGGAAGCTGTGCAGGCGATCTTTCCGATGTTCAAGGATGCCGGCTCCGAGCATCACGGCAAGTATTTCGACATTCCCTTGCGCAATGTCGTGCCGAAGCCGGTGCAGAAGCCGCATCCGCCGCTGTGGATGGCGTGCTCGCAACTGCCGACCATCGAACGCGCCGGCCGCCACGGCTTTGGCGCGTTGGGCTTCCAGTTCGTCAGCGCGGATGCGGCGCATGCCTGGGTGCACGCCTATTACAATGCAATGACCAAGCGATTGCACAAGCTCGCCGACTACGAGATCAACCCGAACATGGCGCTGGTCTCGTTCTTCATGTGCGCCAAGACCGACGAGGAGGCGCGTGCGCGCGCCGACGGCGCCACCTTCTTCCAGTTCGCGCTGCGCTTCTACGGCGTCTCGCAGAATCGCCAGCGGCCCGCGCCCTACACCGTCAACATGTGGGACGAGTACAACAAGTGGAAGCGCGACAATCCGGAAGCACAGGAGGCGGCGCTGCGCGGCGGCCTGATCGGCTCGCCCGAGACGATCCGCAGGAAGCTGAAGCGCTTCCAGTCCTCCCATATCGACCAGGTCATCCTGCTCAACCAGGCCGGCAAGAACAGCCACGAGCACATCTGCGAATCGCTGGAGCTGTTCGGCCGCGAGGTGATGCCGGAGTTCCAGAACGATCCGGCCCAGGCGGCGTGGAAGCAGGGCGTCATGAGCGGCGAGATCAAGCTGGAGGAGATCGACACCGAGGCGTTTACGGATCGCTACGGCAAGCTCGCGATCAACGTCGCGCCGGCGAAGGCCGCGGCGGGGTAAGGGCGCTGCATCCGGCATGGGCCCCGGCTCAGCAGCGCCATAGCGCGTCGAAGACGCGCGTAAACGCGCTTATGTCACGCTGCGCTACGTCCGGGGCACGAGACCTTTTCCGCATCGGCCAGCACGACTCTCGTGTCCCGGACGCGCTGCAGCGTGCAACGCTGCTGCGCAGAGCCGGGACCCAGAAGCGGCATAAGCCGCCGTCTCCGACTTTCGGTCAAACCCGGCTGCTGATATCTTCCGCCAAAAGAACTTTTGCGGAGGAAACCAATGCGGCCCCACGGCATGGCCTCAACTCCAGCGGCGAACGACATCGCGCCGGCGGTGCTCGCCATCGGCCGACCTGATTTCCCGAATGTCCTGATCGACACACTGCGCCGGCAGGCCGGCGTCGGCCATTGCATGGTGTTTGCCCTGACACGTACCGGCGCGGCGAGCTGTCTGCTCGATGCCGGCAACATCCCGATCGGCAGCGATCTCGGCGCGGCCTATGCCGGTCAGTTCCACGAATCCGATCCCAATCGTGATGCGCTGTTCGAAGGCGAAGGCAGCGCGCCGATCATGCTGCCGTCGTTCGCGCCGCGCATGTATGGCGCGCGCTACCGGAAAATCTTCTTCAACGACTCTGATATCGTCGACAAATATGCGACAGCGATCTGGGTCGGCGACACCTGCTTCTATGTCAACTTCTACCGCATCACGGCCCAGGGCCGCTTTGGCGACGCCGAGCGTGCGCGGCTTCAGACCATTGCGCCTGCGATCAGCGCCAGCGTTGCGCGTCATTTCCAGCAGGCGGCCACCGCGACGCCCGACCAGAACCTCGCCGCGTTGTTCGCAACGCGCGCGCCACTCTCCGCGCTGACACCGCGCGAGCAGGAGGTCTGCCGCCGCATCCTGCTCGGCTTCAGCTCCGAGGCGATCTCGCAGGCGCTCGGCATCAGCCTGCATTCGACCCTGACCTACCGCAAGCGCGCCTATGAGCGGCTCGGCATCTCCTCGCAGAACGAATTGTTTTCGATCGTGCTGGGCCTGCTCTCGGGGCCAAGCGGCCTGAACTAAGAGCTACGTTTAGTCCGCGATGTCTGCTTGCAGGCGCAAAGCGGATGCGCAGTCCGTCAGCCGGGATCGTCGCCTTTTGACCCCAAGCCGAAATCCTAATCCTTAGCCCACTGGCGGCGAGCTACGCACCGTGGTGCCATGGGTTGGCCGAAGACGGTATCGAGGAGGACTGAATGAGGCGACGCGATTTCTTGTTGTTGCCGACGAGCTGATCAAATAATAGGTCGGGCTGGCTGCGTCTGCTCATGGCAGATTTTGTTGCAAAGTTGACCGCGGACGATCGGCCATCTTAGTTTGAAGCGACTATGATTTTCCGAAGGGACGCGGAGATGATCATGCTCGCCTCTAACGAAAATAGGTCCGTGATCTCCCCTGCGATGGATGACACTCCTGCGGATGCTGCACGGGTGAGCCGGTGTTCAATCCTTCTCGTGCACGGTACGTGGGGCCGAGGGATTTTCCCCAAGATGTCAGACCTAAGACGCGGCTACTTCCGTGAGACCAAGAGGTGGTTTGAGGAGGGTTCGCAGTTTTGCGACGGACTAGACGCCGCACTCAAAAGTGAGTCGCTCGATTGGCCGATCCGCGCATTTCTCTGGAGTGGGGCCAACTCCGTTCATGCCCGCGACCGCGCAGCGAGAGACCTATCCAAACAACTGAGAGAAGGCTTGGAGGACCCTGACAGCCGTCATTATTGCCCATAGCCACGGAGGAAACGTGGCGTTGCGTGCCTTGCAACATCTCGACTCCAAGACAGGCCGGATCCGGATCGTCACCTTGGCGACGCCGTTTCTTAGGGTGTTTGCGCGCACGTCCTTGCAACTGTCATATTGGGTCAAGCTCTTTATGCTTGGAGCAATCTTTATAACGCTTTTCGTAAGTCTGCTAGTTCTTGACGAGATCGTGTCTGAAAAGGTGGGCCTAAAGCTTCTGCTTGCTGTGAGAAAAATCGCGAAAAATGAGGACCTGGTGTTCTTGATTATCGCGGTGTTGAGTGGAGTAGCGGGCTTTTTCATTATGGAATGGTTGAATGAAGTCTTCACCAACCCGGATGCAGCGCATGCCATCGAAGAGTTGGCTCACTACGATACTAAAGGTGCGGCAATGTCGCGGATGCTTGTTATCCGCGGCGTGGATGATGAAGCTTCGCTATCGCTCGCGGCGGGCTCCATCGGCTCGCGTTTGAGCTTCCTTACCCTAGTTGCAGCGATCCCCGCGATCTACGCGGTGGTCATTGTTTTTGTTTGGCTGGGTTCGTTTTTCGGGCTGAATGGCGAATCGAAATTGGGATTATGGATGGGAGGCCTGATGATCGGCGTTTTCTTTGGCGCACTGATATTGTTCTTTGTTCCCGGTGCATTTAAATCCTTCTTTGGGCGAGAATTTCTGGTCAACGGGATGAGTTGCGACATTGCGGTTGACTCAGTACCGGATACGTTGGGCCAGGTGGAGGCAATCACCCTCAGGCCGATCGAAGCGGCTTCGCCCAAACTGAGATCCTTCGAACGGCCTTTTAGTTTGCGATGGATGTTGGAAATTTCGTTGTTGGAATTTCACGGGATATACTTTCAGTTGCATCAATCCTCTATGGGGCAGGCACGCAGCAAGCCGTCTTGGCAGCTGCGGCACGGGATCTACAACCATCCTAACTGTGTGGATGAGATCGTGCGATGGCTTCGTCGCGTCACATGAACTGGCCACCGAGCCAACGTGCCTTGAAATCCGCCAAAGACCGCGAAGACGCTCGACCTTACCGTAGTCGCTGCTCGCTACAGCCGACGAGGTGATCGAGTAGGCACTTTACTTCCGCTAGTAGCCCTTAGCTGTCGTTTGTCTCAGGCGCCAAAATGTCGGCTGTCGGACTGAGCGCAGGTCAAGGTCTGAGTGCGTTTTCTCCGCGGGTGCTTCAGACCTCGACTCGTTTCGCGATGAGAAGCGCGTCGTCCTCGTCGCGACCTGAATATCGAGCGGTATGCCCAATTTTTATGTTGCCGAACAATTCGGCGTTAACCACGACTAACGGTTCCAGTCCGTGTGACGTCGCTTCGAAGTTTCTTAAATCTTGCCGGGTACCTCTTCCAGGCATGGTGACCTGGGGAAAGACATGAGTAAGCGGGCCAAACGTAAGAAGGCAGAGGCCCTCGCAATACCCATGGCCGCGAGAGTTGCGATTGGCGCCATGGCCGTCGCCGTCGTGGGGTATAGCTTGCTGTCTAGCCCGGCGGACGTGCAACCGATACGAAAACCGTCCGCACAACAGGCCCAGGCGTCGTCAACTCCGGTTTACGTGTCGACTCCAGTTCGTGCATCAGCGCCAGCTCCGGCTGCGATTCCGGTCCCTGCTCCGATCCCGGCCCCGGCGCCTCTGGTCGAACCACCCAAAGCCGACGCTGGCGTTCCCGGAGCACTTGTCCGGCAGGTGGTTGACTACGCCAGCCGTCAGGCGCCGGGCACCGTGATCATCGATACAGGAAACACATTCCTCTATTTCGTTCTGAGCGACAGGCAGGCGATGCGCTACGGCATCGGTGTCGGCCGCGAAGGTTTCACATGGTCCGGTGAGCAGACTGTGGCCCGTAAGGCAGAATGGCCGGACTGGCATCCGCCTGTGGAGATGGTCTCGCGTCAGCCCTATCTGCCGCGGTTCATGGCGGGCGGTCCCGGCAACCCGCTCGGCGCCCGGGCGATGTATCTCGGTGAGACCGAATATCGCATTCACGGCACCAACAATCCCGATACGATCGGCAAGAAGGTTTCGTCCGGCTGTATCCGGCTGACCAATGACGACGTCACGGACCTCTATGAGCGGGTGAAAGTCGGAGCGAAAGTGATCGTGCTTCCGGCAACCGCCGCCCGCAGGCCCTCCCAGGGAGCGCCGGCCGACGCCGCTTTCCGGTTGCCGGACCCGGCATCGCCGTCGAAGCGGCCCCTGGCGGCTAACGCGCAGATGTTGTCATCCGGACCGAAGATCGCCGAAGCCCGGTAACTCAGTCCTCAGTCTGCAACTGAGGACAAGGAGGCAATTCTATCTAACCCGACGATCGCTTCTCGATGACCGTCGCGATACTCTCCAAGGCGGCGTTCCTGCGCTTTATCTCGACGAGTTCATTCTCGCACATCTGAACCCATCGTCGGCCCGGACCACCGTCCCGGCAAATGGGCGCTCCTTCGGCAACAAAGCCAGATCACCACTGCCAAAAAGACAGCAGCAGCGAGCCATGATAGCGCCTGCCGCCGATCGAAGTCCGCGGTGGCGCCGCGGAAATCGCCCTTGGACAGGTACGCAATGGCGCGATTGCTGTAAGCGGAGTAGTCGTGAGCATATTCCGGATCGAGTGCGATCACCCGGTCGTAGTCGGCGGTGGCACGATCAAAATCGCCCTTGGCAAAATAGGCGTTGCCTCGCGCGGTGAGAGCGAAACTATTGTTCGCATCAAGCTGGATACTCTCTGTATAGTCCGCGATGGCACGGTCGTTGTCGCCTTTGGCCTGATAGGCGTAGCCGCGCTCGCCGTATCCGACCCGCTTTCCATAGTCCGACAGGCCACCTTCGAATGCCTGGTTAACGTCCGCTATCGCCCGGTCGTAGTCGTGCCGTTGGTTGTAGATGTACGACCGATTGAGCAGTGATCCGCCGGATTTCGGGTTAGCTCGGATCGCCTCGGTAAAGTCTTTCAAGGCGCGGTCGTCGAGATCGGCGAAGCTTGTCCATGACCAGGAGTAGCCGCGCGCATGATAGAGGGCGGACAGGTCTTGGTCATTGCTGTCTCCGCTTTCGATCGCGCGTGTACAGGCGGCGATCGTCGCGGCAGCGGTTTCCTTCGACCCATTCAAACACTCCTGTCGATCGTCGGCTGCCGCTGGCCGGCTGACAGCAGCGGCTGTTGCGAATGCCAAGGCAATCAGCCAGACGTGCGCGGAAATCCCTGAGCGCATATCCTTCCTCCCCGCGATGCGCCAGTGTTCGAGCTAACCCGGAGACGGCTTTTCCAGAGCCGCCGCGATCCTCTCCAACAATGCATTGGTGCGCCTGTTTTCGGCGACCTGCTGCTCGTAGAGATCGACCCAGCTCGTGCCGGATGATGAGCGCCGGCTCGCACGCGAGTACCATAGCCAGATGCCCACCAGCACCAGGAACGGCAACCAGGACACAATCAGGCTAAAAAACCAGGGAGGCGAACCACCTCGTGGCGCGTTGATGAACGTAAAGCCAACGAAAAGAGCACCGACGAGAGCGATCCACATAGCAACAAACAGAAGCCGAACGCGAGGCTTCGTCTTTTCCGTCACGGCAGTTCCCTGGGTTGGTCTCAGGAAGCTAATGCTATCATTGGTTGATTGACCTTCCCATGCCCTCGCGCATGCAGCCGTCGCAACGTGGTTAGCCGTTCCTTGCGAGAAGCCTCAGCCACCATGAAAGAGCTCGCCGTCATCATGAAAATGGCAGTGCCATAGAGCTCGCTGCAATTGTCTGGATTTGGCTCGAAGCCGACCCTGAGCTTGCTCTGGAATGTTCGCGCGCGACCCTTAGCAGAAACTAACGTTGTGCGACCAACATGCTCAACATGCACTCCGAATGGCGTCGTCAACTACCCTATTTGGTTCATACCAATAGAGAACTTGGCCTAATGCCGAGGGGGGCCAAGCCCCTCGCATATTTCATGGATATCGTTGGCCAAGAGCCGGACATCTGCATTCGGTATTGGCGCATGTTCGACAGGCATGTTGCTGAGGGCCGCTTCATAAGACGCGAGTTGATCGAAACCTGTCCTGGCGCGCCGCAGCTCGAATATCGGATGCTGTTTTACACATTGCCCGGCAGCGAGTGGCGGGTTGACGCCATGCTTGCGCTGCTGAACGAATCCGGAGCTTGGTCCGATGATCGCGAGCGGCGCTTTGGTGAATTGCTTGGTTACGAGAGCTGGCAGATCGACTATTGGCTGACGCATGGCCGCTCGCTCGCGGACGCTTAGTCCGCTGTTGGGCCTTAACGAACATTCGCTTATGCATCGTCGGTGTCCGCTGTTGTGGGCCATGCGAACCTCGCTATTGCGCCTGCGCGCATCAAGCTTATGAACACACGCCCCAATGCCGTCCGTCCCTATCGCTAGGGACAGACGCCGGCGTCGGAGTTCGCTAGTCTGTCCTGAAGCACACGAGAATCCAGGGGAGACCGCCTTGAGCACCGCGCCGCGCATCGACATCGACCCTGCTTCGTTCTGGGCCGATCCCTATCCGATGCTCGCGAAGATGCGGAAGGAAGCGCCGATCGCCTTCGTGCCGCAACTCGGCTCGACGCTGCTGGCGAGCCGGGACGACATCTCGATCTCCGAGAAGCAGATCGACGTGTTCTCCTCGCACCAGCCGGCCGGCCTGATGAACCGGCTGATGGGCCACAACATGATGCGCAAGGACGGCGAGGCGCATCAGGTCGAGCGGCGCGCGATGTTTCCGACGGTGTCGCCGAGGACGGTGAAGGCGCATTGGACCGCGCTGTTCCAAGCCCATGCCGACCGCATCATTGACGCAATCGAGCCGGGGCGGATCGATTTCATGCGCGACTTCGCGCTGCCGTTTTCCGGCGAATGCCTGAAGTCGATCACCGGCCTCACCAATATCGGCTTCCAGGACATGGACGCGTGGTCGCAAGGCATGATCGAAGGCATCGCGAACTACACCGGCGACCCCGCGGTCGAGGCGCGCTGTCATGCGGCGACGTCGGGCATTGATGCTGCGATCGACGACATTCTGCCCGTGATGCGCAAGCATCCCGATCAAAGTATCCTCGGCGTACTCCTCGCTGCGGGCATGCCGATGGAGAGCGTGCGCGCAAATGTGAAACTCGCGATCTCAGGCGGCCAGAACGAACCGCGCAAGGCGATCGCCGGCACGGTGTGGGCGCTGCTGAGCCATCCCGAGCAACTCGATCTCGTGCGCAAGGGCGAGGTGACCTGGCTCGAGGCGTTCGAGGAATATTCCCGCTGGATCTCGCCGATCGGCATGTCGCCGCGCCGCATCGCAAAGCCGTGGACGATCCGCGACGTGTCTTTCGAGCTAGATGAGCGCGTGTTCCTGATGTTCGGCTCCGCCAATCGCGACGAGAAGCATTTTGAGCGCGCCGACCAGTTCGACGTGCGGCGTGACACGTCCAAGAGCGTCGCCTTCGGCGCCGGCCCGCATTTCTGCGCCGGCGCCTGGGCCTCGCGTGCCATGATTGCCGACGTCGCGCTGCCGACGGTGTTCGCGAGGGCGAGCCGTCTCGAACTTGCCGACGATGAGCCAGTGCGGATCGGCGGCTGGGCGTTCCGCGGCCTGCTGAACCTGCCGGTGAGGTGGGCGCACTGACCAGACGACGGTCGCCGTGACGGCGAACTCGTGGCGTCGGACGATTGAACCGCATCGTTACCCGGCGACACACATGACGTCATGTTCATTGGCGTCATGTCCATCCAGTTCTGGCCCAAGCCGTGGCTTGAATCGTCTCTGGCTGCCGGGTCGGCGCTGATCGCGTTGCTGGTCGTCGTACCGGCGCGCGCCGCCGGACCGTCCTCCATTTCCGGCTGCTGGACGCAGACCTCGCTTGTGCCTTACGCTCAGACGCCGCCCGGCAAGGCGTGGGGTTCGCGGACCTGGTGCTTCAGGCCAGATGGGACGATGACCAGTGTCCGCATCACATGCGGCCGCAGCGGTTGGGATCGGGACGGACGTTACCGCTGGCGACGGCCGATCGTGTGGATCTCCGACGTCGATACGTCAGACGACGGCAAGCATCAGACAAAGGTGTGGCGTCGATGTCGCGTCAGTTTCCGCGCCAGGGATCGCATGGTGCTCGAGAATTGCTATTTCTCGTCCGATCCCTGGGTGCGCGAGCACTGACCGCGCCTTGTCGGAGGCCCCGATCCACACGCTGCCATGATGCCATCATGCGCCTGTTTTGCCCGACGTGTCAAACGAACTTCGGATAATGCGTAAGTCGTTGATCGGACTATGGTCGGCTACTGTGCATGGGGTTGTTTTCGACAATTTATGTTCCGGCCCTGGGAGCGTCGATGAGATTCCCGCGGCTCTCACATTCGCGTGCGGAAAAAAATCCCTCTGCATGAGCGCGGCCGCTTGAAAGATTAATCATGCGCTTCGCCACGCGCGCAGTGCTCGCATCGCTATTTTCCCTGGCGTCTCGACACCTCCGCTGACCCGCACCATCATTCCTGCAGCGCAAAGGAATGACGGCCGCAGGCGGCCGGGAGTGTGGAATGCAGCGTCGTGACTTTCTCAAGCTCTCCGTTGGAACTGCGGCCGGCGCTGCATTTGCCTCCCGCGCGAACGCGCAGGGCGCGGTGAAGGAAATTCGTATCGGCTACCAGAAGACAGGCGTGCTGGTTATCACGCGCCAGCAGGCTTCCTTGGAAAAGCATTTCAATCCGCAAGGCATCGACGTGAAATGGGTCGAGTTCTCCTCGGGCCCGCCGATGATGGAGGCGATGAACGTCGGTAGTGTCGACTTCGGTTCGGTTGGCGATTCCCCGCCGGTGTTCGCCCAGGCCGCGGGTGCCGCGATCGTCTATGCCGCGGGCCAGCCCATCACCAACGGCCAGGGCATCCTGGTGCCGAAGGATTCGCCGATCCGCTCGATCGCCGACTTGAAGGGCAAGCGTATCGGTTTCACCAAGGGTTCTAGCGCCCACAATGTCGTGGTGCAGACGCTGGAGAAGGCCGGTCTCACCTATGCGGACATCACCCCGGTCTATCTGACGCCGCCGGATGCCGGGCCCGCCTTTGCCAATGGCAGCATCGAGGCCTGGGCGATCTGGGATCCCTATTTCGCGATCGGCGAGACCAAGCAGGGCGGCCGCATCCTGATCAATGCGCGCGAAGTCACCAAGACCAATTCCTTCTACATCGCCAACCGTGAGTTCGCGAAGACCCACGGCTCCATCCTGCAACAGATCGTCGACGTCACGACCGCAACTGGCAAATGGGCCGAACAGAATCGCGGCGAGGTCGCCAAATGGCTCGCCGCCGTCACCGGCGTCCCGCTCGACATCCAGGCCGTCGCGGCCGAGCGCGCGAACTTCGTGGTCGGCCCTGTCACCGACGACATCGTCGTGACCCAGCAGGGCGTCGCCGACCGCTTCTACAAGCTCGGCCTGATCCCGAAGCCGATCGTCGTTCGCGACATCGTCTGGCGCAGCGCGGCGACCTGATCGTGCCGACCAATCTCCCCATATCAAAAGGTCTGAACATGAGGCGCATCGTTCAACGTCTGATCGCCGCCATCGTGCTGTCGATCGGCATCGTCGCCGCCGCGGTCGGCACGTCCTACGGCCAGGACAGCCAAGACAAGGTGGTCCGCATCGGTTACCAGAAATACGGCAAGCTGGTGCTGCTCAAGAGCAAGGGCACGCTGGAGCCGAAGCTCGCCGCCGACGGCTACAAGGTGGTGTGGACCGAATTCCCGTCCGGCCCGCCGCTGCTCGAAGCGCTCAATGTCGGCGCGATCGATTTCGGCAACACCGGCGAGGCCCCACCGATCTTCGCGCAGGCCGCCGGCGCGCCGATCCAGTACGTCGCCTACGAGCCGCCGGCGCCGAAGGGCGAGGCGATCCTGGTGCCGAAGGACAGCCCGCTGAAATCGGTCGCCGATCTCAAGGGCAAGAAGGTCGCGCTCAACAAGGGCTCCAACGTCCACTATCTCCTGATCAAGGCGCTGGAGAAGGCGGGTGTCAAATATTCCGAGATCGAGCCGGTGTTCCTGGCGCCGGCCGATGCGCGCGCCGCCTTCGAGCGCGGCGCGGTCGATGCCTGGGTGATCTGGGATCCGTTCCAGGCCGCGGCGGAAGCGGCCACCGGCGCGCGCACGCTCGCCGACGGCACCGGCATCGTCGCCAACTACCAGTTCTATTTCGCCTCGAAGAAATTCCTCGAAGCCAACCCGAAGATCGTCGACGCCGTGCTCGCCGAGCTCAGCTCCGTCGACGATTGGGCCAAGGGCGACATCCACGCGGTCGCCGAGCAGCTGGCGCCGGCGATCGGCCTGTCTGTCCCTGTGGTCGAGGTGGCGCTGAAGCGGCAGGCCTATGGCATCAAGCCGATCACGGATGCCGTCATCGCCGACCAGCAGCAGGTTGCGGATGCGTTCTTCGCGCTCAACCTGATTCCCAAATCCATCAAGATTTCCGACGTGGCCCGGAAACCAGGATCGTGAGCAAGCACATGAGTAAGCAGTCCAACGCCAACATCCTCTGGTTCCTGCCGACCCACGGCGACGGCCGTTATCTCGGCACCGGCATCGGCGGCCGTGAGGTCAACTTCAACTATCTGCGCCAGATCGCGCAGGCCGCCGACCAGCTCGGCTATTACGGCGTGCTGTTGCCGACCGGGCGATCTTGCGAGGATTCCTGGATCGTGGCCTCCTCGGTCGCGCCGTTCACCGAGCGGCTGCGCTATCTCGTGGCTGTCCGCCCCGGCCTGCAATCGCCGAGCGTGGCGGCGCGCATGACCGCGACGCTCGACCGCGTCACCAACGGCCGGCTTCTCGTCAACGTCGTCACCGGCGGTGATCCCGTCGAGAACAAGGGCGACGGCATTTTCCTCGGCCATGACGAGCGCTACGAGGTCACCCGCGAGTTCCTCAGCGTCTATAGCGACCTGCTCGCCGGCAGGACCGTCAATGTCGAGGGCAAGCACATCCATGTCGAGGGTGGCAAGCTGCTGTTTCCGCCGGTGCAGTCGCCACGGCCGCCGCTCTATTTCGGCGGTTCGTCCGATGCCGGCATCGACGTCGCCGTCGACGCCGTCGACAAATATCTCACCTGGGGTGAGCCGCCGGCTCTGGTTGCCGAGAAGATCGCGAAGGTGAGGGAGGTCGCAGCTGCGCGCGGCCGCAAGCTCTCCTTCGGCATTCGTCTTCATGTGATCGTCCGCGAGACCAATGACGAGGCCTGGAGCGCCGCGAACGAGCTGATCAGGCATGTCAGCGACGACACCATCGCGCTGGCGCAGAAGAACTTTGCCCGCATGGACTCCGTCGGTCAGCAGCGCATGGCGCAGCTCCATGGCGGCAAGCGCGACAAGCTCGAGATCGCCCCGAACCTGTGGGCCGGTGTCGGTCTCGTGCGCGGTGGCGCCGGCACGGCGCTGGTCGGCGACGCCCAGACGGTCGCGGCCCGCATCAAGGAGTATCAGGACATCGGCATCGATACCTTCATCATGTCGGGCTATCCGCATCTGGAGGAAGCCTATCGCTTCGCCGAGCTGGTGTTCCCGCTGCTCTCGCTGGAGCAGCCGAGCAACGTGACCAAGCTGCACTTCAACGGCGGTCCCTTTGGCGAGACCGTCGGCAGCGATTACCGTCCGCAGCAGCGAGTGTCCGAGTCATGAGCCTGATTGACAGCGTTTCACTTCCGCGCAGCTTCCGCCTGCCGCGGGTCGACGGCCTGATCCAGTGGATCGTGCCGCTCGCCATCATCGCGATCTGGCAGGTCGCGAGCATCACCGGCTTCGTGCCGGTTCGCGTGCTGCCGGCGCCGAGCGACGTCGTGCTCGCGGGCTGGAAGCTGCTGCTCTCCGGCGAGCTCGTCCGCAACATCTGGGTGTCGTTCTGGCGTGCCTCGATCGGCTTCCTGATCGGCGGCGGCATCGGTTTCGCGTTCGGTCTCGCCAACGGCCTGTCGCAGCTCTCGGCCAAGCTCACCGACACCACGTTGCAGATGGTGCGCAACGTGCCGCATCTGGCGCTGATCCCGCTGGTCATTCTGTGGTTCGGCATCGACGAGAGCGCAAAACTGTTCCTGGTGGCGCTCGGCGTGTTCTTCCCGATCTACCTCAACACGCTGCACGGCATCCGAACCGTCGATCCGCAGCTGATCGAGATGGGCCGCATCTACGGCATGACCGACAGCGAGCTGTTCCGCCGCGTGATCTTCCCCGGCGCGTTGCCCTCGATCTTCGTCGGCATCCGTTTTGCGCTCGGCATCATGTGGCTCACCCTGATCGTCGCCGAGACCATCGCGGCGTCTTCAGGCCTCGGCTACATGGCGATGCAGGCGCGCGAGTTCATGCTGATCGACGTCGTCGTGCTCTCGATCCTGATCTACGCCCTGCTCGGCAAGCTCGCCGACAGCGCCTCCCGCGTGCTGGAGCGCCTGACGCTCTCCTGGCACCCCGCCTTCCAGAAACGCTGAGAGTGACATGCAGACAGCTCTTCGTACGGCCCTTCCCGAAACCGAGCTCGCCAGCCGCGCCAATTTCGTGCCGCAGGCACGCGTCGTGCGCGAGGAGCGCCCGGCGCAGACGACAGGCCTGCCGCTCAGCATCCGTGGCTTGCGCAAATCCTACGGCGACAACGAGGTGCTGCGCGGCATCGACCTGCACATCCCCGCCGGCCAGTTCGTGGCGATCGTCGGCAAGAGCGGTTGCGGCAAGAGCACGCTCTTGCGGCTGATCGCCGGCCTGGAAAAGTTCGAGGCCGGCAGCATCAGCTTCGGCCAGGAAGTCCAGCCCGAGGACATCCGCGTGATGTTCCAGGAGCCGCGGCTGCTGCCCTGGGCGCGGGTGCTTTCCAATGTCGAGGTCGGGCTCGGCCGCGATCGGTCCTCCAGCGACGCGCATGCTCGCGCGGAGAAGGCGCTGACCGAGGTCGGGCTGACCGACAAGCGTGATCAGTGGCCGTCGGTGCTGTCGGGCGGCCAGAAGCAGCGCGTTGCGCTCGCCCGTGCGCTGGTCTCCCATCCGCGTGTGCTCGCCTTCGACGAGCCGCTCGGCGCGCTGGACGCGCTGACCCGCATCTCGATGCAGCGGCTGCTGGAGCGGGTCTGGCGCGACCAGGGCTTTACCGCGATCCTGGTGACCCACGACGTCGCCGAGGCCGTCGCGCTGGCCGACCGGGTCCTGGTGATCGACGAGGGCCGGATTGCCCACGATGTTACGGTTAACACCGCCCGGCCGCGCGAACGCGGCTCCGCCGAGCTCGCAAGCCTCGAAGGCTCGATCCTGAGCCATCTTTTGTCGGCGGACGATCGTACCTAAATACAGGGGAACCCCGCTTCGGGGACCATGCCATGAATGTAGTGCCTCGCGATCTCATGACTGAAACTGCCGTCTCGTCCGCCGATTTCCGCGGCGCCATGCGCCACCTCACGGGCGGCGTCAGCGTCATCACCGCCGGGCGGGGCAAGGACATCACCGGCATGACGGTCACCTCGGTGACCTCGCTGTCGGTCGATCCGCCGACGCTGCTGGTCAGCATCAACCGCGATGCCTCGTCCTTCCCGCTGATCCGCCGCTACGGTGCCTTCGGCGTCAACATCCTCGCGGCTGACCAGCTGGACGTCGCCGAGCGTTTTGCCGGCAAGGGCGGGCTGAAGGGGGCTGATCGCTTTGCGGGCAGCCAGTGGGTGACGGCGGTCTCGGGCGTCCCGCTGCTGGTTGGTGCATTGTCCGCGGTCGATTGCGAGGTCGAGGAGATCGTCGAGCGGCATTCGCACGGCATCGTCATCGGCCGCGTCAGCAGCGTCAGCAGCGTCAGGAATTCGACCGGCAATGCTGCACTGGCCTATTGGCACGGCCAGTACGTGGCGGTCGACCAGGACGAAGACGCGGCGAGGCTCGCCGAGGTCGGCGTTCCCGCCCGCGGCCTGCGCGGCGTTTGATCGCTGTGCTAGGGCGGCCCGCAGGCTGGCCTTTTCCCCGTCATCGCTCTAGAAGCGCCCTGAGCCGCCCCGTCCGGGACGGCCATGGAGCGGAACGATGAAGCGCGTCGCCACCTGGGCCTTCTACGCCATCGGCGCGCTCGCGATCGGCTACCTCGCGCTCTACGCCTATGCGATGTTCAGCGGCCAGCCGATCGTGCCGGGCGACCCCATCCACATCTTCCGCAAGCCGGACGCGCCGAGTTATTCGTAGGACTTGGTAGGTCTCGTAGGGTGGGCAAAGCGAAGCGTGCCCACCACTTCTATCGAACGAGACGAATGGTGGGCACGGCGCAAATGCGCCTTTGCCTACCCTACGGCAGCTTCGCTCACCCCCGCAAAATCGCCAGCGCCAGCGCCTGGGCGCGCGGCACGATGCTGTCGAGCTCGAGATATTCCTCCGGCGTGTGCGCGAGCCCGCCGACCGGCCCGAGGCCGCAGATGGTCGGTGTGCCGACTGCGGCGGTGAAGCCGGAATCGGCGCAGCCGCCTGAAAACTCGCCCTGGAGCGTGGTGAGGCCGACCTGCTTTGCGGCCGCTTGATAGCCTTCGAACAGTGCCTTCGACTCCGTGCTCTGCACCACCGGCACGAACTCGCCCTTCACCGTCAGCGTCGCGCTGGTACCCGGGACGTAGGACGTCGCGATGATCTTCTCGATCGCCGCCATGATCCTCGCACGATCCGCCGGATCGACGTAGCGCAGGTCGATCTGGCCCTCGGCTGAGGGCGCCGTGGTGTTCACGGACTGCCCGCCCGAGACGAGACCGACATTCAGCGTGATGCCCTTGTCGAGATCAGTCAGCGCGTGGATATGGACGATCTTGTGCGCGAGCTCGCCGATGGCACTGATGCCCGCGGCAAAATTGGCACCGGAATGCGCGGCTTTGCCGGTGATGGCAAAGTGCATGAAGATGCCGCCCTTGCGGCCGGTGACGATGTTGCCGGTCGGCCGCCCCGGTTCGGAATTGAACACGGCGCGTGCGGAGCGTCCCTCGCGCTCGATCACCGGGCGCGAGGAGGGCGAGCCGATCTCCTCGTCCGAGGTGATCAGCACCTTGATCGGATGCGGGCTGCCGCCGAACTTGTGGAAGGCGGTCGCCACGAAGATGTTCATCACGACGCCGGACTTCATGTCGGCAACGCCGGGTCCATAGGCACGCTTGCCCTCAATCGTGAACGGACGCCGCCCGGCCTCGCCCTTGCCGAACACGGTGTCGCGATGGCCCATCAACAGCACCGGCTTCTCGTTGCTGCCGGGCTTGGCGACATCGGCATGGATCGCATCGCCGAAGGTGGCGTTGCTCTCGCGCCGGAACGGAATGCCGTGCTCGGCAAAATGCCGCTCGAACCGCGCACCGACCGCATCGACGCCTTCCTTGTCGTAGGATCCGGAATCGATGTTCACGACATCGCGCAGCAGATCGATCATCGCCTGCCGCTGCGACGCCAGCCAGTCCGTGATTTGAGCTTCCGACATGTGTATCCTCGCGTTGTTCTCACGCGGGGTTATAGGGCCTGACGTCGCCATGGCCTAGTCGGCTAGCGCGGTCCCGTTATGCGAGGAGCGCTCTCAACGCCGTCATTGCGAGCGTAGCGAAGCAATCCAGCTATCACCGCGGAGGAATTCTGGATTGCTTCGCTGCGCTCGCAATGACGAGGTTGGCAGCCTGCATCCAAAAAAATGCCCGGGACCAGCCCGGGCATCTGCATTCTTTCAGTAGGGGGAGAGACTTACGCCCCCACCATCGGCATCCGCGGATATTCGCCCGGCGTTCCCGCCGGCGTGATCGGGATGCCGCCGTCGGAATATTCGTTGAGCTTGTTGCGCAGCGTGCGGATCGAGATGCCGAGGATGTTGGCGGCATGGGTCCGGTTGCCGAGGCAGTGCTTCAGCGTCTCCAGGATCAGGTCGCGTTCGACGTCGGCGACGGTGCGGCCCACAAACGCCCGCGTCACCTGCTCGGCGGCCATGGTCGCATGCGCCACGGCCGGCGCGGTCTTGGCGAGGTCGAGGCGGTCGCCGTCCGGGGTGAGGATCGCGTCGGGGCCGATCTCGTCGCCCTGCGCCATCAGCACCGAGCGGTGCATGGTGTTCTCGAGCTCGCGGACGTTGCCCTGCCAGCGGTTGGTCGAGAGCACGCGGCGCGCGTCCGCGGAGATCGGGCGCACCGGTACGCCGTTGGCTTCGGCATATTTCTTCACGAAATGCTGGGCGAGCTCGAGGATGTCGAGGGGACGCTCGCGCAGCGGCGGGATCTTCAGATTGACGACGTTGAGGCGGAACAGCAGGTCCTCGCGGAACGTGCCTTCGCGCACGGCTTCCGCCAGGTTGCGGTTCGAGGTCGCGATGATGCGGATGTCCACCGGCACCGGCTTGGTGCCGCCGACGCGGTCGATCACGCGCTCCTGGATGGCGCGCAGCAGCTTCGATTGCAGGCGGACGTCCATCTCCGAGATTTCGTCGAGCAGCAGCGTGCCGCCGGTCGCTTCCTCGAACTTGCCGATGCGGCGCGCGATTGCACCGGTGAAGGCGCCCTTCTCGTGGCCGAACAGTTCGGATTCCAGCAGATGCTCGGGGATCGCGGCGCAGTTGATCGAGATGAAGGGACGCTTGGCGCGGGCCGAGCGGGTGTGGACGTAGCGGGCCAGCACTTCCTTGCCGGTGCCGGATTCGCCGGTGACCATCACCGAGGCGTCGGAGCCCGCGATCTGCTGGGCGAGCTTGATCACCTTGGCCATCGCCTCGTCGCGATAGACCAGCTCGCGGGAATCGTTGGCGACCGCGGCCAGCACCGCGGCGATCAGCTCCGGATCCGGCGGCAGCGGGATGTATTCCTTGGCGCCGGCGTGGATCGCGGCGACCGCTGCGCGGGCGTCGTTGGTGATGCCGCAGGCGACGATCGGCGCGTGGATGTGCTCGGCCTCGAGCCGCATCACGAGGTCGCGGATGTCGAGGGCGACGTCGACCAGCAGGAGGTCGGCGCCCTTGCCGCCGCGCAGCACGCGCATCGCCTGCTCGTGATCCTCGGCGTGGGTCACGGTGGCGCCGTTCTCCATCGCGATCTTGGTGGCGGTGGTGAGCTGGCCCTTCAATGTGCCAACGATGAGAAGCCGCATGTCAGTCTCCTGTCCGTCTGGTCGCGCTGCCGCGCGTCATTCCTTGCGCTACTAGCTGCGTTCGGTCTTGATGATTTCGGTCATGGTCACGCCGAGCTTGTCCTCGACCAGGACGACTTCGCCGCGGGCGACCAGCTTGTTGTTGACGTAGATGTCGATGGCCTCGCCGACGCGCCGGTCGAGCTCGAGCACGGTGCCGGGCCCGAGCTTCAACAGCTCGCTGACGTCCATCTTGGAGCGGCCGAGCACGGCCGAGACCTGCACCGGCACGTCGAACACGGCTTCGAGGTCGGCGGCGGCGCGCGCAGCATATTCGTCCTCGTTGTAGCCGACGTCCGTACCGGTCGGCGGCATCGGGCCGTTGAGATCGGGCAGCGGGACCTGTCCGTCGGTGTCGCTCATGGCTTAGCTCCCCCTGCGGGACGCGATATAGCGTCCGACCATTTCGTCGATCTTGGCCACGATGGCGCCGCGCTCCAGCACGACGCCGCCGTCGGCCCATTCGATCCGGCAGTCGCCGGTGGCGATATCGGGCTCGGCCAGGATCACCAGCCGGCCCTCGAAGCCGCTCTGCTTGGCGAGCCGCTCCATCTTCTCGCGCGCGCTGTCGTAGAGTGCGTCGTTGATGCGCACGACGAGATGCGGCGTCGCGACAAGGTGCGAGAAGCAGTCCTTGACCAGCGCCATGATCTCGCCGAGCGGTTCGGCAGCGACCAGATCGGCGCACAGCTTGCGCGCCACCGCCACCGCCACGTCGACCGCCTCGGTCTCCATCTTGGTCTCGATGTTGCCGATGCCGGCGGCGACGCCGCGGACACCGATGTTGATCTCTTCCATGGCGAGCGCGACGCGGCGGTCGCTCTCGGCCTTGGCTTCGCGCTGGCCGGCGGCAAAGCCGTCCTGATAGGCGCGCGCCTCGGCTTCCGCGATCTTCTGGGCGATCTCGGCAGCGGTCGCAGCCTTCTCGCGCGGCGACCGCTCCGGCGCTGCGAAGTCGGTGTCGAACAGGAATTTTGCGGGGGCGCCCATCAGTACACCAGCTCGTCGTCGGCGCGGTTCTTGGTCAGCATGATCTCACCCTTGGCGGCGAGGTCCTTGGCGAGGTTGACCAGCAGCGCCTGGGCCTCGTCGACGTCGCGCAGGCGGACCGGGCCCATCGCCGCCATGTCGTCCTGGAGCATCTTGGCCGCGCGCGAGGACATGTTGCCGAAGAAGAAGTTGCGGACGTCTTCGTTGGCGCTCTTGAGCGCGACGCCGAGCTTGTCCTTGTCGACATTGCGCATCAGGGTCTGGGCCGAGCCGGAATCCAGCTTCACGAGGTCGTCGAAGGTGAACATCAGCGCCTTGATGCGCTCTGCAGATTCGCGGTTGTCCTCTTCCAGCGAGGTGATGAAGCGGGTTTCGGTCTGGCGGTCGAAATTGTTGAAGATTTCCGCCATCACCTCGTGGGCGTCGCGGCGGCGGGTCTGTGACAGGTTGGACATGAATTCGGTGCGCAGCGTCTTTTCCACGCTCTCGATCACCTCCTTCTGCACCGCCTCCATCTTCAGCATGCGGTTGACGACGTCGAGCGCGAGCTCCTCGGGGAAGATGCCGAGCACGCGCGCGGCGTGTTCCGGCTTCAGCTTCGACAGCACGACTGCGATGGTCTGCGGATATTCGTTCTTGAGATAGTTGGCGAGGACCTCTTCCTGCACGTTGGAGAGCTTTTCCCACATGTTGCGGCCGGCGGGGCCGCGGATCTCGTCCATGATGCCGTTGACGCGCTCCGGCGGCAGGTACTGCTGCAGCAGCCGCTCGGTGGCGTCGAAATTGCCCATCAGCGCGCCGGAAGCCGACATGCGGGAGACAAACTCGAGCAGCATGTCCTCGACCGTGTCGACCTCGACGGTGCCGAGCGTCGACATTTCCAGCGAGAGCTGGCGGACCTCGTCGTCGTCGAGCATCGACCAGATCTTGCCGCCATATTGCTCGCCCAACGCCAGCATCAGGATCGCGGCGCGCTTGGGTCCCGTCACCGCTTCGGTCTTGCCGCCCGCGCGGCTGCCCTGGCGGGCACCGAGCGTCGAGATCACGCTGGTGATGTCGTTGGAGTTGGCGTTTTGCAGGTTGCCGGCCATGTCAGTTCACTTCTCGATTATTTCGCGGGTTCGGTCAGCCATTGGCGGATGATGGCGACGGTTTCGTTGGGGTTGCGCTCGGCGAGCTCGCCGACGCGATGAACGGACTGGGCATGGACCTGGCCCTGAATGGTGGCGACGTCGATCGCGCTCGCGGCGCCGCCCGGCAGCAGCGCCTGCCCGGCAGGCGCGGCCTCCTCCGAAGCGGCGGGGCCGGCGAGGGCGCCGGAGATGGCGGCCGCGACCTCCTCGGAGGCGAGGATGCGCTTGACCAGCGGGCGGATCACCAGGAACAGCACGACCAGGCCGAGCAGCATCATCACGCCGAGCTCGACGAAGTACATGACGTCGTCCTTGGTGAACTGCAGCATGCCGAGGAAACCGGAGGGCTCGGCGATCGGGGCGGTGGAGGGGGCGTCGGCAAAGCGCAGGTTGACGACCTCGACCTGGTCGCCGCGCTTCTGGTCGAAGCCGATCGCCGAGCGCACCAGGGTGGCGATGCGGTCCAGCTGTTCCTTGGTGCGGTCCGTGTAGGCGAGCTCGCCCTTGTCGTTCTTGGAATAGATGCCGTCGACCAGCACGGCGACCGAGATGCGGTTGACCCGGCCGGCCTCGGTCACCTCGGTCTTGGTGGTGCGGGAGATCTCGTAATTGTTGGTTTCTTCGGTCTTCTTGCTCTGGTCCTTCGCCGTGGGACCGCTGTTCTGCTGGTTGCCGGGGAGCTCGTTGTTGACGGTGACCTGGCCGTTGTTGTCGGCGGTGAGGCTGCTCTCTTCCCGGGTCTGGCTCGAGCGCAGCACGCGGCCCTCGGGATCGAACTTGTCCGAGGTCTGGGTGATCTTGTTGAAGTCGAAATCGGCGGAGAGCTGGACGCGGGCGCGGCCGGAGCCGACCACGGAGGAGACGATGTCCTCGACCTGCTTGCGCATCCGTTTCTCGAAGGCGGTGCGGCGCTCGTCGCCGACCGCCTGCTCCGGATCGGTCGCGGCGCCGTCGGCGAGCAACGAGCCAGCCTCGTCGACGATCGAGACGCGCTGCGGCTTCAGCCCGTTGACGGCGGAGGCGACGAGGTGACGGATGGCACGGATCTGCTGGGCCTCGAGCGAGCCGCGGACCCGCACCACGATCGAGGCCGACGGCTCCGGCGCCTCGCGCGAGAACAGCGGGCGCTCGGGCAGCACGAGGTGGACGCGGGCGGCCTGGATGCGGTCGATGGCGCGGATGGTGCGGGCGAGCTCGCCTTCGAGCGCGCGGAGATGGTTGATGTTCTGGACGAAAGAGGTGGTGCCGAGCGCATCCGACTTGTCGAACACTTCGTAGCCGACGCCGCCGCCCTTGGGCAGGCCGCCCTCGGCGAGCTTCATCCGCAGGCGCGTGACCTTGTCCTTGGGCACCATGATGATGCTGCCTTCATTGCGCAGCTCGAACTGGATGCCCTGTCGCTCCAAATCCTTGATAATGCCCGAAGAATCCTCGACCGAGAGGTCGGTAAACAGCGTCGTCATCTGCGGCGTGGTCACGCGCATGATGACGAACGCGAAGAAGCCGATGAGCGCGGCGGTGACCGCGATCATCGCCCCGAACCGGGCGGCGCCGATACCCTTCAAAAAGTCCGCAAGACCTTGCAAGCAACCGCCCCGAAGCTTCGACCCGCAACCGAGCGGTCGACTGGGCAATTATTGCCTAGGTGATGGTTTCGATATGGTTAACGAAGGTTAAGAGCTGGGACAAAAGTCGCGCCAAAAGGAAACATGAAAAAAATCGGCCTCGCGGGGCGAGGCCGATTTTCGTCAAAAGCTGCAGATTTCCGGATCGCTTACTGGCGATATTGCTGGATGCGGGTGGTGCGAAGACCCGCCAGACCGTGCTGGTCGATGGAAAACTGCCAGGAGAGGAATTCGTCGACCGTCAGGGTATAACGGCTGCAGGCCTCCTCGAGGGAGAGAAGTCCGCCACGCACAGCGGCGACGACTTCGGCCTTGCGGCGGATGACCCAGCGTTTGGTGCCGGGTGCGGGCAGATCTGCGATCGTCAGCGGACTGCCGTCCGGCCCGATGACGTATTTTACCCTCGGGCGATGGGGTTCTGTCATGGCGTACTCACAAACTCTCAACCACTGAACTCACGCCGTAACCCTACGCGTGCGGGCTTAAAAATCCGCTAAGCCTAAGGCTTCAATACAATTCTCGTTGAAAATGGCTGGAACACAGCCGGCCCGGAGGGCTGGACACCATGATCCGAGCCGGCCGAGCGGGGTCTTCGTAAATACTTTACTAACGAATGGAGCCGGCGAAGCCCCAACTGTCGTCCCGGGGCGCGCGTAGCGCGAGCCCGGGACCCATAACCCCAGCGAGTAGTTTGACGACGACTCGGGGTTACGGTCTCACGCGAAAACGACGTTCTGCGGTGATGGATCCCCTGAGTTCGCGGGGATCACATCTCGTGTGTGGCGAGGCGCGCGCCTTTAGTTGCTGCTGGTGGCGATGATGCTCTTCACCTGGCTCAGGGTGTAGCTGGCGCCGTCGATGGTGAGTAGCGGCGGCGACTGGGTCAGGTCGACGGACGACACCACGCCCTGCACCTGCGCGGCGATGCCGACATTGTTGTTCGCCACGTCCTTACCCGTCGCCGTGATCGTGTACTTGCCGTCGGGCCATTGCGTGCCGTCATTGCCCATTCCGCTCCAGGTGAAGGGAATGTCGGTGCCGGCGGCGGCGGTATATTTGCCGGTGAACACGGTCTGGCCGGTGGAATTGGCAACGGTGATGTCGACGGTCGAGTCGGTCGGCACGTTGAGATGCCAGGTCGCCGACGAGTTCGTCATGGTCGCGGTCGAGCCGTCGACCAGCGCGGTCTTGCCGACGAAGCCCAGCGCCTGAGTCGCCTGCGTGGTCTGTTGCAGGGTGACGAGCTGGGACAGTGAATCGTTGGTCTTGAGCTGCTGCTCGACGCCGGCGAACTGCACGAGCTGCTGGGTGAATTGGTTGGTGTCGAGCGGATCGAGCGGGTTCTGGTTCTGCAGCTGCGTCGTCAGCAGCGTCAGGAAGGTCTGGAAGTTGCCGGCGAGCGTCGCGCCCGTGTTCGAGCTCAGCGAGTTCGACGAGGACGACTTCGGGACGTCGGTGGTCCCGGAGACGGGCGTCGGGGCGGTGGCGGCATTCGTGGTGGTCATGTTCGAATACTCCTCACACTCTGATGTCGACGCCGCTGCTCGATCCGAGCATGCGGCCGTAGCCGCGCCCGACGGGCGCCGCAGCAACGGTGTCGTCTTCGCTGATGATCAGCCGGCGGGCATTGCCGCCATTGTCGTTGTTCTGGCCGGAATTCTGGCCCGATGAATTCTGGTCGCGCAGGCTGAAGGACAGCCCGTTGCTGCCGGTCTTGAGGCCGGCATCGTCGAGCGCGCGCTGCAATTGCGGGGCGTCCTGCCGCAGCATCTGCAGCGTCTCCGGCTTCTCGACGGTGAGATGCGAGGTGACCTGGCCGTTGCGGTCGACATTGATGCGGACGTCGATGCGGCCGAGGTCGATCGGATCGAGGCTGATGTCGAAGCGCGTCTTGCCGGCACGCGCCGCCGCGGCGATCTCGACCGGCACGCCGCTGATCGGCACGGGCGTGGAATTTGCCGCGGTCGCGGTGAGCGTCGCGGTCGATGCGGTGGCGGCCGACGTCGTATTGGTCAGCGGCGCCTGGATGGTGGAGGCGGCCTGCGCGCTGGTGTCGGTCGTGGGCACCGCGGCCTGCGTGCCGGCATGCGCGTGCGTGGTTGCCGTCGCCGGCGTTGCGTCGGAGCGGTCGGAGGCGCCGGCCTTCGCGTCGGTCGGGTTCGCCTCGGCCTGCGGCTTGGCGGCTTGCGCATGCGCGGTCGTCGCCGGAGTCTGCGTGGCGTTCGCCTTGCCCGCGTCCTGGCCGATATTGGAGACGTCGCTCTCGCGTTGCGCGGTCGCGACGGCCTTGAACGAAGGCTTCGGCGTGCCCTGGTCCACTGCGGCGACCAAGCCGCCATTGGTCTTGGCATCGGTCGCGGTGCCGTCGGTCGTGCCGGTGGCGGCATCGCCCAGCGTTGTCGTCGTGTCGGTATCGACCTTGGCACCCGCGGTCTTGGCGCTCTTGTCGCTCGCCGTGGCGGTGTCGGTCTTGCCGCCTGCGATCTGCGCCGCGGTGGAGGCGCTGGCGGCGATGCCGGCTGCCGCAATGGTCAGCGGCGAGGCGGCGGCATCGCCGGCCTGGCTCGCGGCCGCGTTCGGATCGACCGGCACCACGGGCGGGGCCACCACGATGGCGTTCGGATCGGGCATAGCGACCCGCGCCGCGTCGGGCTGCACGGCGGCATCGGCGGTGGCGGCAACGGTGCCGTCGGTCTTGTCGCCCTTGGTGCCGTCGGATTTCTCCGACGATTTCGCGTCGGAGGTCTCGGACTTGTCCTTGGTCGGCTTGGCCGGATCGGCCGTCGCGTCGTTCGCGGTGGGGGCCGATGTGTCGGTGTCGTCGTTCGCCTTGCTCTGCGAGGGCTGGTCGGTCGCGGCGGTATCGCGCGGGCTCTTGTCTGGGGCGGACGACGACTCGGTCCGGCGCGGCGCGGTGTCCTGCGGCGGCGCGTTGTTGCTGATCGCCTGGGTGTTGCTGTCGACCAGCGAGCCGAAGGAGTCGTTGCTGGACGTGTCTTTGGAGCTCTGCGACCGGGCAGGCTTTTGCTGCGCGCTCTGGACTTGCACGCTGGCTGCTACGTCTGACGCCCGACCGACCACGGAAAACCTCTTGGAAACATCTTCGGCATAGAGGTAGCAAGGAGCGGGCCAGCTTCCTAGAGATCTATTTTATCTAGCAAAATCAATTAATTGGGTGATTTTCGCCACCGCCGCGAGGAACGCAAGAGCCCCGCCATTTCTGCCTCCCCGGCAAGAATTGCCCTAAGCGGCCGCCCGCGTGATTGCTTCACCGGAATGCGGCCTATATTAAAGAGCTGCTCTCAGCCGCTTTCGACCGGGCAGTCGTGCCCCCGGGGGAACCAAAGTTCCCGGGGAGCGTCGATGTCCCGCCGGAAGCCGAAGAATGTCCAAGTCATCGCGGATCGCGAACGCCGCCGTCACAACGCTTTAAGGCCCATGCTGAACAGTCTGGATCTCGAAGGCCGTCCTGAGGACAACAGGGTCGTCGTTGCCATGTCGGGCGGCGTCGATTCCTCGACGACGGCTGCGCTGCTCAAGGCCGAAGGCTATGACGTCGTCGGCATCACGCTGCAGCTCTACGATCATGGCGCGGCGACCCACCGCAAGGGCGCCTGCTGCGCCGGCCAGGACATCCACGACGCCCGCGACGTCGCCGCCAAGCTCGGCATTCCCCATTACGTGCTCGACTACGAGGATCGCTTTCGCGAGTCCGTCATCGACAATTTCGCCGACTCTTACGCGCTCGGCGAGACGCCGGTGCCGTGCATCGAGTGCAACCGCTCGGTCAAGTTCCGCGACCTCCTGAAGACCGCGCGCGAGCTTGGCGCGCAGGCGCTCGCCACCGGCCATTACGTCGCCTCGCGCCGCCGCGACGACGGCTCGCGCGCGCTGGTCTGCGCCGCCGACAGCGACCGCGACCAGAGCTACTTCCTGTTCGCGACCACGCAGGAGCAGCTCGACTTCCTGCGCTTCCCGCTCGGCGACATGACCAAGCCCGAGACGCGCGAGCTCGCGCGCCGCTTCGGTCTCGCGGTCGCCGACAAGCACGACAGCCAGGACATCTGCTTCGTGCCGACCGGCCGCTACACCGACATCATCACTCGCCTGCGTCCGAACGCGATGGACCCCGGTGACATCGTCGATCTCGAGGGACGCGTGCTCGGCCGGCACAACGGCATCGCCAATTTCACCGTCGGCCAGCGCCGCGGCCTCGGCATCGCCGCTCACGCGCCGCTGTTCGTGGTGCGGCTGGATGCCCCGGGCCGCCGCGTCGTCGTCGGCCCGCGCGATGCGCTGAAGATGCACCGCATCGTGCTGCGCGACGTCAACTGGATCGGCGACGGCGACATCGACCGCGCCATCGGCGCTGGCCTCGAGATGTTCGTGCGCGTCCGCTCGACCCGCAGCCCGCAGCCGGCCTGGCTGCGCGGCGGCAACGGCCATTACGAAGTCGAGCTCGTCGCCGGCGAGGAGGGCGTCTCGCCCGGCCAGGCCTGCGTGTTCTACGACGCGCCCTCGGGGCAGGCGCGCGTGCTCGGTGGCGGCTTCATCCAGAGCGCCGCCGCGAAAGTCGCAACGAGCACTGCGAGGCCGCTGGTGGAAGCGGTACGCGGCTAGAAAATTTCCGGGGCAGGGGGCATGGCAGCAGACATCTCGCGGGCCGGGGTCGAGAAGGCCTATGGCCGCTGGGCGCCGGTCTACGATCTCGTGTTCGGCAAGGTCTTTGACGCCGGACGGCAGTCGACCATCGCGGAGGCCGACCGCATCGGCGGCCGCATCCTCGACGTCGGCGTCGGCACAGGGCTTTCGCTCTCCGATTATTCGCGCACGACAAAAATCTGCGGCGTCGACATCTCCGAGCCGATGCTGCGCAAGGCGCAGGCGCGCGTACGCGCGCTGCGGCTCAGCAATGTCGAAGTGCTCTCGGTGATGGACGCGAAGAACCTCGCCTTCCCCGAAAACTTCTTCGATGCGGTGGTCGCGCAATATGTCATCACCGCCGTGCCCGATCCCGAAGGTACGCTCGATGAGTTCGTGCGCGTGCTCAAGCCCGGCGGCGAGCTGATCCTGGTCAACCACATCGGCGCCGAGAGCGGCCCGCGCAAGCTGTTCGAGCTCGCCTTCGCGCCCATCGCCCGCCGCCTCGGCTGGCGGCCGGAATTCCCGTGGGACCGCCTCGTCAACTGGGCCGCCAGGCACCGCGGCGTCACGCTCGCCGAGCGCCGTCCGATGCCGCCGATGGGCCACTTTTCGCTGATCCGCTACGTCAAATCGTAACGCGATTTGCGGAGATCGCGCCGTCGGGGCACTGTCTCCACAAAACGCGGCCTCATCCCGACGAGCCCGCCAGCGGCGGGCGCCTCGAAGCATCGGCCGCAGGGAACCGCCAGCCAATTTCCAGCGCTTCAATTCGCCGTGCGTCGGCCGGAACCTCCGCATGGCCGGAGACGTTTCCCTCCCATGCGCACGACATCAAACATCATTCTGGCCAGCCTCCTGATCGCCGCCTCAGGCAGCGCGATCGCGCAGGCCCCGCCGCGACCTGCAACGCCGCCGCAAGCGACCGCGCCGCCATCGGCCCAGCACGCCGCCAATTGCATGCCGCAGGACCGCCCGAACCGCGCCACCGCGCCCGACGGCACTACCACCGGCCAGTCCCGGGAACCGCTCGGCGACAAACTGGCAAAATCTGACGGCGTGCTCTGCCCGCCCTCCGGCGTGGACCCCGAGATGCATGCTCCGGCCCCTTCTACGGACGGTGCCATGCCGGTCATCCCACCCCCCGGTAGTCCTGGCGGCGACCCGACGGTCAGGCCGAAATAGGCTGATTCTTCCTTCGCCTCTCCCCGCTTGCGGGGAGAGGCCGGAGCGCATCGAAGATGCGATCCGGGTGAGGAGGACTTCCCACGAGTCTGGTGCCGGAAATCCCAGGAATCTTACCAAAGATCTTCGTTTCAAGCCAACTTGTCCCGCCGACTTGCCCGCCGAAGCCTTGGTGCAGGCGGGAGCCCCGGCGAAGGCGGAAGCTTTTCGCAAACGCGGATTGACAGCCCGCCGCCCCCTTCCTTATATGCCGCGCGTTCGCGAGATCGGCCGTTCCGCCGCTTGCGACCCTGTGGCGGGGTAGCTCAGCTGGTTAGAGCACGGGAATCATAATCCTGGGGTCGGGGGTTCGAGTCCCTCCCCCGCTACCAAGAAAATAAGGGCTTTTCGTACACTTATCTTGAGGTCCCCACCTCGTACCACGCTTCGTACCACAATTCGATTCCCGTGGATCGAAGGATTCAAATAACTTCCCTAGTGATTTCAAATCCTTGCGGGGCGCCAGCTTGGCTGTTTCTCGATGTTGCGATCGTGCTGACTGCCAATTCGCACTAGTGATGCGCTGAGGGCACGATCCGCTCGCGCAGCTGTCGTATACGCGGGGATATGTCCTTCGCGATTTTAAGGGCAGTGACACCCTCAACGATTCGTCTCCAAGGTGCGCGAAGCACTCGCGGCTGGTTGAACGACGTGATTGAGTTGAAGGTGACTAGCGGCCTTGACCTTTTTGGATGGTGTTCAGAGAGATCAAGATTTCCGAAGAGGCTATACTGATCACGGCTTCTCTAGCGGCGCTCCACTCGCGGCTAAATGCTGCCGTGTAATCGTGCTAGCTTCTCAATTCTCGAAACAGATTTGGAAGGTCACGTTTGATCTTGGAGGATGAAGATGCGCCTGGGATCGATCAGGCCTAGCGGCTTTATTGAGCAGCACATCATGACGTCTGGCGAAGTTGTCTTGCAGTATTTGCAAAGGATGGAAGCCTGACGCCCGATTATTGCAACCGGCCGCGACATGCCCGTTCTTCCGCAGCGACCAGGTCGTGCCGCTGCGCTCAACGCTAGATGAGGCCCTCGTTCCGCGTGATGGCCGATGCCGCAGCTAGCCCCGATTGCAATGCACCTTCCATGTAACCGAAAAACGGCAAACAGCAGTGCTCACCCGCAAACACAAGCCGCTCGTTGAACGGCCTATTGAGGAACGGCCCGATGCGGGTGACCTCGCCGGGAGCGGGGCATGAATATCCGGCCCCCGTCCAACGTTCGGCGGGCCAGCAGATCAACGTGGGATCGCTCACCAGATTCCCAGAATAGCCGGCAAAGAGTTTTTCCAGCTCGCGCCCGTAGTACGCATTCAGTTCGCCCTGACCCGACCGGCCAAGCAGCTCTATCGCTTCCTTGGCGGCATCACCTCCGGCGAACAGGCTGAGCTCCACGGACTGATCTGTCATCTGGATCTGATTATCCGTGCCGTCCCAGGTCATTCCGATCGCGTCTGACATGCCGTTTGGAGACAGGCCGCCGCCGAACCAGAAACGGCCTTTGAGTTCGCTCAGGTACTTGATCGCGAGGCCCATCGACATGTGAAAGTCGGGCGGAATGGCAGGAGTAATCGTGATGTCTGAAGGGGATGATGCGGTTGGCCAAAGACTCGGCGGAACGGCAAATACGACATAGTCGAATTCAAGTTCGTCGTCCGCTGCGGACTTGAGAGTGACTTTGTCCGCGCGAATATCGATCAGTGCTATCGGCCTGTTTGTTGCGACGCTGCCACCTGCCGCTTCGATGCTCTGCGCCAGTTTGAATGCGAGCGTTTGATTGCCTTGTTCGCATTTTACGGTTTCGGACTGGGTAAAGTAGTCGTCGGGCTTGCCATGAAGCGCGCCGCCGCGAATTGCGGCGAGATTGGCCAGTAGGCTCTGTCGGCGGGTGGGGGCGCCGTTAGTGTTGGCGAACTGGGCCTCGAGCGCCTTCTTCGCAAGCCTGCTGCAATCCTGCTTTTCGATCCAGTCCGCCAGGCTCGTTCGGTCAAGGTCGTGCGCGTGCGGGGTTTCCCAGCATTTATAAGGATCGGCCAGCGTTCTCGCTTCTGCGCAGATCTTCGCGATCACCGGCTCCATCTCGTCGTAGACTTGCTTGGTCTGCTTCGGCGAGAGCACCTGGCCGTCCAGCGACAGCGGCATATCGAGATTGAGGGACGTGAATGCTTCCTCCGTGGTGAGCACGCTCAATCCCAGACCGAAATGCTTGGCAAGCCGCAGCCAGGTTAAGTGATTGTATCCGATCAACTCGGCGCCGGCTTCGATCACGCGGTGGGATGATGTGTGAAATTGGGTCCACACTCTGCCGCCGACGCGATCGCGCGCCTCGAAAACCTGGACCGTGCATGTGCGCGATAGGGTATGGCCGGCCATGAGTCCCGCGAACCCCGCACCGACGACGGCAACTCGCGTCTTCTTGTCTGCCCGTTCAGGAGCGAACATGATATTCGCGCCGAATGTCTGCGCGAAGTTTGCGATCCTGTTCTGCAGGTCGCGTTGTCGCTGGAAGGCCGGCGGCCTGGTGCCGAAGCGCTGGTCGAGCCGCGCGTAGAGTGAACGAGCCATGGTGTCTCCGTCATGGACGACGTCGGATCGCGCTTCTGAAAAGCTGCGCTTTCCTCGACGCGAGTGAGGCGATGGCGCCGCCGGGATAACGTTGCACAGCTCGGGTTTTCAAAAGGAAAGCGGTTGTCAACGGCAGCGACGTGTGCAACTTATAGCTGATCGATTGAAATGGCTCTAGTGGCCGGGTGGGAGTAGCCCAGCGATCTTTGGCGCAAGACCATAATATTTTTGTCGACGTATTTGTGCTGGCCGGCCCGGCGAGAGAGCGTCAGCGGTCATGGATTTTGGATGACGCGTTTGAGGCTGCGGACAGATTTTTGGGCGCGACGCGGCATCAGCGGATCATTGTTTCTGATGGGGTAATGTCCCGCACATAGCGGAGGAGCACTCATGTCGATTTTGCGCAGATTCGACCCGCCGGCGTATCTGACCGATCTCGATCACGTCCCCGGCGGCCGCCAGCAATGGGACGAGTTTGTTAGCCTCTGCTTCAAATCCTCGATCGATGTCCAGAAAGCTATTCTTTCATCGGACGAAAAAAAGCCCGGCACCGTCCAGTTCTTCGATCCCAAGCAATACGATGCCAAGACGACGCTCGTTGAGCAGCCGATTGTCTGGAATGCCTTTCCTAAGACCCTGATCCTGAAATTTGGACGCGACCGCGCGCTCCAGGAGGCTGACAGTCTATGGCCACTGTCACCTTATGACGCTTATCATAAACCGTACGATAGCTTGCTGCCGGCGCAGCGGCTGATGCTGGCAAACACGAAGGTCTGGTTCCGGCCGCTCGATGAATATTGCGAATGGTTCGTCGAGCGCGATCCTGCCACCGGACGGATCGCGCGAGTCACCTTCACGTCTGAACCGCCTGAATACTGGACCGCGATCTTCGGTGGGAGCGTCAACATCGATGACGGCGTGTCCTATCGCTTCTCCGGCAACCCCGAATACGCCGCCCACCTCTATCGTGAGCTCACGGGCAAGCCGGTCGAGGTCGACGACCTCCGGCTCAAGGTACCGTTTGGGGGGCTGCAGGTGGGCGACTACAACCCCAACAATAAGTGGAATACGACCCACGGCATTGTGCATCTCAATTGCCCGCCGAATTCGATCGGAGCCGAGATCAGGCTGGGTGCAGACGCCACGATCTTGCGACAACGCCGGGATGGAACACCGGTCACGTCGCCGGACGAACTAATCTGCTGTTCGCGCTATGGGGGCGCCAACCGAAACAGCGATCCCACGATCGGGGCCACCGTCAATGCACTCGCGCGACTGAAAGCGATGGTGACGCTCGTCAATCCGGTCGGTCTTTACATGGATGATATCAACCTGACGGGGTGGGAGCCGCCGGATGGGATTGCACCAGCCGAATGTATCCGCATCGTGAGGGGCGAGCCCGGTCGGATCGAGCGGCTGGTCGTCGAGGTGCCGCGCGAAACGGGGCGCACGCTGAGTGATCTCATGATCGGCGGTGTACCGCTGCGGTGGGGCGGGCAGATCGCCGAATGCATCACCGTCAAGCTCGTGGGTGGCGCAACCGACCTCGCAACCGTGCCCAACGACAGGATCGAATGCGTCGGCCAAGCGTGCGTGCTGCGTTCCGACACGCGCCTTCTGCGTGCCATCGATGTCGGCACAAACATTCCACCGGGTTTGATGCCGGCTTTTTCGGAGCCGCATAGCCACGACGGCCGCGGCGCCGGCCCGGCCGTGGTCGCAAGTCTCAACTATTCGCGCCGCGCGCATGGGGGCATCTGATGGCCAAGAGAGCAATCGTCGCCGGCAGGAAACCGGTGGTCGCAGACACGAAGCTCCGTGCAATGGCTCCATTAGAGCCCGTACTGGAACTGGATGACATCCAGGGAATCGCGGCTCCCGGCTTTCTCAAGCCGCATCATGCCCTGGTATATCTCCGGCTGCCCGAGGCGATCTTGCAACTGATTGCAATCCGCGAGCATCTGGCCGCCATGGCGTCCGCCGGGGCGATCGCGTCGGGAAGGAAGACGCTTGAGGATCGAAGGCAGCATCGCCAGTTCGCCGCAGGGTTCGCCAAGCGAGAGGCCCGCGCGCCGCTCGTGGCACTTGCTTTCACCGCCCAAGGGCTGGGGCGTTTCACGCCGGCGGTAAGTCAGTTCAAGAGCCCAGCGTTTCGCGGGGGGCTTGCGGCGCGGTCCGGACTCCTCGGTGACCCTGTCGATCCGGACGATCCCGCCGCGGCGTCCAATTGGGTCGTCGGCGGCCCCGGAAACGAACTCGACGCAATGTTCGTCGTCGCTGGCGACCATCAGGCTGACGTTCGTTCCCTTGCGCAGCGCATTGCGGGAGATCTCGTGGGGCTGGGAGCGAACGTCGCGATCCAGCACGGCGACGTTCGCGCCGATCAACCCGGACATGAGCATTTCGGTTTCGATGACGGGGTGTCGCAGCCAGGAATCCGTGGGCGCGCCAGCCATGCGCCGGATGACTTCGTCACGGACCGTAAACTTGACGCGGGCGATCTTCCTGATGCGTGGCTCTACGGGTATCCGGGTCAGGACCTGGTCTGGCCAGGGGAATTTCTGCTGGGGTATCCTGTGTCCGGCGCCGATCCGCTTCTCCCGGGGCCGACGCTGCCCTGCGAACCGTGGATGAGAAACGGCAGTTTCCTGGTCTATCGGCGCCTGAGGCAGGATGTCGCCGGCTTCTGGCAGACAATGCGGCGCGAAGCTGCCCGCCTTTCGAAAACTTCCGGCTTCGAGGGCCTGACGGGCGAGGCGCTCGCTTCGCGGCTGGTCGGGCGCTGGCCAAGCGGCGCCCCCGTTCTCCGGACGCCGGACAAGGACGATCCCGATCTCGGCGCAGACGACATGGCCAACAATGATTTCCGCTTCGACAATAGCACGCCGGCCCGTGCGGGTGGCCCGTCACCGTTTGCGGACGCGCAGGCAGATCCGGTCGGGATCGTTTGCCCCGCGGGCGCGCATATCCGCAAAGTCAATACGCGGGATAGCGGCTCCGACATGGGAGGAGGCAACGCTTCCCAGACGCGGCGCCTATTGCGCGTTGGCGTTGCCTTCGGCGAAAGCCTCGCAGACCGGTATGGCGACGGCGGTCCCGATCCGCTCGAAGGAGACCGCGGCCTTTTGTTTCTCTCGATCCAATCGTCGATCGAGGACCAGTTCGAGTTTCTTCAGGCGCGCTGGATCAATAGCGGATCGCGCCCGCGTGGTCCTGGCGGACATGACATGATTGTCGGTCAGAATGCCGCTGCGCCTGACGGGATCCGGCGCTGTCATCTCTTCGGCGCGCAGCTCCAGTCCGCAGAGGTGAGGGCGCAAACGGCGTTCGTCGCACCCAGCGGAGGTGGATACTTTTTTCTGCCATCTCTGACCGCGCTGCGTGAGGTCGTGCTGGCGTCATCATAACGGGTGAGTGCGGCAGGCGTGCGAGATCAGGCGCCGCGATCGCCGATCGTCAATGACGCCCACGTCGGGGCTCTCGTCCATATGGTCATTCGTTCGGGATACGGCGCCTGATGACCGCTTTGGCTGTGTCCGCCGTTCTTGCGCGCGCGTCGTTATATTTGTCGCGCAGTTGTACGAACGCCTCTTCCTTCTCGGCCTCTTTTGCCACGCTGAAAAGCCAGTCCGGATTCTTTAAAGCATACGATCGCTCCGACGGCCGGCGTCCTTCATGCACCGCCTTGCGAAATTGCGCGATGTTCATCGTGGAGATGCCGAGCCGTTGCATTTCCCGAAGTTCTGCCGTCATCGTCTTGGCGCCAAAATCTTCGAAATACCGATCCACAAGCTCGTCGACGATCACATGCAGCTCGGCAGAGGCCTGCCGCTCTGCGCGATAGGCTTCTTGATGCGGCCGGGCGGACTCTCGGTTCGTGAGCGTTCCGCTGGTGATGTCCCACGCTCCAGCACATTTAGGGCAGTTTATTCCGTAGGAAATGTCAGCCGAACTCCACGGGTTGTCTTGCGTGGTAACGCTCTTCACAATCGCTCCGCTTCCGCATGGGCACGGACCCACCGCAAACTCGACTGTCTCTGAGGTGCTCATCACACTTTCCCTAAATCAGCGCTGCCTTGCGCCGTGGCCGGCGCTCCAGAAGAGTGTCTCACTGCGCGGCCGGACCCGCGGCGGCTTCGTCTGCACCCTCCCGGTCCTGGACTTGCTCTTCGAACTTTCTCAATAGACTTGCGGCCAAGCCGGTTCCGGACAGATGGAGCCCGATCTCGTCCAGGGGATTGTCAGGTGAACCGGATTGAGAACCCCAATTCATCGTACTGACCACAACATCATCTCGGTCGCACGCAAGAAATTTTGCATGAACTTGCGGCGTCGCCACGGCGATCAATTCGACAACGCCATGCAGTCGTTCGCGGTGCGCCTTGACGTGCCGCCGCTTGATTGGTCCTGTCTGGCGAGAGTAATAAACGCGGACATCGTCCAACCTGCGCCCGGCGATCTCGGCTGGGTTGAACAGCGCCGGCACCATGGGGGCTCCGACCTTGTTGGTACAGCAGACGAACCGCTCGGTGGCCTCGTGTGCCACCGTCCGGAGCAATCGCTCGTGTTCGTCAGCCTGAAGGATGCTCAGCCGAACCAGAATTCGATCATCCTCCTCAGCGAATCCCGTGATGAAGAAGCTTCTCTTGACCGCCGCGGCCCTGATCGCGTTGCCCGCCAGCTCACATGCCTCTTACACCGAGTGCACCGTGCCGAAGGAAACTGAGCTGGCCAACCGGCCCGGCGGACAGACTGAGCCGCGCTGGTTGCCGATCGAGAAGGGCCAGAAGGTTGCGATTCGCGACACGTATCGCGACTGGGTCTTCGTCGTCCATTTCGACAAAGATTCGGGCGAGTCCAAGTACGGTTGGGTCCAGCGCGACGACCTGGCGAACTGCCGGTCGAAGGACGGCACGCCCTAGCGCGTAGCCGCAGGCCGCGCTGCTGATCCAGAATAGATATTGGCTGATCCAGAATAGATATTGGCGAGGTCCGAAGGGTGGTTACCAGGTAAAGTATGCCCCCTAAAGCCGCATGCGCCAACGACCGCAAAAACGCAGTCAAAACGGGCGTTTCCAGGATCTTTGGCAATCGAACAGGCAGGCGATGCTGGCGGCGAGTACCTCCCTGAGCTCGACAATGCGCGCTTGATTAATCGCGACATGTGACACATATTAGGCGACACATGACGCGAGGGCTACTATGACTGCTGCAGCCGAGAAACCGGCTCCAAAGGGGCCAGGCAATGATCTGCAGAAGGTGGCCGATTTGCTCGGCGGGCCGCGCATCCTGTCGCGCCGCATCACAAGCACCCTCGACGCCCACGAACTGCTGCTGGACGGACTGCCAGGCTCCGCGCTGACCCACTTCGTCAGTCACCTCCTCTTCATTCAAACGGACTCGCTGGAAAAAGCCTTCGGAATGAGCCTTCGCACCTTTCAGCGACGCAAGGACGCTCCGGACAAGCCGCTCAGCCAGGAGCAAAGTGGGCGGACCTGGAAGTTTGCCGAAATCCTGGCCAAGGCCACGGACGTGTTCGGTTCGCAGGAAGAGGCAGAGCAGTGGCTCGAGCGTCCGGCCATCGGTCTTGACCAGCGTCGCCCGATCGATCTGCTTGCTACTCCGGCGGGCATCGAGCTCATTGAACAGTACCTCACACGGCTCGCATACGGCGTCTATGCATGACGCCTTCTGTAGAGCCATTGGGAGGCGGCAAGCTCATCGCTTGGCGCCTCGATCAGGCGCGCTTTGCGTCGAACTGGGATAGTGGCGAAGGCGCATTCCAGGTCGGCGGCCGGTGGAACAGCAAAGGCGTTCGCGTCGTGTATTGCGCGCTTGATCCAGCGACCGCGATCCTCGAAGTGGCGGTTCACAAAGGCTTCAAAGTGCTCGACACTCTGCCGCACGTACTGACCGCGCTTCATATCGCCGCCGTGTCCGACGTTCAAATCGTTCGCGCTGCCGACGTTCCGAACGCCAATTGGCTGCGACCGGGAATCCCAGGCGCGGGCCAGCAGGCGTTCGGTGATGCGCTCTTGGCCAAGCACAAATTCGTCGTGATCCCAAGTGTGGACAATCACAGCTGGAATCTGATTTTCGACCCGACCAGGGCGGAAGGCGCGTACCAGCAGCACCTTCAGGAAGCGTTCGCGCTCGATACGCGCCTTCATCCTTCGACATCACCGCTCTAATTCGGCCCCGTAGCAGCGACCGGCCGCGTGTGAAATATCGAAGAGGTGCGGTCACGGGCAAAGTGTGTCCCCTAGTCCCGTCTCCAAAGTATTGCGATCGCAAGAGCCAGTTTCGGCGCGGCGACCCGCTGGCGGGTGGCGCAGGGTAAAGTAGGTCCCCTTGGACAAGCACGTTGTGACAGCCATCGTCCTAGCGACGAATTTACCCCCGGCCTGCGACAAGGCGAGCCGCCTGCCGGAGGTCGCTCACGGGAATGGTTCGGCTGAATTTGCCCCGGATCTTCGGCGTCATCACGGTTCCCCGGGGTGAGGCTGTTCGAAGCAATTTTTCTCCCTCTCTAGGCGTAACTGTTACGAACTCGTACCCGGTACGAGTGTCTGGATGGGCTTTCCTATCGCACCAAGCGGTTTATATTGCAGGGGCGAAGATCTGGATGGCGCAATGGGTATTCCCGAGCACGACAAGCTCTCGATTGACGATTTTTTCAATGCCATTTCCGGCAGCGAGGTTCGCTACGAGCTCGTGGGGGGCGTAGCCTATGCCATGGCCGGCGCCAAAGAGGGGCATAACGTCATCTGCAGCAACGTCCAGACCGCCTTTGTTCCGGCCGGGAAGAAGAACGGCTGCCGCACCACATCGAGCGACACGGCCGTCCAGACTGGTCCGGACACGATCCGATATCCCGACGTCGTCGTGGATTGTGGCCCGCCCAATGCGTCCGCAATGACGGCCTCCAGGCCGACCCTGATCGTCGAAGTCTCCTCGCCGGGCACCGCCGTCTTTGACTACGGAGACAAGCTGCGCGAGTACCAAGATTTGAAGAGCGTCGACACGGTTATCCAGATCGAGTCCGAGATTGCGCTCGTTAAGGTTCACCGACGGCAAGAAGACGGAAAATGGACTGAGGAAAAGTTCGAGGAATTTGACGTCGCCATTCCGCTTCCGACGTTGGGCACGTCCATCTCGCTGAACGAGATCTACGATACGCTCGATGTGAGACCTCGACCGCGTCTCCAGATCGTAAGAAGCGATCACACCCCTCGTTGAGACCTTACCATAGGCCGTAGAAGCGGCCTGACCGAGTGCCCTATTTCCAGGACCGAGAGAAAAGCCCCGCCGTCGCTGGCGGGGCTTTTTGTGTTTCAGGCTAAGGGACCTACTTTGCCCCGATTAGGGACCAACTTGTAGGGGACGCCTTATGGTGGGTGGCTTCGGCATAGTGCTCCGTTGCCGTCGGGACGGTTTCCATCTGGTCGGAGCGGACGGCAATGCGTCTAAGTCTCCGGCGAAGCCGCGCCCGGATCTTCCTTCTCCCCGGTGGCGACGATCTTGAGCGAACCGTCCGGAAGCGGCCGCTGCAGTGCTTTGGCTTCTTCCCAAGGGGCCTGCATCCATATGTCGTACTCTTCGGTCGTCGTAAGGACGACCGGCATCGCTTTTGGATGCACGCGCTTCACCTCGGCATTCGGCTCGCAGGTCAGAAAGCCGAAAACATCGGCTGTGACCTCGCCTTCCTTCGCCTTGCGAACCGAAGTCCAGTTAGTCCAGATGCCTCCGAACGCGAGCGGCGAGCGGCTCTCATCCGTAGCAAACCACACGGGCACCTTCTTGCCGTCGATGGTGTCGTATTCGCTGAAGCTGGTGAACGGCACCAGACAGCGATTGTCTGCGCCGAGCCACCGCTTCCAATGCTTGCTGCTGGTGTTGCGGATGTTAGTCGTGCCACTATCCGGCTCCAGCCGCAGCAGCTCCTTGAAGTCCACCGTCTTGCCCTTAGCTTCTAGTTTCTCTGCGCGTTTCCTCGTCGCATCCATCAGCGCCTGCGCCGAGGAAGGCATGCCCCAACGTGCCATGACGAGTTCGCGTCCCTCGGCCCCGTTGCGAACGATCGGCGCTGGGTAGTCCGGGAAGATGCCCGGCATCGACGGAAGGTTTCCGACGCGACTGTTCAGCGCCCCAAACAAGCGGCGGATCGCATCTACGTTTTTGGTCATCGAATAGAGATTACAGATGTGGACGGCCCCCCGCTTGTCAGGATTGTAGCAGACTTCTGGCCAGATCGCTTGCTATCAGATGTCCGGCCTGTTTGCGCGGACAAAGCCCGCTGGCCGAGATGGTGTTCGCTACGCACGCTCCAAGCACATAGGCGACATTCGTGATGCCAGTGTAATCTACGGAAGCTCGCGCGTATCGACCGATCGGTCCTTCCATCTACTGCGTCCTGCAAGTTCGTGGGCTATCCGGCGAGCAACCTCGACCGGTACAACGATTTCAGATCAGATTGGCATGGCGGCCACTGGGCGGTTGTACACGCCGCCTGATATCATCAATCGCCAAGCGATACGGGCGAACTTGTTGGCCAAGGCCACCGCCACCAACTTCGGCGGCTTTCGCTCCAGTAGGGAAGCGAGCCAGGGTGTCGGCTTATGACGGCCCTTTCGAATATGCCTTAGCAGCGCGGTCGCGCCGACAATCAACGTCTGGCAGATCCTTGAGAACTCGTGCCCGTCGCGATGGGTCTCATGGATGGGTCATATTTTGGATGACCTCGTCAGCGGACCCGATGATTCCGACCCGCTCCAGGCCGCGCAACATGCCCACGGTCGATAGCAAGTGCAAGTTCGGCAGCTTGCGGAAGAACCGCACGCCAGGGACATCCGCGTCCTCAAATAGCACGAGCACCGGTTCGCTTGCCGTGAGATAGTTTTCCAGCCCGTCGGACATGAAATCGACTATTGCGACCTCTCCTGCGTTTCTGCGCGGCGGCAGTCCCTCTCGATGCTTCTCGCGTTCGCGACGTCCCGTTTCCGTATCTTCGATTTTGAACGGAGGTTGGTGCGCATCGATGAAGGCCTTCACTTCGCGATCCTTAGGATAGTTCACGGGATCGCGCGTGAGTTCATCGTAGACCGCGTCGACGACGACGATGGGCATGTCCAATTTCAGAAGGAGCGGCAGCTCGTTTGCAACCCAAAGGCTATTGAATGGCCCAGCGTCTGGAATGACGAGGGTACAGCGCTTCGTCACGACTGCCTCCAGATGCGGGCAAATGTCGTCGCTTGGTTTTCGATTTCATGTGCCGGCAGGCAGGGGAGCGGTAAGTCTGCCTCGCCAAGGCGGACGAGCAGTCCGGCGTAGTCCCTAAGCCCGAGAGCCTTCATCGCCTGCTCTTTGGTCATCCGCCCTTGCGAGAAGGCCAGGAGAGGATCCTCGGTCGCTTCGACCTTGCGGCCAGCCGTCACTGTCTCGAGATGATCCCGGACGATAGCCGTAAGCGTGGTCCCATGGCTGGCCGCGTAAGCCTTGGCCCTCGCAACCAGATCGTCTGGCAAGTTGAACGTCGTGTTCCTGAGCATGGCGCACCTTTGATCACATATATATGTGATCAAGCTGTGCTGGACAATGAGATCCCGTTTCCGATACAGACCGGGCTAAGCCGCGAAGCGATTTACAAATTTTCCGCCCGGCCGACATCCGACCGTTGAACCCGTTCACTGGGCGACAAAGGTGATCAAAAGCGGCCTGGTTGAGGCCATCTAGAGGTTGGTGCCACAGGCCGTACCCACACTAACGGGCCTCTAAAGCCGAGGGCAATTCAACACGAAAATCCGGATAGCCAGAAGGTCGGCAACTCGCGCAAGCGCGTGGAGAACCGCCTCGGCCGTTAGCCCATCTCTTCGCGGCGCCGCGTGGACGGCGCCCGGCGTTCTACTGCTCGGCCGGGCATTCCGGGCAGCTGTCCCCGATCGAGTCCAGCACGTCGCGCAGCTCCGCGATTGCATCTTCGGAGGAGATGCCGGCCGGTGGATCTCGCCGCGCGATCTCGAAAGCCCGCTCGCAGGCATGTGGATCGGCGCGGTCCTGCATCCAGCCGTGCTCCTCGCACTCGCCGGATGGCACCGGCCTCCTGCAGCACCGCGATGGCCCAGCCGCGCAGCGTCCGGATCGCCGGCCGTCTTTCCTTGAACATCAGCATCGAATTGCTCCTGGCATCTGTCCGGCGAATCCTTAGAGGCCGCGGTGCGTTCCGCGCTGCTATCACAGCCCAGGGATTCGAAATCGCGGGGACTTAGTTTTTGCACCTGTTCCGACCGGTGCGGGTCAGGAACAAGGGGCCTGTGGCCCCATTGAATCGGCGCGTGTGAGTTGCGTGGAGTACGTCGATGACCGCCGATAAGAAGGTGCTGGAAGCCGTCGAGCGGGCGCAGGCCATCCTGGCCCGCTACTTGGAACCGGGCGAGAGGGACTGCGAGCGGACGATCAACGATCTTCTCGACGTCCTCGACCGCGACGAGGTCGTCGCCGCCGTCGAGGAGCTCGAACAGCGCGGCGAGGCCGTCGCCGAGCTCCGGCGCCTTCTCGATCGAGGAGGTCACTCCTGGAGTTCTCCTCCGAGGAATGCGATGGAGCCCGATCTGCCGCCGATGCCGCCGGAGAGGCGCCCCCAGGATCTGATAATGGACGGCAGGGACATGCGCTTCGAGGGCTACCAGGTCGAGACCAAGGAGCACGCCGGCGAGTATCCCGACACGATGCCGCAAGTCATCGAAGTGACCGATGCGGAGGGGCGGAAAGCCGCCTACGTGCCGCTCAGCCGCGACGGCAAGGTCGTCGAAAGCTCGGCGGTCGTGAAGAAGCTGAAAGAGTGCGAAGATAGTCGCTGATCGCTCAAGCGGCGGGCGCCGGGTCTTCCTTCACGCCGCGTGCAACGATCCGGAGCGCCCCGTTCGGAAGCGGCCGCTGCAGCTTCAGGGCTTCTTCTGCGGGTGCGGTTATCCAGGTCTCGACCCCTTCCGGCGTCGTCAGGATCACCGGCATCGCCTTGGGATGGATTGCGAAGACTTCAGCATTGGCATCCCCTTCCTTGACTTTGCGGACAGACGTCCAGTTGGTCCAAATGCCGGCGAAGCAGGCGAGGGGGCGGGTCTCGTCGAGCGCGAACCAGATGTCGCCGCCCTCGGCCTTGTTGAATTCGCTAAAAGAGTTGAAAGGGCTCCACGCAGCGGTTCTCGACGCCGAGCCATCGGGTCCAATGTTTGCTCTTCACGTTGCGGATGTTGGTCGTTCCGCTCGTCACCTGTCCGGTGGCTCTCTACCCGGCGACATCGGAATCCGAGAAAATCTCGTTCAATCAGCTCAATCGAGCGACCGGTCACCGGATCAAGT
>NZ_SPVJ01000046.1:0-61436 GCF_004634465.1 Bradyrhizobium sp. MOS001
CAGACGTCACAACCCCGTCCTCAAGGCCTTCTTTGAGCGCCTCGTGGCCAATGGAAAGCCGAAGCTCGTTGCCCTGATCGCCGTCGCCCGCAAGCTGCTTACCATCCTCAACGTCATGATCAGGACGAAAACACCATGGCAACCCGCTTGACAGCGAACACAGTCGCTCACCCGGATTGCATCTTCGATGCAATCCGACCTCTCCCCGCAAGCGGGGCGAGGTAAGAAGGTCGGCGCCGCGCCTCGGTTCAGATCGGGCGCATTACCCCGCCGGCACGATCACCATGCCCTTGTCCTTGGGCCAGCGGACGCGCCAGGAGAACTTGATCTCCTTGATCTCGCCGGGTTTTGCGTCGAACGCCCATTCCAGCACGCCGCGCTTGTCGCGCAGATTGGTGGTCGTGGGCGGCGTGGTCGAGGACAGCATCTCGACGCCTATATCCTCGTTCTCGCTGACCGGAAGCTGATCCTCGATCGCGATGCGGATCGGGAAGTCGTGCCCGTTGCGAATGACGGTGCGGAACGAACGCGTGTCGGTCTTGGAGGACGAGATCACGCCGGCCGTGCCTTCGTTCTGCCTGATGACGGTGCGCTCGATCTTGATCTTGTCGTCGGCGCCGAAGCCGAGCCGGATCGCGTCGTTCCGCGCGGCGGTCGAGAATTTGCTGCGACCGACGAACGTGCCGTCGCGGAAGATCGCGACCTTGCCGGGCAGCAGATTGGTATCCTCGGCAAGCTTGAATGACGCCTCGAGGTAAGCGGTGGGATCCGCGACCGGGGCGGCGCGGATGGCGAGGTCGGGCGTCACGGTCATGGAGGAGATGAGCAGGCTCTTGGCGCCCTCGTTGGCGCCGAGACTGACGCGGCCGCTGATCTGATACACGGCCTGGAAATCACCGATCTCGGCATTGGCCTGCTGCTCGTCCGCGCGCTCACGCAGCTCGGGCTCCGCCGCTTTCGCCATCGCCGGAGATTGCGCCTGCCGTGCCATCGGCTGCGCGGGCATCGCCATGTCCGACGCTGTGCCCAATGCCAGCGGCTTCGGCAGTTGCGGATACCTCACAACCAGCGAATTCAGCTCCGGTGCGCTACCGCCGCGGCTGACGCGAACGGTGGAAACACCGAGGCTGACGTTCGACCAGTCTTCGCCGGTCGACTGTGTGACCTCGGCGCGGCGAACCAGCTCGAGCTGCGGCTTGCGGTCCTTGGCACCGGTGTCGAGCCGGGCGTCATACAGCGGCAGCCAGCGCGCATTGCGGACTGCATAAGTCACCCGCAGCGTCGCCTTCGTCGCGGCGGCGGAGGCGACATCGATGCGAACCTCAAGCTTGCTCGGCGGCTTGGCCGAACGCTCCGCTTCAAGTTGCGCGAGCTGCCGATCGATCTCGCGCTGCTTTCGCGTGGCGTCGCGGATCGCGGTATCGGCGGTCGCGATCTCCTCGGCGACCGCGGTAAAGGCCGCGCGCCATTCGGTGATCGGCCGAGCCTCGCCCTTCTCGCCAAGGCCGGCGGGAGAAGCCTCCGCAAAGTGCTGCGCGAATTTGCGCCGGGCGTTGGCCGCGTCGATGTCGCCTTGCAGATCGGCGCGCTGATCCTTCAACGCTTCGATGCGCTTGTCGAGCTCGGGCAGATTGGCGGGTTGTGCCGCGCGCGGCGGCCGCGCGTCGATGGTCCCGATGGTGAGTTTTGCGCCCGCCTCGCCCTCGACACGCAGCGAGGACGGATCGAGCGAGAGCGGAAAGTCCTTGGCGACCAGCGTGCTGTCGCCGGAGGCGAGGTCCAGCGCGATGATACGGGTGACGGTGGCGCCGTCCGGATAGACCGTGACGGTGTCGATGGCCGATGTGGCGTCCACGTCGTCGGCCCATGATGGCGACGCCGTCGCCATGGTCACCAGAACCAGGCTCGTCGTTGCCAAACATCTTGCGGTGATGCGCATAAAGTCCCTCCTGCCGTATCGCCGCGCCGCCAGCCGGACGCGTGCGATCAAATGCCTCGCCAACATGGTTGGACGCGGCAGCGAAGGAACTGGTTCGATTGGGGTTTCCGTGGGGCGCCGCCGCGGCGGCACCAAGGCTGCGGAACGTGTCATCGTCCCGTGGCGAAGCCGTTAAACTCAGGTCCCTAAACCGGGGTGGGCGAACCCTGGCCGAAGATGCGGCGGAGCAGATCGGTCACGTTGCGGGCGCCGGCCTTCTTCAGGATGCCTGCGCGGTAGCCTTCGACCGTCCGCGCACTCAGATGTATGCGCCGGGCGATCTCCTTGTTGGTCAGGCCGGCAGCAAGGTGCTCGAGCACATCGACTTCGCGCCCGGTCAGGGGCTCGCAGCCGGGCAGCCAGCGTTGCCGGTTTGAACCCGGCTGCGCGAACTCGTCGATGGCAGCATCGATCCGGTCGACGATGTCGCGGGTGCGGAACGGCTTCTCGATGAAGTCGGCCGCGCCGCTCTTGATCGCGTCGACCGCCATGGCGATGCTGCCGTTCGCCGAGGTCACCAGGACCGGCGCCATGCAGTTCTCCTCGCGCAGGCGCTTGAGCACGTCGAGGGCAGAACGATCCGGCGGCATCTCCAGCAGCACGCAGGCCGGCATCCGCGCCTTGGCTTCCGACAGCAGCGACGCGCCGTCGGCAAAGCAGATCACGTCATAGGCGCTCTGTTGAAGCGCCATTGAAAGTTGTTCGCGGGAGGCTGCGTCAGTTTCAATGACGAATACCTCACCCTTGGAAAGCATGTTCCCCGGCATCATCCCGATCCAGCAATGTCTTGGTCAAATGGCCCGAGACGGCAGCGGGGCATCGTCGCGCCGCGCCGTCATACGCACGGCATTCACGCCCGTGCTTCGGTTTCCCTTATGTATGTTCCATCCTGTTCCCGGATTTGACGGATCGGGACAGAAACTTTACATTTCGGGACATCTGCGGGAATGGCTGACAGGAACGGGTCGCATGACCGACCTCATGCGCAGCGCAGGCTTGAGCTACTACCCGGATGTCGCCCGGTCGGTCGGACTCGACCCGAAACAGATGATGCGCAAGGTCAGGCTGCCGCTGGCCGTGCTCGACAAGCCCGATACCCCCATTGCCGTGACCAGCCTGCGCCGGCTGCTCGAATTGTCGGCAGAGGCGTCGGGTGCCGAGGATTTCGGCTTGCGGCTCGCCGAGCGTGGCGGGCTCACCAATTTCGGCGCGGTCGGTTTGATCGTGCGCGAGCAGGCGACCGTCAGCGAGGCGATCGAAGCGTTCTCGCGCTTCATCCACGTTCATCACGACGGCATGAAGCTTGAGGTCACGCGCGACAAGCAGACCGTGACGGTCGCGCTGCATCTGCGCGGCCGGCAGCCGACCGCGCCGCGCCAGTCGATCGACATGGCGCTCGGCAGCGTCCACCGCATCATCCAGTCGCTGTTCAGCAGCGACTGGCGGCCGCTCGAGGTGCATCTGCATTATCCGCCGCCACACGACCGCAAGCGCTACCGCGATTTCTTCGGTTGCCGCGTTACCTTCAATGCCGATGACGATGCGATCCTGTTGTCGGCGCATGACATGGAGCGGCGGATCCCGAGCGCGCATCCGCTGATCGCGAGCTATCTGCGCAAGCGGATCGAGGCGATCGAGACGCGGCCGGCAAGCTGGGAGGAGAAGGTCGACGAGGTGGTACGCATCCTGCTCGCAAGCGGCGACTGCACGGTCGAGCGCGTGGCCGAGCATCTCGCCTGCACCCGCCGCACCATCCATCGGCACCTCGCCGCATCAGGCACCAGCTTTTCGGCGATCCTCGACGCGCAGCGCGCCGATCTCGTGACCCAGCTGATCGACGACCCCGGCCGGCCGCTGGCCGATATCGCCACCCAGCTCGGCTTCTCCGCACAGAGCGCGATGGCGCGCTGGTTCCGCGGCCGCTTCGGCTGCACCATCACCGCATGGCGCAAAGGCGTGCGGCCATTGGCCAACCCCGGCGGCGCTCCCTCGGCATCCGCGGCCTAGGCTCAGCGTGCCGGAGCGGGCACGCCCATGATGGCAAGGGCGCGCCGGGGGCTGCCGGCGAGCAGCGGGCCGAACGCGATCGCGAAGCCGAGGAACGCGACGACCCAGCCGCAGGCGGCGATGTGCAGCAGGACATCGCCATGCGCAGGCAACACCACGGCAGCGACCCGCGCCAGCGCCGCGACGATGATCGCAGCGTAAATCCCCTGCGTCGCGGGCGAGGCCGTCAACGCCTGTCCGGTATGCCCGAGGCTCGCGCGCGTCATCACCGCAAGCGTCATGGTTCCGGCCGCGCCAGCCATCCAGGCGTGAATGCCCGCGCTCGGCGGCAGCGCGCCGAAGACAGCCAGGGCATGCAGCAGGAAGCCCAGCGGCACGAAGACATAACCGATATGGAGGATCAGCAGCAGCCGCTCGCGCGTGGTGCGATCGCCGGCCCAGCGTGCAAGCCGGACCAGGTGCAGCACGCCGACCAGCGCCATCACCGCGCCGGTGACCGTGTTCAGCGGCGCCACGATCCATGCGATGAGCGCGAACGCGCTCAATCCGATCATCGCGCCGTCGAAGCGCCCGAACGGCACCGGCAGGCGGCCGGGATTGAACTTGACCAGCCAGTTGCGGGTGAAGCTCGGGATGATGCGGCCACCGATCAGCGAGATCAGCAGCACGACCACACCGATGCCGACGCGGATGCTGACATCGGCCGCGCCCTCGAAGTGCGCTTCGAGATGGAAGGCGAAATTGCCGGCGAGCAGCACCAGCACGAGCACCACCACCGGCAGATTGCGCCAATTGCCGCCCGCGATGATCTCGCGCGTGGCCGCAGCAACGACCAATGCCAGGAAGGCGGCATCGACGACGAGCGCGAACGCCCAACCGATATCGGCGGACAGGGTCACTGCAAAACGTCCGGCCAGCCACACCACCAGCAGCGCGCCCAGCGACGTCCCCTGGATCGGCAGCCGCCCGGTCCAGTTCGGGATCGCCGTGAACAGGAATCCCGTGATCACCGCCGGCAGGAAGCCATAGAGCATTTCGTGGACGTGCCAGTCGCGCGGCGCGAAGGCCGAACTGACGGAGAGCTCGCCATAGAACATCGGCAGCCAGGCTAGGATCGAAAGCCCCGCCTGAATCGCGGCGAGCAGGAAAAAAGGCCGAAAGCTGTTCGCAAACAGCGGCCAGCCCTCAAAGTTACGGGATCGGGCGCCAGCCATGGGGGCAACTCCTGTGAATTCGGACGGTCACTTGGATCGTCATTTGGAAAAATACTGCCGTCCGGCCGGCCCGTTTTGCGCTATCGCAAACTGCCTGACGAATACAGGTGCCATCACACTCCCGAGCGCCAAGGAGGCAGAATGGCCAAGGTCGACACATCGCTGGTTGCGCATTTGCCGCTGTTTTCCGGCGTCAAGCCGGAGGACCTCGAGGAAATCCTGCGCGAGGCCCGCTCGGCGCGGTACCCCAGGAACGCCGCCATTTTCGAACAGGGCGCTGACGCGCAATCCTTCTTCCTGCTGCTGCACGGCCATGTCCGCGCGGCCAAGACCACCCCGACCGGCGAGCAGATCGTGGTGCGCTATGTCGCCCCCGGCGAGACCTTCGGGCTCGCGATGGCGATTGGAGCCGCGCACTATCCGGCGACTGCGATGGCGGTCGACGACAGCGTGGTGCTGATCTGGCCGAATTCGGCCTGGCCGCGGCTGATCGAGCGGTTTCCGGCAATCGCCGCCAACACGCTGCAAACCGTCGGCGCGCGGCTGCAGGAGAGCCACACCCGCATCCTGGAAATGTCGACCCAGCAGGTCGAGCAGCGCGTCGCACATGCGCTGCTGCGGCTCGCAAAACAGTCCGGCAAGAAGCTCGACCACGGCATCGAGATCGACTTCCCGATCAGCCGACAGGACATCGCGCAGATGACGGGCACCACGTTGCACACCGTCAGCCGCATCCTGAGCGGCTGGGAGAGCCAGGGCCTCGTCGAGAGCGGCCGCCAGCGCATCATCCTGCGCGATCCGCACAAGATCGTCGTGCTGGCGGAGCGTACGGCGGACGGCAATTCTGCGTAAGATAGGGGTGAGGGCGCTTCCGCTTACGGCGCAAGCCCGCCCTCACCCGGGAATCCGCACGCGACCCGTGCGAACTCCAACCCGCCTCACGCCGGCACGCATTCGCACAGCGCAGCGAGGAATTTGTCGCGATCGATGCCATGCTCGCGGCAGGCGTCTTCCACGGTATGGAAGGTCGCGATCGGACAGCCGACGCAAGCCATCCTGAAGGCGAGGAACACGCGGATCGTGTGCGGTGCCGCACGCATGATGTCATCGACCAGATCGTCGGATCGGAAGGGCATGGACAACTCCGTTCCGAAGTGACGATAGCGGAGGGGCTCCGAGCTTCTTTGTTGAAGCGCAAGCTGGTGGTTGCTTCTCCCTCTCCCCGCAAGCGGCAGGGCTATCGCATATGAGAAAACGTGGCGGGAAGCTCGCCCGCGGCCATCCTTCGAGACGCCCGCCTCCGGCGGGCCCTCAGGATGAGGACGGAGTACGTGGTTACTATTTCGACAGGCAAAGCTGCCGCTCGGCCTCATCCCGAGGAGACCGCGAAGCGGTCGTCTCGAAGGACGAGGCGCTCGCTCGGACCCCGCCAAGCTCATACGCAAAAGTCCCTGCCGTAGGCGGCGCGAGGTGAGTTACACCGCCCTGCTGTGCAACTGCTTGCCCGGATCCAGATGCGCGTCGAACGCCGCGGCGACGCTGCGGACCAGGAAGCGCGAGTCGCTTGCGACCGCGAGACGGTCGCCATCGAGCCTGACGATGCCGTCCGAGATCAACGGCTTCAGGCGCGCGGCCGATTGCAGCATCGCCTCGGGTTCCGCGCCATGGCGCGCACAGATGTCGCCGAGATCGGCGCCGAACTCGCACATGATGCGCTCGATGATGTCGGCGCGGAGCCGGTCGTCGTCGGTGAGCCCGTAGCCCTTCGCGGTGGCGAGGCGGCCGGCGGCGACGCTCTGCGCGTAGGCGCCGATCTGCACCTGGTTCTGCACATAGCCCTGCGGCAGATGCCCGATCGCGCTCGCGCCGAAACCAAGCAGGACATCGCCCTTGTCGGTGGTGTAGCCCTGAAAATTGCGCCGCAGCGTCCGTTCCTCGAAGGCTACGGCCATGGCGTCGTCGGGGCGCGCGAAATGGTCGAGCCCGATCTGGACGTAGCCGGCCTCCTTCAGCGCATTCGCGATCGCGCAGGCCTGGTCATGACGCGCGAGGCCGTCGGGCAGCACGGCCTCGTTGATCATGCGCTGGTGCTTCTTGAAATCAGGCACATGCGCATAACCAAACACCGAGAAACGATCGGGCCCGACCTCGAGGCTGCGCCGAACGGTGTCCAGGCAGGACGCGACGGTCTGGTGCGGCAGCCCGTAGATGAGGTCGAAGTTGATCCCGTTGATGCCGGCGCGATGCAGCCTCTCGACGACGGAAGCCGTCTGCTCATAGCTCTGCACGCGATTGATCGCGCGCTGCACGACTGGATCGAAGCTCTGCACGCCCAGGCTGGCGCGGTTGACGCCGGAGAGCCGCATGGCCTCCACCATCTCCGATGTCAGCGTGCGCGGGTCGATCTCGACCGCGATCTCGGCCGAGGGCAGCACGAAGAACGAATGGCGCATCGCCGCCATCAACTCGGCAAAAGCCTCCGGCGCCATGATGGTCGGCGTGCCGCCGCCGAAATGGATGTGCTCGACTTTGATGCGGCGGCCGATGGTCTCAGACACCTGCGCGATCTCGCTGCGCAGCGTTCGCTGATAGGCGGCGATCAGCCCGTCGCGGCGGACGATCTGGGTATGGCAGCCGCAGTACCAGCACATCTCGCGGCAGAACGGCACGTGCAGATAGAGTGACGCGCTGGCGCCTGCCGGGAGTCCGGCGAGCCATTCGGCATAAGTATCCGGGCCGACCGCCGGCGAGAAATGCGGCGCGGTCGGATAGCTCGTGTACCGCGGCAATCTCTCTTCGCCGTAGCTCGCTGCGAGATCGGTCCTCATATCTTACCCATTCGTAAATCGATGCCGCGCGGTGGCGCGGCAAATCCCGGATGGCATTGGATGACCCGTTTTCGGGCGGACCACCTTGCGCTCGCTCAAAGTCCGAGCGCCGGATCGGAGCCAAGATCACGTTCAATCATGACTCACTGGAGATAGGCCATGGCGTCGCTCGCGCTCGATCTCGTTCTCTGGCTCACCGGCGTTCGCGGTCATATCCCGCGCTTCGACGATTTTCGTCCCGTCCCTGCCGCACCCACCGTCGGCGCAGGTTATCTCGTGCGGGTGCTGGCGATCACCGCCGCCATCTTCGCCGCGCTGTCGCTCGCGGTCTGGGGCACGGTCTGGATTGCGATCCAGCTTCTCTGATCGACAACCATAGATTCACAATCGCGCATAGTTGAACATGCGAACGATTTGCCGCTTGCGCAGCCGATGCCACGCGACGTCGTGCGCTTCGCACGGCCGATACGCGCTTCGGCAAACCTCCTAAGGATTTTACCGGAGGCGAATTCGGCAAAAGCTTGTCGCAGCGCAAACACTCTTGCCGTAACAGGCGCAGACTGCATCCGTCATCAAAACCCTTTCAGATGAAGGATGCTTCCGATGTTCACCCGCAGAGCCGCATTGATCAGCGCCGCCGCGACCGCCCTGATGCTCGCGACACCCACGTTCGCCGCCGGCGATCTCAAGCTGCCGCGGCAGAAAGTCGAGCTGGTCGCCCCGCCCTTCGTGCACGCGCACGAGCAGGCCACGACGCAGGGGCCCAAGATCGTCGAGTTCAAGCTCAACATCGAGGAGAAGAAGGTCGTCATCGACGACAAGGGCACCACGTTCCAGGCCATGACCTTCAACGGCTCGATGCCGGGCCCGCTGATGGTCGTGCATGAAGGCGACTATGTCGAGGTGACGCTGGTCAATCCCGCGACCAACACCATGCCGCACAACATCGACTTCCACTCCGCGACCGGCGCGCTCGGTGGTGCCGAGCTCACGCTGGTCAATCCCGGCGAGCAGGTCGTGCTGCGCTGGAAGGCAACGCGGACCGGCGTGTTCGTCTATCACTGCGCCCCGGGCGGCCCGATGATCCCCTGGCATGTCGTCTCCGGCATGAACGGCGCCGTGATGGTGCTGCCGCGCGACGGACTGAACGACGGCAAGGGCCACGCGCTGAAATACGACAAGGTCTACTATGTCGGCGAGCAGGACATGTATGTGCCGCGCGACGAGAAGGGCAACTTCAAGTCCTATGATTCGCCGGGCGAAGCCTTCACCGAGACTGAAGAGGTGATGAAGAAGCTGATCCCCTCCCACGTCGTGTTCAACGGCAAGGTCGGCGCGCTCACCGGCAAGAACGCGCTGACGGCCAAGGTCGGCGAGAACGTGCTGATCGTGCATTCGCAGGCCAATCGCGACAGCCGTCCGCATCTGATCGGCGGCCATGGCGATTATGTCTGGGAGACCGGAAAATTCTCCAACGCGCCGGAGACCGGGCTCGAGACCTGGTTCATCCGCGGCGGCTCGGCGGGCGCGGCGCTGTACAAGTTCCTGCAGCCCGGCATCTACGCCTATGTCACGCATAATCTGATCGAGGCCGCCGACCTCGGCGCCACCGCGCACTTCAAGGTCGAAGGCAAGTGGAACGACGATCTGATGACCCAGGTGAAGGCGCCCGCGGAGATACCGGCTCCCAACACCAACTAGACGCGACAGGGGGCCGGTGATCACCGGCCCCCTCTTCCTTTCGGGGGACGACCATGCTGATCGCATTCAAGCTGAAACTGCTGCTCGCCTGTGCCGCCGGACTCGCAGGGCCGATCGCGATGGCGCCGCTGGTCTCGGACATGGCGGTCCATGGCACGGCGACGGAGCCTGCCATCGTCAGGGTCGCGCCGGGTAGTCTCTCCTATCGCGAGGCCGGCGATTTCACCCGCGCGGGGCTGCAGGCCGAAGTGCCGCTGCGCGCGATGCGCTTCAACCGGCCGCTGCACATCATGCGGCACCAGGTCTCGTCATCCGACTATCAGCTTTGCGTGCAGGATGGCGCGTGCCGCGCGCTCGATCGTGGCGTCGCAATCGCGTCCGATCGTCCCGCGGTCCAGGTGAGCTGGCACGATGCGCAGGCCTATGCGGGCTGGCTGTCGCGCAAGACCGGCCACACCTATCGCCTGCCGAGCGACGCGGAATGGGCCTTTGCGGCCGGCTCCCGGTTCAGGGACGACGGCGCGCCTGTGGACGCAGACGATCCTTCAAAGCGCTGGATCAGCCGTTACGAGCGTGAATCCGAGCGCGACCTCTCCGACACGACGGCCTATCCGTTCGGCAAGTTCGGCACCAACGAGCACGGTATCGAAGATCTCGCCGGCAATGTCTGGGAATGGACCTCGACCTGCTTCGTGCGCTCGCGGATCGACGCAGCCGGCAATGCGGGCCGCCCGACCGTGAATTGCGGCGTGCGCGTCGCCGAGGGTGCGCACCGCGCCTACGTCACCGACTTCATCCGCGACGCTCGCGCCGGTGGCTGCGCACAGGGCGTGCCGCCCGCCAATCTCGGCTTCCGCCTGGTGCGCGAGGAGCCGTCATGGGTCGCGAGCGTGTCGGCGCGGTGGGGCAAGGCGTGGGCGGCGAGGTCGTAGGTATCGCCGAGTAACCCGGATGGAGCGCAGCGCAATCCGGGATCGGACCATCCACGAGCACCCCGGATTTCGCTACGCTCCATCCGGGCTACGGCGCATCACATCGTTCGCGCAAACATGCGAAATCCGGGCGCGCCGATGATCGCCTCGAACGCGGGATCGCGCTTCTCTTCGACGAAGACAAATCCTGCCTTGGCGTAGGCGCGTTCGGCCGGCTGATTGCCGATCAGGAACGATATCGTCGCGCGGGCAAATCCGGCCGCTCGTCCCTTATCCAGAGCGTGCGCAAGCAACGCCTGCACGAGGCCGCGACCGCCATAGGCAGGATCGGTCGCGACGTGCTCGATCATCCAGTCGCCCTCGCCGCCCTGAACCCAGCAGGCGCGCGTGTAGGCGCCGCGGCGACGGATGGCTTCCAGCTCCGGCGCGGCAAGCCCGGTCGCGGCACCGACCTCCTCGATGGCACGCCAGGCGGCAGGTCCCGTGCCGGCCGCCGGCAGTGCGCACAACGCGGCAGCAGGCTTGCCATCGATCTCGGCGATCAGGAATTGCGAGACATGCCACATCGACACCGCGTGTGCGGTCGTGATGCGCGTGATGAAATCGCGGCACTGAGCCTGGGGCAAGCCGAGCGCGACGTCGAACCAGCCGCGCGGCCGATAGCCGCGCTGCGACGACTGGATGATTTGTGCGATGAAATCGGCGTCTTCGGGACGCGCAGACCGTATCGTCATGCGCGCCCCCGTTGCGACGACCTTACGTGTTCTTCAGCGCGACGCGGAATTCGGCTTCGGTCTTGGCCTTGACCTCGTCGAGCGAGACGCCGTCGGCGAGCTCGATCAGCGCCATGCCGCCGTCGCCATGCTTGTCGATGGTGAAGACGGCGAGATCGGTGACGACCATGTCGACCACGCGCTCGCCGGTCAGCGGCAGATTGCACTTCTTCAGCAGCTTCGAGCCGTCTTTGGCCGAATGCTCCATCACGACGACGACGCGCTTGACGCCGGCGACGAGATCCATCGCGCCGCCCATGCCCTTGACCATCTTGCCGGGGATCATCCAGTTGGCGAGATCGCCGTTCTGGGCCACCTGCATGGCGCCGAGGATCGACAGGTCCATGTGGCCGCCGCGGATCATGCCGAAGGAATCCGCGCTCGAGAAATACGAGGTCGAGGGCAGCTCGCTCACGGTCTGCTTGCCGGCATTGATGAGGTCGGCATCCACCTCGTCCTCATAGGGGAACGGGCCCATGCCGAGCATGCCGTTCTCGCTCTGAAGGCTGACATCGACGCCGTCGGGGATGAAGTTCGAGACCAGCGTCGGAATGCCGATGCCGAGATTGACGTAGTAGCCGTCGCGCAGTTCCTTGGCGGCGCGCGCAGCCATCTGTTCACGGGTCCAGGCCATCTTAGTCTCCTGATCTCAAGCTGCCGTGCGCGGGCGGGTGTTACGGAATTCGATGCGCTTCTTGGCCGTACCGACCTCGACGATGCGCTTCACGAAGATGCCGGGCGTGTGGATGTGGTCGGGATTGAGTTCACCGGCCGGAACCAGATGCTCGACCTCGGCCACCGTGATCTTGGCGGCAGTCGCCATCATCGGATTAAAGTTGCGCGCGGTCTTGCGGTAGATGAGGTTGCCGGCGGTGTCGCCCTTCCAGGCGTGCACGATGGCGAGGTCAGCGAACAGGCCGCGCTCCATCAGGTACTTCTCGCCATCGAACTCCTTCACTTCCTTGCCTTCGGCGATCAGCGTGCCGACGCCGGTCTTGGTGTAGAAGGCCGGGATACCGGCGCCGCCGGCGCGGATGCGCTCGGCCAGCGTGCCCTGCGGGTTGAATTCGAGTTCCAGCTCGCCGGCCAGGAATTGCTGGGCGAACAGCTTGTTCTCGCCGACATAGGACGAGATCATCTTCTTGATCTGGCGGGTTTCGAGCAGGCGGCTGAGGCCGATGCCGTCGACGCCGGCATTGTTCGAGACGACCGTCAGGCCCTTGACCCCGGACTCGCGGATCGCGTCCGACAGCTCCTCGGCGATGCCGCAGAGGCCGAAGCCGCCCGACATGATCATCATATTGTCTTTCAGAACGCCTTCGAGAGCCGACTTGGCGTCGGGATAGACCTTGTTCATGCAAATAACCTTCGGGTGAACCTTCGGCTGGCAGGCGTCGCGCCTCATTGGCGGCGATTATTAGGCGAAATCCTCCAAAGCCGTCAATGATACGGGGTTCTCCGTTCCGCCCTCCGGTGATAGAAGCTGCCCACGCCGTGGGCAGACCTGTCCGCGGCCTTGAAAGCGACAAGAAAACCCATCAAGTTGCGGGGGTTGGGCGTGGGCACGCAGGTTTCCCGGTCCGCTCTTCTGGCTCCAGCGACCAACCCGATCAGGACATGCCATTGACCATGGCCCAAGGAATGAAGCGCCTCGGGACGCCGATCGCGGCGCTGCTCGGCCTCGTGCTGATCGCCCTGATCGCGACCTCCTGGCTCATCAACCGCGACGCGCTGCGCAAGGCGGTGGAAACGCAGATCCGCGACGTCACCGGGCTCGAGCTCAGCGTGGCAGGCAGCATCGACATTTCGCTGCTGCCGGCGAGCTACATTTCCTTCCATGACGTCGGTCTGAAGGGCGGCGGCACCAGCGATCCCGCGCTCCATGTCGACGTGCTCACCGCCAACCTCCGGCTGCTGCCGCTGCTGCTGCAGCGGTTCGAGATCGCCGACCTGACCCTGCTGCGGCCGCGCATCCATGTCAGCCTGAAGCAGGATGGCGAAAGCAACTGGACGCCCTTCATCCAGACCATTGCGCGCACCATGAAGCCGGGCGCCGAGAACCAGGTGTCGTTCTCCGAGATCAGGATCCAGGACGGTGTGCTCAATTACGAGGACGCCACCACCCACGCCGCCGAGAAGTTCGAGGACATCGACCTGTCGCTGGCCTGGCCCTCGATCTCGCGGTCCTTCGCCGCCACCGGACAATTCGACTGGCGCGGCGAGCGCGTCGACGGCTCGATCAGCTTCGCCGATTTCGTCGCCGCCCTCTCCGGCGACCGCTCCGGGCTGAAGGCGAGGATCGCCAGCGCCCCGCTCAAGCTTGCCTTCGACGGCAGCGTCGCCAACCGCACCAGCCCGATGATGGAAGGCACGCTCACCATCGACAGCCCGTCCTTGCGCAACGCGCTGCGCTGGACCGGTCAGCCGCAGCCCGGCAGCGGCGGCTTCGGCCGCTTCGCGCTGAAGGCGCGCGCCAATGTCGTCGGCGCCTCGATCGCGCTCACCAACGTCAATGTCGAGCTCGACGGCAACACTGCCGAGGGCGTGATGACCTACGCCAATAACGGCCGGCAGACGCTGCAAGCGACGCTTGCCGCCGACGCGCTCGACTTCACACCTTATATCTCGACCTTCCGCCTGCTCGCCAGCGGCGCCCGCGACTGGAACAGGCAGCTGTTCGATCTCAACGGGCTTTCGACCACCGACCTCGACATGCGCCTGTCGGCAGCCAGGCTGACAGTCGGGTCGTCGAAGCTCGGCCGCACCGCGATCGGCGCCAACTTGCGCAACGGCACGCTGGCGCTCTCGGTCGGCGAAGCTCAGGTCTATGGCGGCATCGCCAAGGGCTCGTTCGGGATCGCGCGCTCCGACACCGTCGCCGACGTCAAGGCGCAATTCCAGTTCACCGATGTCGATCTTCAGGCCTGCGCCTCCGAATTGTTCGGCCTCAACAAGCTGTCCGGCCGCGGCAACATCAACGTCTCGCTGCTGGCCTCCGGCTCCAGCCCGTTCGGCCTCGTGCAGTCGCTCGACGGCACTGCCACCGTGACCGGGCACGACGGTGCGATCTCGGGCTTCAACGCCGAGCAGCTCCTGAAGCGGCTGGAGCGGCGGCCGCTGTCGGGTGGCGGCAATTTCCGCAACGGCTCGACCCCTTATGACACCCTCACCGTCGCGGTGAAGTTCTCCGATGGGATCGCCACTGCCGAGGACATCCGCATCGAGGGGCCGGCTGCGAAGATCACGCTGACGGGCACTGCCTCGGTGCCGACGCGCGAATACGACATGAAGGGCGTGGCGAGCCTCAATACGACGTCCGGCTTTCAGTTGCCCTTCATGGTGCAGGGTCCCTGGGACGATCCGCTGATCTTCCCCGACCCTGAAAGCCTGATCCGCCAGTCGCCTGCGGCGTCCCCCTTCCTGGACCTCCTGAAGCGGCGGATCACCGGCGAGAAGCACCCTGCGCCGACAGATTCGCCGACGGCCGATAACGCCAAGGACAACGCGAAGTCCAACTGAGGACGGCGATCGTCCGGCGCTGCCGGACCATCGCGAATTGATCCGGCCGAATTGATGCGGCGATTGGATCGATGCGCGGATTAAGCATCTCCGCTGGCCCGACACCCCACGACCTATGTCTGACAAGATGCCGCTAGATCGGCTGACGGCCATGCGCTAGTGTTTTATACGACCGGTTAAAAACACCGGCCGTTTGAGGGAGAAAAACGTGAGATCCAAGGTTATTGGCGCAGTTTCATTGGCGGTCGCTGCGGTTGGGCTTTTTGCGGCCACTGCACCCGCCTTTGCGCAGCAGAAAACGATCACGGTCTGGTGGGGCAAGGGCTTCTATCGGTCCGAAGACGACGCACTGATCGAGACGATCAAGAAGTTCGAAGCCAAGACCGGCATCAAGGTCGAATTGTCGCAGTACGCGATCCAGGACATGATTCCGAAGACGGTGGCCGCGCTCGATGCCGGCACTGTGCCCGATGTCGCCTATTCCGATTCCTACGACGTGCAGGCGCAGGGCAAGTGGGCCTATGAGGGCAAGCTCGAGGACCTCACGGACGTCATGGAGCCGATCAAGGGCCGGTTCGTGCAGAACACGCTGGACGCGTCGATCCTCTATAACGACGTCACCAAGAAGAAGGCCTATTACGGCTTCCCGCTGAAGCAGCAGAGCATGCATGTCGAGATCTGGAACGACATGCTGGAGAAGGCCGGCTTCAAGCTCGCCGACATCCCGACCGACTGGGCGGGCTACTGGACGTTCTGGTGCGACAAGGTGCAGCCGGGTATCCGTAAAGCCACCGGCCAGCGCATCTACGGCGTCGGCCAGCCGATGGGCGTTGAATCCACCGACGCCTTCCAGTCGTTCTACACCTTCATGGACGCCTATCACGTCAAGCTGGTCGACGACGACGGCAAGCTCCTGGTCGACGATCCCAAGGTGCGTGAGAATCTGATCAGCGCGCTGAAGGATTACACCGACACCTATATCAAGGGCTGCACGCCGCCCTCCTCCACAACCTGGAAGGACCCCGACAACAACGTCGCCTTCCACAACAAGACCATCGTGATGACCCACAACTTCACGATCTCGATCGCGGCGAAGTGGTTCGAGGACTCGCAGAACCAGGCGCTCACGCAGGAGCAACGCGACGCCGGCAAGAAGGCCTATGAGCAGGACATCGTCACGGCGTCCTTCCCGAAGGCGCCCGACGGTTCGACCATCCGCTACCGCTCCGACGTCAAGACCGGGCTGGTGTTCACCGCGGCCAAGAACAAGGCCGAGGCCAAGCAGTTCATCAGCTTCCTGCTCCAGGAAGAGAATGTTCGTCCCTATATCGAGGGCGCGCTCGGCCGCTGGTTCCCGGTGACGAAGGAAAGCCAGGCCAGCCCGTTCTGGCAGGCCGACAAGCACCGCAAGGCGGTCTACGCCCAGTTCACCGGCGGCACCGCCGCGTTCGACTTCACCAAGAACTGGAAGTTCACGATCCTCAACAACGAGAACGTCTGGGCCAAGGCGATGAACCGGGTCGTCAGCGAAAAGGTCCCGGTCGACAAGGCCGTCGACGAGCTGATCGTCCGCATCAAGCAGGTTGCAGGCTAAATCTTCTTTCTTCCTCTCCCCGCTGGCGCGGGGAGAGGCGAAACGCTAATACCGGCCGCCTCGTGCGGCCGGAAGTCCTTTCAAAGAGTCCTGAAGAATGGCGATTACGCTCTCTGGCGATCAGTCGATGCCCGCTCCGCCCTTGTCGTCGCGGCTGACCCCGGCGCAGGTCTGGGGCATCGTGCTGCTCGCGCCCTATCTGCTCGTCTTCCTCGCCTTCGTCGTCTATCCCGTCTGCTACGGGCTGTGGCTGGCGCGGGCCCCGTCGAATTATGTCGCGCTGTTTCACGATCCGATCTTCGCGCGCGCCGCGGTCAACACGCTGATCTTCCTGGTCATCGGCATCAACATCAAGATGCTGATCGCGTTGTTCCTGTCCGGCTTCTTCGCGCAGCAGCGCACCTGGATCAAATGGCTCTCGGTGATCTTCATCCTGCCCTGGGCGGTGCCGTCGATCCCGACCATCCTGTCGGTGCGCTTCATGTTCAATCCCGAATGGGGCGTGGTAAACCACCTCATCTTCTCCCTCACCGGCGATGACGGCCCGAACTGGCTGAACGACCCCGCCGTGGCGCTGAGCATGGCCATCGGCGTGCACATCTGGAAATCACTGCCGTTCTGGACGCTGATCCTGATCACCGGACGCCTTGCGATCGCGCACGATCTGTTCGAGGCCGCCGAGGTCGATGGCGCGAGCTGGTGGCAGAAATTCCGCTACATCACCTGGCCGTCGATGCAGACGCTCTACATCACCTGCACGCTGCTCTCGATGATCTGGACGCTCGGCGATTTCAACAGCGTCTATCTGCTCACCGGCGGTGGCCCGGCTGACCTCACGCACGTGCTGGCGACGCTCGGTATCCGCTATCTCCGGCTCGACCAGCTCTCGCTCGCGATGGCCTCCATCGTCTGCGCGATGCCGTTCGTCCTGCCGCTCGTGTACTTTATGATGAAACGGTTGTCGCGATGAAGCTTCCCGGCGTAAGCGAATTTTCCTGGCGCGACGTCGCGATCGAAGCGCGGCTGCTGCTGATCGGTATTCCCGTCTTCCTGTGGACGATGATTCCGATCTACCACATGTTCCTGTTCGCGATCTCCCCGAAGGAGGACGCGTTCTCGGGCAAGCTGTGGCCGGATCACCCGACGCTGCACAACTTCGAGATCGTGTTCAAGCAGCAGCACTACTTCCTGCGCGACTTCTACATCCAGTTCTGGAACTCGACGGTGATCGCAGTCTCCGTCGGCGTGCTGACGCTGTTCATCGCCACCGCGGCGGCGTTCGCGATCTCGCGATTGAAGGTGCCGGGCGGCCGCACCGTGTTGAACCTCGCGCTCTTCACCTATTTCATCCCCGCGGCGTTCCTCGCCGTGCCGATGTACCGCACCATGGGCAATTACGGCCTGCTCAACAATCACTGGTCGCTGATCCTGGCCATGGTGACGATCGCCAGCCCCTACGCGATCTGGGTGCTCAAGCAGGCCTCCGACAAGCTGCCGGTCGAGCTGGACGAGGCCGCGGTGATGGACGGCGCCACGACGCTCCAGATCTTCCGCCTGGTCTACCTGCCGCTGATGATGCCCTCGCTGGTCGCGATCGGCACCTATGCGGTGCTGCTCGCCTGGAACGAATATCTCTACGCGTTCCTGCTTCTGTCCAATGACCGCGAGATCACCCTCCCCGTCGCGCTCGGCAACTTCCTCGCTGCCGACGATTCGCCCTGGGAGCTGTTGATGACCACCGGCTTCATTTACGCGCTGCCGCCGGCCGCGGTCTATTACGCCTTCCGCCGCTACATGGTGGGCGGGCTCACGGCAGGCGCGGTGAAGTCCTGACAATCGAGAGCCTCGTTCCGATGGAATCGGAACGGGGCTCTCGATTCTTGTTTTGACGCGTTTTCTTTACGCGAACCGGTATCCACTTCGCTCGAAATCGCTCCCGGACGCACCGCGTTGCCGCAAGCAGGGCGTTCGAGCGACGACGTGGACAATTGCGGGTTGTCCACGCCTGCTCTAACCTCGCAGCCCTGTCACGGGGCACGTCACCATGCGCGGCAACGACGCGATCCATCTCGGCCTGATGCTGCTGGCGTTCGCGGCGTCCTATCTGGTGCCGTTCGAACTGCTGCTGCTGGCCTATGTCGTGCTCGGCCCGGCGCACTACTTCACCGAGATCTCGTGGCTGCACGATCGCAGCTATTATCTGCCCCACCGCGGGATCGCGGCGGTCCTCGCGATCATCGCCGTGATCGCGGCGCTGATCGACAACGCCTCGTGGTTCGGCCTTGCGATGTGGGGCGCGCTGGTCGTCTGCGCCATGCTGGCAGCCACCACCTCCGCGATCGAGAGCATGCTGCTGTTCATGGTGGCGATCGCCCTGTCCGCGATCATGTATTCGAGCGGATCGTCGCTTGCGGTCATCGGCATCCTGATTCCGACCCTGATCCACGTCTCGCTGTTCACGCTGATCTTCATGGTGCTCGGCGCGCACCGGTCGGGCAGCCGCGTGCAGGCTGCCCTGGTGGTCGTCTATCTGCTTGCGGTCGCCACGATCCTGTTGCTGCCGCCAACGGCCGAAATCCGGATCTCGAGCTTTGCCCGGGTCGGGCAGGACTATTTCGGCAATGTCGGTCCGGCGCTGGGCCGGCTGTTCGGAGTCCCCGGCCTCGTCCTCGACACCCGGCTGACGAGCCTGCTCGCTTTCGTCTACACCTACCACTACCTCAACTGGTTCATCAAAGCCGACGTCATCCGCTGGACTGAGGTGCCCAAGGCGCGGCTGGCGGCGATGGCAGCCGCAAGCGCCGCCTCCACCGCGCTGTACTTCTACGACTACGCGTTCGGCTTCACCTTCCTGCTGGCGCTGAGCCTGATCCACATCCTGCTCGAGTTTCCGCTCGACAGCCTTGCGCTGCGGCAGCTCGGTGCCGCGATGCAGGGCGCGGTGCGCGCGCGATACGCGGGGCCCATCGCGGCCTCCGCGACGCGGTCGCGTTCTACGGGCACCAAGGCCGCGAAACGCGCAACCCGGTCACGCTGATCATCTCTCCGCGCTCTTGCGTCGATACGCGACCAGCAGGGCGATCGTCGAGCCGATGAAGTAGCCGGCGGTCGCGCCCGAGATGGCACGGCCGCCGACGATCGCCAGCGCGCGGTCGCCCGCATCGATCGCCGAGATCACGCCGACCGCATATTGCGAGGCGAAGACAATCAGGTTGCGGACCAGACCAAATGGACTGCCCGGACGGATGATCTGCCCGGTCGGGTGATCGACGTCGAACGGGCGCGGCGTCAGCACGCCAAGCGGCAGCAGCGCGAGCGCGGCCGCGATCCATGCGACCAGCGGCCAAACGCTGTCTTGGTGGCCGAAGCCGAGCCGCGAAATCCCCCAGACGATGAACACGACCGGCACGATCAGCGCGCGCCAGATCGGCGTCGTGCGCGGCTGCATCGCCTGAACGCCCTGCCACACCAGATAGGCGAGCAGCATCCAGACCCAGACCGGCGTGTGGATCAGGATCTGGTAGGCGAAAGTCATGATTGCTCCTCGCCTACAGCGGCGCCGCGCTCTCGCCCTGCGAGCTCGAGAGTTTCGAGGCAAGCGAGGCGATGACGATGACCACCGCGATCAGGGCGATCACCAGCGTGCAGATCGCGTTGATCTCGGGCTTCACGCCAAGCCGCACCTCCGAATAGATCCGGATCGGCAGCGTCGCCGAGCCGGGGCCGGTGGTGAAACTCGCGATCACGAGATCGTCGAGCGACAGCGTGAAGGCCAGCATCCAGCCCGCCACGATCGCGGGCGCGATCAGCGGCAGCGTCACGGCGACGAAGCCGCGAACCGGGTTGCAGCCGAGATCCATCGCCGCCTCCTCCAGCGAACGGTCGAGCGAGCCGAGGCGGGACTGCACGACCACCGCGACGAAGCACATCGTCAGCGTGGTGTGGGCGATCGTCACCGTCCAGAAGCCGCGCTCGGCGTTGAGCGCGACGAACAGCAGCAGTAGCGACAATCCGGTGATCACCTCCGGCATCACCAGCGGCGCGTAGAGCATGCCCGAGAACAGCGTGCGACCGCGAAACCGCTCGCCGCGCGACAGCGCAACGGCTGCGAGCGTGCCGAGCAGCGTGGCGATGGTCGCTGAGGAGACCGCGACCCGCAGGCTCATCCAGGCCGCCTCGATCATGGCGCGGTCGTTGAAGAACTCGTGGTACCAGCGCAGCGACCAGCCGCCCCACACCGTCACCAGCCGCGAGGCATTGAAGGAGTAGATGACGAGGATGAGGATCGGCAGATAGAGGAATGCCAGGCCCAATGCGAGCGAGGCGATGTTGAAGCGGGACAGGCGGGAGACCTTGCGCATCGCTTCAGCGCCCCTGTTCCAGCTGCCGCTTCTGCAGCCGCTCGTACAGCAGCAGCGGCACCAGCAGCACCACCAGCAGCACGATCGCCGCAGCGGAGGCCACCGGCCAGTCCTTGTTGGTGAAGAATTCGAGCCAGAGGGTCTGGCCGATCATCAGCGAATTGGAGCCGGCCAGAAGGTCCGGGATCACGAACTCGCCCACGATGGGGATGAAGCACAGCAGCACGCCCGCGCCGACGCCGGGCAGCGACAGCGGAAAGGTGACGAGCCAGAACACCTGCCAGGGCGGCGCGCCGAGATCAGAGGCCGCCTCCTCCAGCACCGGCTCCATTTTCGCGAGCGTGGCGTAGAGCGGCAGGATCATGAACGGCAGATAGGAATAGACGATGCCGATATACATCGCGGTGTCGGTCGAGAGCCACACCACCGGCTGGCTGACCAGATGCAGCGCGAGCAGGATCTGGTTCAGCAGGCCGTCATGCTGGAGGATGTTGATCCAGGCGTAAATGCGGATCAGGAACGAGGTCCAGAACGGCACTATCACCAGCACCATCGCCACCGCCTGCCAGCGCTTCGGCAACCGCGCCATGCCATAGGCGATGGGATAGCCGATCACGAGCAATAGCGCAGTCGCGGTGACGGCGACGGTGAGGCTGCGCACATAGGCGAACACGTAGATGTCGTCTGAGGCGAGCAGCTTGAAATTGTCGATCGACAGCGCGGCGAACGCTGCCTTGAGCGCCTCCCATCCCGCCATCAGGTCGAACACCGGCTCGTAGGGCGGCTGCGCGATCGCCGTCTGCGACAGGCTGATCTTGAGCACGAAGCCGAACGGCACCAGGAAGAACAGCACCATCCAGACATAGGGCGCGATCGCGGCAAAGCGCGCCGGCCTTGCGAAGATGCGGCGCGAGCTCATGATTGCAGCACCACACAGTCGTCGGGCGTGAACCAGGCGACGACACGCTGGTTCAGGCTGTAGGCGTCGACGTCGAGGCGCGCGCTGTTGGGGACCGACGCCTGCACGATTCCGCCTGCATCGAGCTTCACCTTGTAGGTGGTGGTGCCGCCGAGATAACAGATGTCGGCGACCACGCCGTCCAGGCTGTTGATCGCCGTCTCACGACCGGCCTCGCTCACCGGGCCACGGCGCGACAGCTTGACCTTCTCGGGGCGGATCGCGACCGACAGTTTTCCCGCGCCGACGCCTTCGCGCGGCTCGGCCACCACCAGCGCACCCGCATCGCGCGTGCCGATGATCAGACGATGGCCGTCGCGCAATTTGGACTCGCCGTCGAACAGATTGATGTCGCCGACGAACTCCGCGATCCATCGCGAGCGCGGCGCCTCGTAAAGCTCGCGGGGGCTCGCGACCTGGGCGAGCTTCCCGGCCCTCATCACGCCGATCCGGCTCGCCATCGTCATCGCCTCTTCCTGGTCGTGAGTGACGATGATGAAGGTCATGCCGAGCCGGCGCTGCAGCTCCATCAGCTCGCCCTGCGTGCTCTCGCGCAGCTTCTTGTCAAGCGCCGCGAGCGGCTCGTCGAGCAGCAGAAGCTGCGGCCGGCGCGCCAATGCACGCGCCAGCGCCACGCGCTGACGCTGACCGCCGGAGAGCTGGTCGGGCCTGCGCTTCTCCAGCCCCTCGAGCTTCACCAGCGCAATCATTTCCGCCACGCGCGTGGCGATGTCGGCACGCGCCATGCCGGCCCGCTTCAGGCCGAAGGCGATGTTGTCGCGCACGGAGAGATGCGGAAACAGCGCGTAGTTCTGGAACATCATGTTGATCGGCCGCTCATGCGGCAGCGCCTGCGCGATGTCCCGGCCGCCGAGCAGGATGCGCCCCTCGTCCGGCGCCTCGAACCCGGCGAGCATGCGCAGCAGCGTGGTCTTGCCGCAGCCGCTGGGTCCGAGCAGCGCGAAGAACTCGCCGGCCTTGATGTCGAGCGACACGCCGTCCACGGCCCGGAACGTCCCGAACGTCTTGGTGACGCCCTCAATGCGCAGCAGCGGCTGCCCCGCCGCGGGAAGCGCATCCGCGCCGGCGTCTATCTTGGGCAATTCGTCCGTCATGGTCCCTGCCAACCCCGATTCCGCCGCACGCTAGCGGCCGATCGTCCCCAGCTCAACCGGTTCGGGGCGCGTCGTTCACATCACATTCGCCGTGAACACGGCCAGCGCGTCGCGGTCCGCGGCCGGCATCGTCAGGCCGAGCTTGGAACGCCGCCACAGAATATCCTCGGGAAAACGCGCCCATTCGCGGGTCATCAGATAGCGCACTTCGGCGCCGGTCAGCTCGGGGCCGAAGGCGGGGCCGATCTCGTCGCGGGTCTTCGCTTCGCCCAGCACGGCCGGCAAGCGCGAGCCATAGGCCGCGACCAGACGCTGGGCCTGCGGCTCCGACAGAAAGCGCCAGCGGTCGCGGGCGAGGTCCACTTCAGTGTCGAAACGATCCCAGGCAAAGTCTCCGCCGGGCAACGCGGCGCGAGCCGTCCAGGGCGGCGACATCGGATAGAACGGCGTCAGCCTCGTCACCGCCCGCTCGGCGCGCAGGCGCGAGGTGGTGACGTCGCCGCCGAACATCGTGATCAGCGGCGCCTTGCGCCGGCGCGCGTGGAACAGCGTCGTCCCGTCGCGCCGCCGCACGGACGCCAGCGTCAGGTTGACACCGGAGACCGCGCGCACCACGTCGGTGGGCGCGACGCGCTCGCGGAAATAGCGGCTGGCGGCCTCGCAGAGATAGCTGACGTCAGCCCCAGGCATCGCCACGATCGCGGGATCACCGGTGAAATCACGAGTGACCGTGCCGATCAGCGTGAAATCGCGCTCGAAGGGGCTCGCGAAGATCAGCCGCCCATCCCTGTTCTGGAAGACGTAGACGTTATCGGACTCGAACAGCCGCGGCACGATGATCTGGCTCATCTGCATGGCCGCCATGGCAGGCTGCGGCTGGCGCAGCACGGTCTCTGCGACGATCGACGTCCAGCCGCCGGTGGCATTGGCCAGCGCCCGGGTCGTGACCACGCGGCGATGGCCACGATCGACCACCGCGAGGCGCCATGTGTCGGTTCGATCGGCGCGGACACAGCGCGCCCCGGTCCGGATCGCAGCGCCGCGTTCGGCGGCGTCCAGCGCCGTCAGCACCACCAGGCGGGAATCATCGACGACGCAGTCCGAATATTCGAAAGCCGTTCCGAACGGGCGCTTCAGCGCGTTGCCGACCGGATGATGCGTGATGTCGAGGGTCGTCGCGGCAGGCAGGCCGCTCCGACCGGTGAGGCCGTCATAGAGGTATAAGCCGGCGCGCAGCAGCCAGGGTGGACGCTCCTCGGAATGGGCCGGGATCACGAAGCGCATCGGCCGGACCAGATGCGGCGCGATGGCAAGCCACGTCCGGCGCTCGGCCAACGCCCGGCGCACCCGCCGAAAACCGCGGCGTTCCAGCACCGACAGATCGCCATGGATCAGCCGTGGCGTCGCGGATGACGCCGCGCCGCCGAGATCGCCCTGCTCCAGCAGAATGACCCGCAGGCCGCGGCCGGCCGCATCGCGGGCGAGGCTGACACCGTTCAGGCCACCGCCGATGATCGCAAGGTCGTAATCCGCCATGAAGCCGTCGAATGGGAGCTAGCGCCCGCCATCACTAGAGCCATTTCCATTCCGATGAAATCGGAACGAGGCTTTGGATTCTTGTTTTGACGCGTTTTCTTTGCGCGAACCGGTATCCGCTTGGCTCGATAACGCTCTAGCCGGTCTTCAGCGCAAGCTCCATGGTCTCGGCGCGGCCGACGAGGCCGGCATATTTGCCGATCGGCAGCGGCTTGCCGAGCAGGTAGCCCTGCACGCCGTCGCAGCCCTCCTTGGCAAGAAAGACGAGCTGATCGAGGGTCTCGACGCCCTCGGCGATGATCGACATTTCGAGGCCGTGGCCGAGATCGATCACGGCGCGGACGATAGCCGCCGATTGCGGGTTGCGGCCGAGATTCATGATGAAGGCGCGGTCGATCTTGATCTTGTCGAACGGGAACGCCTGGAGATAGCTCAGCGAAGAGTAACCGCTGCCGAAATCATCCATGGAGATGCGCACGCCGAGTGCCTTCAGCCGGCGCAGCAGGGCGAGGCCGCGGTCGAAATCCTCGATCAGCACCCCCTCGGTGATTTCCAGCTCGAGCCGGCCGGGTGCCAGGCCCGTCTCGATCAGGATTGAATGGACCAGCCCGACCACGTCGCCGTGCATGAACTGCGCCGGCGACAAATTGACCGCGACCTGGAGCGGCTTCGGCCAGGACGCCGCCTCGCGGCAGGCCTCGCGCAGGATCCACTCGCCCATCTCGACGATCAGGCCGCTCTCCTCCGCGATCGGGATGAACTCGGCCGGCGAGACCTGGCCGCGCACCGGATGCTGCCAGCGCGCCAGCGCTTCGAAGCCGATAATCTCGCTCTCGGCGACGCTGTGGCGCGCGATGCCCTGCGGCTGGAACGCGAGCGACAATTCGCCGTTCTTGATCGCTTTCGACAGGTCCTGGTGCAGCACGCGGCGGTCGCGGATCTGCTGGTCCATCTCCGGCTGGTAAAGGCCGATCGTGCCGCGCGACTTCTGCTTGGCGCGGAACAGCGCCGCGCCGGCATTGGCCAGCAGCGATGCGCCGTCGGCACCATTATGCGGGAAGATCGACATGCCGGTGGTGACGCCGGCGCGGACCGCCCGGCCGTCGATCTGAAATTCCTGGGCAACGGCCTCGCCGAGCTGCTGCGCCAGCGCAAGGCCCGCCTCCGGCTGCTTGCCGTCGATGATGAGGCCGAACTCGTCGCCGGACAGGCGCGCCACCACGCCGCCGCGCGCGGAATCCTGAAGCCGCTGGGCCACCTCGATCAAGAGCTTGTCGCCGAGCGCATGACCGAAGACGTCGTTGACCTCCTTGAGGCCGTCGAGGTCGAGGCAGAGCACGGCGAACTCCTCGCTGGTGCCTTCGCAGGCCTCGATCATCTGGGTCAGCGCCTGAAGGAAGGCGGCGCGGTTCGGCAAATCGGTCAGGCCGTCGTGATAGGCCATGTGCGCCATGCGCGACTCGGTCTGCCGGCGGTCGGTGACGTCTTCGTGGGTCTTGATCAGATATTGCGGCTCGCCGGCATCGCTGAGCACGGTCGCCCGCCGGGTCAGGAACAGCCGCAGGCCGTCCTTGGTGGAGATCGGGTGCTCCTCGGTAATCATCCCGCGCTTCTTGATCGCGGCCTCGTCGCGCGCGATGATCAGCTTGGCTTCCTTGGGATTGAAGATGTCGGAGGCGGTCAGGCCCGTGGCCTCTTCGCGCCGGCGGTTGAGGATCGTCTCCGCGCTGCGATTGGCGAGCAGGTAGCGGCCGTCCTTGACCTGCTCCACGATCAGCGCCACCGGAATGTTGTCGACCACAAGCTCCAGGAACTTCTTCGTGCTCTCCAGCTCCTGCGACAGCGAGCGACGGTCGGTGATATCCTCGAACACGAGCATCAGGAATTCGGGCTTGTTGCTCTCGTCGCGGACCACGATCCGGATCGAGGCAACCATGCGCCGTTCACCGGCGCGGTCGACCTCGAATTCATTGCGGAACTGGCCGTCCGGCGAATTCAGTGCCGCCTTGTCGGCCGCCTCGATGCTGGCCGTCGAGATGGGCGCGAACAGCTCCCGCGCATTCTTGCCGACGGCGTGGTCGCGCGAGAACCCCCAGAACCGTTCATAGGCGCTGTTGGCGAAGATGTAGCGACCGTCCTCGATGTTCTTCGCGGCGACGCAGGCCGGCACGTGGTCCAGCACGGTTTCCAGGAATTGCTTGGTGGAGGCGAGCTGCCGTGACAGCTTGCGCTGATCGCTGACGTCCAGATGCGTCGCGACCGAGCCGCCGTTCGGCAACACGAAATATTTCACCAGGATGGCGCGGCCATCAGGCAGTTCGGTGATCAGGCCGTTGGGGCTCGCCGCCTTCTCGTAGAACTCATCGTCGGAGACACCGCCGAGGACGTCGCGCTTGCGCCTGAGTTCGAGGATGTCGTAGCCGGTCATCCCGGTCCACAGATCCGAGCGCGCCAGGCCGTAGATCTCGAGATAGCGGTCGTTGCAGAACATGATGCGTCGTTGCGCATCCGTCATCACCACGCCCTGGTTGAGATTGTTCATGGCGGAGGAGACGAAGGCGTTGCGCCGCAGCTGCAAGCGCTTGGTGCGGCGCAGCGAGGAATGGATCCACAGCGCGATGGCGGCCAGGAACGCACAGACGACGATGCCGCCGATCAGCGCTTCCCAGACCAAATTGGGATCGAGCTTGCCTGGCGGCGCGAAGCTGTCCGAGAGCGCAAAGGCGCGCGCAGGCGCGACCGCGCTGCCCAGGCACACGACGGCCTGCACAGCAATCGGAAGCGTGCTGCCCACGTGCCAGTTCTTCTCAGCCATCAGCCACCCGCGCTTTCAACGTCGGATTGTCTGGCTTCACGGGTTTGGATCGGGTAAACGCCTGTACGCGCAACAGAAAAATGTGACGCCAAATACGGCAATTGCCCTGACATGATAAATGCTTCCTTAATGGAAAACGGCCCGGTGCCGTGGTTCTCAGGCCTGATGCCACCGTTGCTTTCAATGGATACACTGCACAACCATGGATAGGGTCGACTGCGTCGTCATCGGAGCCGGCGTGGTCGGGCTCGCGGTGGCTCGAAAGCTTGCCCAGGCCGGGCGCGAGGTGATCGTGCTCGAGGAAGCCGAGGCCATCGGCACCATCACCTCCTCGCGCAACAGCGAGGTGATCCATGCCGGGATCTATTACCTCGCCGGCAGCTGGATGGCGCGCATGTGCGTCAGCGGCAAGCATGAGCTGTACCGCTACTGCGGCGAGCGCGGCATCCCGCACAAGAACTGCGGCAAGCTGATCGTCGCGACCAGCGCCAAGGAGACCGAGAAGCTGCAATCGATCAAGGCGCATGCCGAGGCCAATGGCGTGCTCGACATGCAGCTGCTCACGGGCGAAGCCGCACGCGCGCTGGAGCCGGCGCTCGCCTGCGATGCCGCGCTGCTCTCGCCATCGACCGGCATCATCGACAGCCACGCCTACATGCTCTCGCTGCGCGGCGAGGCCGAGGCGGCCGGCGCGGCCTTTGCGTTTCACACCCCGCTGATCCGCGCCAAGGCAGCCGGCGATGTGATCGAGATCGAGGCCGGCGGCGAAGCGCCGATGACGCTGCAATGCGGCCTGCTCGTCAACGCCGCCGGGCTCTCGGCGACAACGGTCGCACGCCACATCGACGGCATGCCGATCGACCGGATTCCGCCGGCCTATCTCGCCAAGGGAAACTATTTCAGCTGCAACGCCAGGGCACCGTTCTCGCACCTGATCTATCCGGTGCCCGAGCCAGGCGGGCTCGGCGTGCATCTGACGCTGGACATGGCCGGGCAGGCACGCTTCGGCCCCGACGTCGAGTGGATCGAGACGATCAATTACGAGGTCGATCCATCACGCGCCGAGCGCTTCTATCCGGCGATCCGGAGATACTGGCCGACGCTGCCCGACGGCGCGCTGATGCCGAGCTATTCAGGCATTCGCCCGAAGATCGTGCCGCCGGCGGTGGCCACGCAGGATTTTCTGATGCAGGGCCCGCGCGATCACGGCGTCGAAGGCCTGATCAACCTGTTCGGCATCGAATCGCCGGGACTGACGTCATCGCTCGCGATCGCGGATCACGTCGCCGAGCTCGCAGGCATCTAGGGGATTTTCCATCGGAGCGGAAAGGCTCCAAGCGCCGCGCAAATAACTTTGCACGCTGCGCACCTTCATGCAGGGATGAGCGCAATAGCTCTCACCCCTGCATGAAAGGGTAAGTTCAACTCTACACTGTTACAGGGGTTACTAGTGGAGCGTGTCGCCGGTGTGCTTCAAACGCTCGATCTGGTCCTTGACCATCAACTTCCGTCGCTTCAACTCAACAATTTGCAGGTCGTCTGTTGAAAGGTGCACGAGAGCTTCGTGCAATTCGTTTTCGAGCGTTTTGTGCTTCCGTTCCAATTCAACCAGATGTGCCTGAATTGTCATTCGAAACCTCCTCGGTAGGGGGAAACCTTGGATTCGATCCGGACAAACAAGTGTACATCACCGATTCGTTCTGTCGATATGTATCCGTCGTCGCAGCGTCATTTTTGAAAATTCATATGTAACGAATCGTGAGTAAGGAACCACGCTGGAAAAATCCATGATATCAATGTGCTTGCGCAACGCCGCAACGAATCGTCGAAATATCTTGCGAGAGTTCGGTGAGCGGCGGCCCGAGATCGCTTGCGATCACGGCGCGCAAGGACGATAATTTCCACAGGGCATCCACAGCCTTGAATCTCACGCCCATCGGGTTTTCGGCCACCGCGAACATGACCAATGAAGACGAGCGTGAGCTCGAAGCCGAGCTCACCCGGTTGCAGCAAGAACACCGAGATCTCGACGCCGCGATCGATGCGATGCATCAATCGCCTGCCCCCGACCTGTTGCGGTTACAACGGTTGAAGAAGCGCAAGCTGTTGTTGCGCGACCGTATCGCGTTCATCGAAGACCAGATCACGCCGGACATCATCGCCTGAACCGCGAGGCCCTTTTCGTGGCAGCTCGCCGCATCCGAATCCGCTTGACTCGAAAAGAACAAAATAGGAACATTTGGGCATCCCACCGCCCCAAGAAACGCCCAGGAAACCTCCGAGGACAACGCAGATGTCGGCAACCGCCCTTCTCGACAACAGCCATTATGAACAGGCCTGCGACCAGGCGATCGCGATGTGCGACGGCAATCTGCGCAGCACCATCAAGGCGCTGATCATGGCCAACGAATATCTGGAAGCAGAGCTGGAAGAATTACAGGCGGCGATTTCAGCCGGCTGCATTCCCGAGACCGCACGCAGCAAGGTGCGGAGCAACAGCAGCGCCGCCTGAGTTCAACATCGGAGCAACGCCATGTCGGATGTGACCTACTACGTTGCAATGCCCTTCCTGATCGATGCCGACGGATCGCCTGTCGCGGGCGCCGCGGAGGAATGCCAGAGCTCGGCGGCCGCGTTGCGGCGCGCCGAGATCCTGGCGCACGGTGCCGGCCATATCGGCGCGGTTGCGTTCAGCCGCAGCGGCGATCCCATGACCGGCGAATTCGGCGACGCCACGCTGCTGCGCAAATTCGGCAACGTGCCGGAAGATCTGGCCACGCTGTAAGGGTTGTTGCTTGAGCATGATCTCCGCGCAACGCGGTCCGCGCTTGTCGCGAAGATCGTGCCCTAGTTGCTGACCAGCCTGATCAGCGGCTCGTGCCGCCGGTGCGCCTTGCGCACATACATGGCGGCATCAGCCTCCTCCAGCGCGCGGCCTGCATCGGACTGTGCCCCCAGCAGCGCGACACCTGCGGAGGCGCCCGCGGTCACGCGCTGACCGCGAAAGGCAAACGACAATTCGTCGATCGCCTGCTCGAAAGTCGCGGCCTTCGCCTTGGCGTCGGTCTCGCTGAGATTCCAGAGCAGCAGCGCGAACTCGTCGCCGCCAAGCCGGCCGACCACGTCCGAGGCGCGGACCTGCCGCGTCAGGGTGGCCGCAATCGCCTTGAGCACCTCGTCTCCGGCGGCGTGGCCGAAGGAATCATTGATCGGCTTCAGGCGATCGACGTCGAGGACGATCAGCGCGCCGCTGGCGCGGTAGCGCTTCATGTAGGCGATGGCGCGCGCGAGCTCGCGCTCGAAGCCGCGCCGGTTCGGAATCTCGAGCAGGAAATCGGTGTCGGCCGCAGCTTCCAGTTCCGCGACCCGCCGCGCCGCCTCCTTGAGCTTGCTCCGCAAGCCGCGGATGGTCGCCCTGGTGTCGGCGGCGGCCGGCGCTCCGCGCCGCGCCGGCTTGGCCGAGCGCTTCGCCAGCCGCCTGGGGGCGGCTTTGGAGCGGCTGGCGCTGGCTTTCCGGCCCTTTTTGGCCTTCGCAGCGCTTGCCCTTTTTGATTTCTTCATGGGCATCCTGCTCAATGAAGGCTTGCGGGGATTCACCAAGACAGGATAGTGCATTCCCTTCTCCTTGCCACCGCCTTGCGAGCCACCGGCCGGAACCGTTAATCTGGCCTATCTTTCTGTTTTCCGAGCACAATTGACGTCATGACCGCGCCGATCGCCATCATCATGGGAAGCCAGTCGGACTGGGAGACGATGCGGCATGCCGCCGACACGCTCGCAGCGCTCGGCGTTGCCGCCGATACCCGCATCGTTTCGGCACACCGCACCCCCGACCGGCTGTTTGCATTCGCCAAGGGTGCCAAGGCGGCAGGCTACAAGGTCATCATCGCCGGCGCGGGTGGCGCTGCGCATCTGCCCGGCATGGCGGCGGCGCTGACGGAACTGCCCGTGTTCGGCGTTCCCGTCGAATCCAGGACGCTCAAGGGCATCGATTCGCTCTATTCGATCGTGCAGATGCCCGCGGGCATCCCGGTCGGCACCCTCGCCATCGGCAAGGCCGGCGCGATCAACGCGGCGCTGCTTGCAGCTTCAGTGCTCGCATTGTCCGACCCGGCCCTGTCCGACCGCCTCGCCGCCTGGCGCAAGGCACAGACCGAGGCGGTTGCGGAGCGCCCGGAGGACAAGGCGTGACTGACGCAAAGCAGGTGAAGCTGAAGCCCGGCGACACCATCGGAATCCTCGGCGGCGGACAATTGGGGCGGATGCTCGCCATGGCTGCGGCGCGGCTCGGCCTGCGTTGCCAGGTATTCTCGCCCGATCCGGACTCGCCCGCCTTCGACGTCGTGCTGAACGCGACCTGCGCCGAATATGCCGACGTCGAAGCGCTCGAGCTGTTCGCCAACGACGTCGACGTCATCACCTACGAATTCGAGAACGTGCCGTCTGCCGCCGCGATGGTGCTGGACGCGCGCCGCCCGGTGCTTCCCAACCGCAAGATCCTCGAGACCACCCAGGACCGGCTCGCCGAGAAGGATTTCGTGACGCGGCTCGGCATCGGCACCGCAGCCTATGCCGACGTCACCTCGGTCTCCTCGCTGCGCGAGGCGATCGCCCGGATCGGCCTTCCGGCCGTGCTGAAGACCCGCCGCTTCGGCTATGACGGCAAGGGCCAGGCCATCATCCGCGAGGGCGACGACATCGCCAAGGTGTGGACCAGCCTCGCCACCAAATCGGCGATCCTGGAAGCCTTCATCCCGTACGAGCGCGAGATCTCCGTGATTGCGGCGCGCTCGGCGACCGGCCAGGTCGAGTGCTTCGACGTCACCGAGAACGAGCACCGCGACCACATTCTGAAGATATCCCGCGCGCCCGCACAGATTCCGGATGCGCTCGCGGAAGAAGCGCGCAGCATCGCCGGCAAGATCGCCGGCGCGCTCGATTATGTCGGCGTGCTTGCGGTCGAGATGTTCGTGCTCGCCAACGGAACCGGGCCGAAGGTGCTGGTCAACGAGATCGCCCCGCGCGTGCACAATTCCGGACACTGGACGCTCGACGGCGCCTCGGTCTCGCAGTTCGAGCAGCACATCCGCGCCATTGCCGGCTGGCCGCTCGGCAAGGCCGTGCGCCACGGCGAAATCGTCACCATGACCAATCTGATCGGCGACGAGATCAACGATTACGAGAAGTGGCTGAGCGTGCCGGGCGCGACCGTGCACATCTACGGCAAGGGCGCACCGCGCCCCGGCCGCAAGATGGGCCACGTCACCGAAGTCAGGCCGACGAAGGGCAAGTAGCGGGACCGCGGCGCATGCCGCAATCCCGCCTCTCGATCAGGCCGTCTTCACGCCCGCGACGACGCCAGAGGGCTCCTCGCTGAGCCAGCGATAGAGCACCCCGCCCAGCGCGCCGCCGATCAGCGGCGCGACCCAGAACAGCCAGAGCTGCGCCAGTGCCCAGCCGCCGACGAACAGTGCGGGCCCCGTGCTGCGCGCCGGGTTCACCGACGTATTGGTGACGGGGATGCTGACGAGATGGATCATCACCAGCGCGAGCCCGATCGCGAGCGGGGCGAAGCCTGCGGGCGCGCGGCCATGGGTGGCGCCCATGATGACGAACAGGAACATCATGGTCATCACCACCTCGGTGACGAAGCAGGCGATCAGGCTGTACTGGCCGGGCGAATGCGCGTCGTATCCGTTCGACGCAAAACCCTTGCTGACGTCGAATCCGGGAGCACCGCTGGCGATTATGTAAAGCAGCTGGGCGGCAACGATCGCGCCGCAGACCTGTGCGATCACGTAAGGCAGGATCTGTCCCGCCGGGAAGCGTCCTCCGGCGGCAAGCCCGACGGTGACGGCCGGGTTGAGGTGGCAGCCCGAGATGTGCCCGATCGCATAGGCCATGGTGACGACGCTTAAGCCGAACGCAAGGGACACGCCGACCAGGCCGATTCCGACCTGCGGAAAGCCGGCGGCGATCACCGCGCTGCCGCAGCCTGCGAATGTGAGCCAGAATGTGCCGATCGCCTCGGCAGCGTATTTCTTCATATCCATGTGACGTCTCCCCTAATTCCAGGAATTTCCGGAGCAAAGCTCCGGGAACTGCCCCACCCTTGGCGCCGAATCACCCAAATCGGGGCCGCACGGAGGTATTTTCGCCTTATTTAATGGCTGAACTTGGCCCGAAAACCTGCTTGGCAGGTGGACATCGCGGGTTTTGTCTGATACATCCGCGCCCTCAAGGTTAAGGGCTTGTGCGTTTCGCCATCCCCTTTGACTTACCAGAATTCAAATCCGATCCACTGAAGAGGATGCCGCGTGCAGGTTCTCGTTCGCGATAACAATGTCGATCAAGCCCTCAAGGCGCTGAAGAAGAAGATGCAGCGCGAGGGAATTTTCCGCGAGATGAAGCTCCGCGGTCATTACGAGAAGCCCTCCGAGAAGAAGGCCCGTGAAAAGGCCGAGGCCGTGCGCCGCGCGCGCAAGCTGGCTCGCAAGAAGCTGCAGCGCGAAGGCCTGCTGCCGATGAAGCCGAAGCCGGTGTTCGGCGCCGGTCCCGGCGGTGATCGTGGCGGCCGCAGCGGCCCGGGTGCAGGTGCAGGTCCGCGCGGACCGCGCTGATTCCGCCTGACTTGCAAGACTTCAGTTTTCGATGACGCGGGCCCTTGGCCCGCGTTATTGTTTTGTGAGCGGTGCCTTCTCTGGGACGGGGGCACTACCGATGCGGCACCAGCGCGAGCGAACCGTAGATGGCCTCCCGTTTCCCCGAACGCCGCTTGGCGCGGCTACGCCAGATCTGGCGACAGCCGTTCGCGCTCGGCTTGATGGGGATCGTGCTGTGCGGCTGCTCCTTCGACCTCGGCTCCATGATGCCCGAGAAGGAGAAGCCGCAGGAGGCGCCCAAGGCGGCTGCGACGGCCGCCGACAGCGCGGTCGTCGCCGGCAATGTCAGCGAGGCCCAGGCTCACACCGCAAAAGGCCAGACCCTGGCAAAGGCGGGGGAGACGGCTGGCGCGCTGGACGAGTTCAACCGGGCCGTCGCACTCGATCCCTACAACGCACAGGCACTTTATGGTCGCGCCCTGATCTATCAGGGCAACAACGAGCATAATTTCGCCATCGCCGATTTCAGCGCCGCCAACGGGCTCAATCCGCAAAAGGTCGAGCCGTTGCTCGGCCGCGCCATCAGCTATCTCGCCATCGGCAAGGTCAAGGAAGCGGCGGCCGATCTCGATGAGGCCTCCGAGGTCGATCCGCACAACGCGCAGGTGTGGACCGCGCGGGGACAGGCCTATGAGCGGCTGGGTGACAAGGCCAAGGCGGCCACGTCCTACAACAAGGCGGTCGTGCTACGTCCACGCGACGATACCGCCCGCAGCGGCCTCGCCCGCGTCGGCGGCTGACAGCGCGGCTAGAGCTTCTTGTTTTGACGCGTTTTCTTCACGCGAAGCGGTGTCCACGTCGCTCGAAAACGCTCTCGGCCACCGCCTTAATCGGGGGTGGCGCTCTTCGGCAGGACGGAGTGGAACATCGACTTCATGCCCGACAGCATCTCGTCGGCGACATTGGTCTTCTTAGGCCGCGGCATGGTCGCGCCGGCATCGGCACGGAGGTCGAGTGGCGGGGCGATCACCGGCACCGGAATGTCGGCCGGCGGCGTCATCCGGTTCGGATCGTCGTTCCCGATCGAGGCGGTGTAGGGCGGATTGACCGGCGACGCGCTGCCATTGCCATAGGCTTCGGACGAAGGCGTCGACACCGTGATCGGCGGCGGCAGCGGACGGAGCGCGGACGGCTCCGCAGGAATGACACGCGGGGCTTCCGGGGTACGGGAGGCTTCCCGAACCGCAGGCTCCGGCGACCTCTCGGCCGACTTGGTTTCAGCCGGCCGGGTTTCCGAAGGCTTGGTTTCGGAAGATCTGGCCTCGGCGGCCTTGCCCTCAGGCGACTTGCGCAGGCGCTCGATCGCGGCGCGCGCGAGATCGTTGGCGTCGGGCGTCGCAGCCGGGGACGCCGGTGCCGAATTGGCCTCGACCACCGGGGTGGTGGCGGGAGCCGTGACAGCCGGAGCGGACTTGGCGGCCGCCTTCTCACGCGCCGGGTTGCGGCCGCGCGGGCCGGCCTCGGCGGGAGCAACGTCCGCGGCCTTGGTCTCGGCCGGGTGTTCGCCGGATTTGTCGGCCGGCTTCTCGGCCGCCGCCTTGTCGGTCACGCTCTTCTCGGAGACGCCTTTGGCCTTGACGCCGGGCGCCGGGAGGTTGGCCACATCGGAGGGCTTGCCGCTCTTGCCGGCATCGGCAGGCGCTACCACGGCCGCGGGGGCATCGGCCGCCGGCTTGGCGTTGATGTAGTGGTTAACGATGTACGCCCCGATGATCGTCGCGAGCACCGAGGGGAGAATATCCATCGAGATTTTAGCGAGGTATTTCAGCATTTCTCGGCCACTCCCCGCGCGATCAGATGCGGGAACTTTGGGGCATTGTAAGGGATCAACTGCGACGGATCGATGGCAAAGGGTTCGCCCGCCTTACGGCTTCAGCTCGATCTCAAGGAACACGATCTCGGTTGAGGTTTCGTTAAGTACGTCGTGTTGGACGCCGGCCTTGCGAAAGTAAGATTTTCCGGCCGCGAGCTGCGCCTTGGAACGCTCGCCGCCGGGCGCCACGATGGTCATCTCGCCGGCGACGACGGGAACAATGACATAGTCCATGCCGTGGGTGTGATGCCCGGTCGCGCTGCCCGGGGCGAGCCGCCACTCGGTCACCCGGACCTGCTCGTTGTCGATCTGAACCTCGGATTTGGCGGCAAGCATCGGGCATTTCCTTCTACGGCACGAAAACCATGAACACGTAGACGGCAAATACCACCATATGGACCAGCCCGAACAGGACATTGGTCCTGCCGGTGCCGAAGGTCAGCATGCTCAACAAGAATGTCAGGAACAGGAGTGCGGTGTTCGCCGGGTTCAGGCCCAGCACGAGCGGCTGGTCGAGCAGGTAGGTGGCGATCCCGACCGCCGGAATGGTCAGGCCGATGGTTGCGAGCGAGGACCCGAGCGCCAGGTTGATGCTCTTCTGGAGGTCGTTCTTGCGCGCCGCCGCAATCGCCGAGACACCCTCCGGCATCAGGATCAGGAGGGCGACGAGGAGGCCCGCGAACGCCGGCGGGGCGCCGATCTGAACGGCGACCGCGTCCACCACCAGCGAGAACTTCTTGGCGAGGAGGACGACCGCCAGCAGCGAGATCAGCAGCAGCACGATGCTGAGCACCAGCATTCTGCCCGACAAATGCGCCTCGCCGCCCTCGCCGTCCGCCCTCTCGTGGACGAAGTAGTCCTTGTGCAGGACGGTCTGGGTGTAGAGGAACACGCCGTAGAGCACGATCGTTGCGAGATCGACGAAGCCGAGCTGGAGCGTCGAATAGATCGGGCCCGGCGTCGTCAGCGTGTAGTTGGGCATGATCAGGGTGATGGTTGCCATCGCAATCAGCACGCTGAGATAGACGTTGGCGCCCGAGACCTGAAAGCCCTGCTCGCGATAGCGCATGCCGCCGATGAAGACGCAGAGGCCGACGAGGCCGTTGCAGACGATCATCACGACGGCGAACACGGTATCGCGGGCGAGCTCCGGAGCCGGCTTGTCGCCCAGCATGATCGTGGTGATCAGTGCGACCTCGATGATGGTCACCGCCAGCGTCAGCAGCAGCGTGCCGTAGGGCTCGCCGATGCGCTCCGCGATCACCTCGGAATGATGAACGGCCGCGAACACGGTGCCGAACAGGATCACCAGGAGCACGATCGCGAACAGGGCTCCGCCCGCCGTTAGCGTAAAGCTGTAGCCGGTCGCGGTCACGATCAGGAACAGCAGCACCGCCAGAGCGGGGAAGATCCAGGACGACCGCGGCATCGGTCCGTGTGCGCTCATGCGGGCGATTCCTTCAAATGGGAGACCGATTATGCGCGAGAAGATCGCATCCGTCAGCCCTCAGGACCCATTGATGAAGTTTCGTGCGATCTCGATGGCACCAAAGCTGCCGAGATCGTCGTGCCCGCCGCCGGGAATGCGGACGAACTGCTTCGGCTCGCGGGCCAGCGCAAACAATTTCTCGCCGAATGCGATCGGGATGGTCTGGTCCTGCGCGCCATGCATGATCAGGAGCGGAGCCGTGACGCGTGCGATGCGCTCATCCGAGTGGAAGGGGTCGCGGATCAGGAGGCGAACCGGAGCGAACCAGAAATGCGCGGCGGCGACGTCGGCGATCGACGAATAGGGCGCCTCGAGGATCAGCTTCCCGACCGGATGTTCGGAGGCGACGGCGACCGCAACGCCAGTCCCGAGCGAGAAGCCCCAGGCGACGAGGCGCCGGGCGTCATAGCGCGCCACCGCGAACGCGTACGCGGCCGCGCCATCGCGCAGCAGGCCATCTTCGCCCGGCGCGCCGCTGGAGCCCGAATAGCCGCGATAGGACAGCGCGACGAGACCGGTGCCGTCAGCCGTGATCGCCTTGAAGTGGCCGGCAAGGCCGGCCAGAGAATCGCCGTTGCCGTGGAAGAACAGCACCACGGCACGGCCAGGCTTTGGCGGCACGTGCCAGACGATGACCTTCTCGCCGTCAGACGTCGTCAGGACATGCTCTTCGGCGTCTGGAAGTCCCGCGGCGGCAGGCGCCGTGCGCTCGGCCGTCGGAATCGGAAACAGCATGGCGCGCTGTTTGGCAAACAACAGGACGAGACCGGCGAGGTAGCCGGCCGCGAGGATGGTGGCGGTCCATTTCAGGAATGTCATCGCGGCCCGCCATTCCGGAGTTCAGGATTTGCGGCGGCTCGTGAGCAGTTTGAGGACGTCCGGCCGGATGCTCAAGGGAATCTCGCGGCAGCCGCACGCCGCCGCATGGGCGGCGTGCCATGCGACACGCTGCTCGCGTGTCGCCGTCGGTGGCATGCGATGGGACCGGTGCCACTCCTTGTTCAGGGCCACGGTCCGCTCGCCTACCCGCCCTACATCGCCTTGACGATGTTCTCGGTGACCTTCTTGGCGTCACCGAGCAGCATCATGGTGTTGTCGCGATAGAACAGCGGATTGTCGATACCGGCATAGCCCGAGGCGAGCGAGCGCTTGATGAACATCACGGTGCCGGCCTTCCAGACCTGGAGCACGGGCATGCCGTAGATCGGCGAGGTCTTGTCCTCTTCGGCCGCCGGATTGGTGACGTCGTTGGCGCCGATCACGAAGGCGATGTCGGCCTGCGCGAATTCGGAGTTGATGTCCTCGAGCTCGAACACCTCGTCGTAGGGGACGTTGGCTTCGGCGAGCAGCACGTTCATGTGCCCGGGCATGCGGCCCGCGACCGGATGAATGGCGTACTTCACCTCGACGCCTTCCTTCTTCAGGATGTCGCCCATTTCGCGCAGCGCGTGCTGGGCCTGCGCCACCGCCATGCCGTAGCCGGGCACGATGATGACCTTCTGCGCGTTCTTCATGATAAAGGCGGCGTCGTCGGCCGAGCCGAGCTTGGCGGGCTTCTGCTCGCCGCCGCCAGCGCCGGCCGCCGCGGTCTCGCCGCCGAAGCCGCCGAGGATGACCGAGATGAAGGACCGGTTCATCGCGTGGCACATGATGTAGGACAGGATCGCACCGGACGAGCCGACCAGCGCGCCGGTGATGATCAGCGCGGAATTGCCCAGCGTGAAGCCGATGCCAGCCGCGGCCCAGCCGGAATAGGAGTTCAGCATCGAGATCACGACCGGCATGTCGGCGCCGCCGATCGGGATGATCATGAGCACGCCGAGCGCCAGCGCGATGATGACGATCAGCCAGAAGTCCAGCGCGCTGCCCGACATCACCAGCCCGACGATGAAGACGACGAGCAGAACTGCAAGCACGATATTGATGACGTGGCGGAACGGCAGGATGATCGGCGCGCCGCTCATGCGCGCGGACAGCTTCAGGAACGCGATCACCGAGCCGGTGAAGGTCAGCGCGCCGATGGCGACGCCGAGCGACATCTCGACCAGGCTCTGCGGATGGATGTTGCCGGGGGTGCCGATGTCGAAGGCTTCCGGCGCGTAGAACGCGCCGGCGGCGACCAGCACCGCGGCCATGCCGACCAGCGAGTGGAAGGCGGCGACCAGTTCGGGCATCGAGGTCATCGGCACGCGGCGGGCAATCACCGCACCGATCGCGGCACCGATGGCGATGCCGACGATGACGAGCACCCAGGCGAGGCCGTCTGCCGGCGGATGGTTGGCGAGCGTGGTGGCGACCGCGATCGCCATGCCGATCATGCCGAACAGATTGCCCTGGCGCGACGAAGCCGGGCTCGACAGCCCGCGTAGCGACAGGATGAACAGCACTCCCGCCACGAGATACAAAAATGCAGAGAGGTTGGCGCTCATCTCAGGTCCCCATTGATCCCATCAGCCCGAGGTGGCCGCTTACTTCGACTTCTTCTTGTACATCGCCAGCATGCGCTGGGTGACAAGGAAGCCGCCGAAGATGTTGATGCAGGCGAAGATCAGCGCGACGAAGCCGAAGGCGCGTGCCCAGCCCGAGCCGCTCGAGACATTGGCGACGCCGCCGGCGAGCAGCGCGCCGACCACGATCACCGAGGAGATCGCGTTGGTCACGCTCATCAGCGGCGTGTGCAGCGCCGGCGTCACCGACCACACCACGAAATAACCGACGAAGACGGCGAGGACGAAGATCGACAGCCGGAAGATGAAGGGGTCGACGACCTGTGCTGCATGCTCCATGGCGGCTCTCCTTAAACCTTCGGCTGGAAGTTCGGGTGGATCACGACGCCGTCCTTGGTCAGCGCAGTCGCCTTCACGAGTTCGTCGTCCCAATTCACGGCAAGGGCTTTGCTGCCCTTGTCGATCATGGTCTCGATGAAATTGAACAAATTGCGCGCGTAGAGGCTGGAGGCCGAGGCTGCGACACGACCGGCGACGTTGGTGTAGCCGACGATCTTGATGCCATCGACGTCGGCGACCTCGCCCGGCCTTGCGCCCTCGACATTGCCGCCGCGCTCGACGGCGAGATCGACCAGCACCGACCCCGGCTTCATCGACTTGACCATTTCAGCACTGATGAGCTTCGGCGCCGGCCGGCCCGGAATGAGCGCAGTGGTGATGACGATGTCCTGCTTCTTGATGTGCTCGGCGGTGAGCGCGGCCTGCTTGGCCTGGTATTCCTTGGACATTTCCTTGGCGTAGCCGCCGGCGGTCTGCGCGTTCTTGAACTCCTCGTCCTCGACGGCGAGGAACTTCGCACCGAGCGATTCCACCTGCTCTTTCGTTGCGGGCCGCACGTCGGTCGCGGTGACGATCGCGCCGAGACGGCGCGCGGTCGCGATCGCCTGCAGGCCGGCAACGCCGACGCCCATCACGAACACCTTTGCGGCGGGCACGGTGCCGGCGGCGGTCATCATCATCGGGAAGGCACGGCCGAAGGCCTCGGCCCCCTCGATCACGGCGCGGTAGCCGGCAAGGTTCGCCTGCGACGACAGCACGTCCATCACCTGCGCACGGGTGATGCGCGGCATCAGTTCCATCGCGAAGGCGGAGACGCCGGAATCGGCGATCGTCTTCAGCGCGGCCTCGTTGCCGTAGGGGTCCATGATGGCGATGACGAGCGCACCGCGCTTGTACTGCGCGAGCTCGGAGGCTTCGGGACGCTTCACCTTGATGATGATGTCGGCGTCCTTCAGCGCATCGGCGCTGACGGTGGCGCCCACGGCGGTGAATTCGGAATCCGGCAGCCCCGATTTGAGGCCGGCGCCCGGCTCGACGGCGATCTCGGCGCCCAACGCCTTGAACTTCTTCACCGTATCAGGCGAAGCGGCAACACGCGGCTCCGACGGATCGATTTCCTTGGCAACGGCGATCTTCATAGGCCCTCCGGCGACGCGGGACAGCGCGCGCGCAAACTTAAGCGTTACTCCCGCAGCGTTCGATACCGGTTTTGGGACCGGCTTGGATGCAAATTTTGTAGGCGGCAGCTGCTGCTGGCGTGTGCAGCTGCCGATAGGTCAGGTCAGGAAGATCGCCATCAGGATTACGATGAGCGCGACCGAGGCCGTGCCGTACTTCACCAGCTTGATGAAGCCCTCATAGGTCTGCTCGTGGGCAACGTAGTCGTTGCCGTCGGCGGTGGTGTACGCCACTTCGCTATGGTCAGCCATGTATTGTCCCCAGTCGAAAGTCGAATTCTTGGGCTGGGATACCGCAAACCTTCGGGCAGGGCAACGGCACCGATGGCCGGTTTTCGGGCAAATCAGGTGATTTGGAATTCCGATTGCCGGGAATCCGGCTGTCGCGCTGCTCAGCCCTGATCGATCATCGTGGCGGTGACGCTCGCAGTTTGCCGCCGAGGTACCGGAAGACCGAGCGCCTCGCGGACCGCGTCGATCGCCGGCTCGCCCGCTTCAGTGAATCGGGCCATATGCGGATCGACGCCGGACCCGACCGCGACCGGATTGTCACCGGACAGGAAACCGTGCGCCATGTGGAAGCCCAGCGCGCGGTAGACCTCGAACTGCTCCTCCGAGAAGAACTGGTCACCCGTGGTCTCGTGCGGGAAGCGGTCGTTTCGCCGCGCGTAGTCCCGGATGTAGTCGTTCTCGTCGCCATTGAGCGACGATTTGACGTAAACGAGATAACCCTGCTCGTCGCCTCCGTAGTCGATGGTGCCGATCGCGACGTGGACGTGGTCTCGCGCAATGTCGTCGCGCTCGTCGGCCGCGCCGGGATCACCCGCCTTGTCGGCATTGCGCGCCATCAGCGCACGCGTGCGCTCGCGAATCGGCGTCCATGGCAGGTCGATGCGGACGCCGAGATCGATGCGGGCGTAACGCTGCAACGTCATCAGGGAACCGAAATTCATCGGCGCATCGGCTTCCGCATCGACCGCGATGATCACCTTGCAGCGGCGGCGCAACAGCTCGTAGACGCCGAGATTCTCGATATGACCGCCGTCCGTCAGATAGACGCTGTCGCTGTTCTCGTACAGGCGCCCCGAGATCTCCGACCAGAAATAGATCGGCGTGGAGCGGCGCTGCGGCCGGACACGCTCATCGACGTAACGCGGGTTCTTCAGCCAATAGCCGAGCCGGACGTTGAGGAGCGCAAGCGTGGGCGTCAGCGCCTTGATCGAGCTCGAACCCATGTTCGAGGAGGCCGCGGCTCCGGAAATCGCCATTGCGGTGGCGAGATCGAGACTTTGCTCGTCGTCCTGCACCAGATCGGTGGGCGCATAGCCCGTCGCCTCGCTGCCGACGTTCAGGGCGGAGAACACGAAGAAGTCCGCGTTGCGCCCGCGCCGGTTGGCAAAGTCGGAGCCCTGAATATTCAGCGCCGTATTGATGAGCTGATAGGGCGCGTGCAGCTTCGGCGCAGCCGGCTGCCCTGGAATCCGGGCCGTCGCGGCCGGAGCGGCGTAGAGATCCGTCAGCTTCATGCGATCGAGCGCCTTGAAATCGCGCCCCTGGTCGAGACTGGCTTCGGCGGGCGCGACGCGCCCGTCGGCCGAACGCGTCGGATCGAACAGGAAGGCCTTGCTCAGGCGATCGCGATAGAGCCGGTGCAACGAGTTCGCATTCGGCGTCAGGCAGAACGAGATGGCGAACAGCAGGGCGCCGGCGAACGTGTAGAGGATCACCATGTGCAGGCTGTAGGAGTAGGCGAGCTCCGAAGCATTGCCCTGGAACAGGCTGGGAAAACGAACCTGAACCACCTGCCCCGCTTTCTGAGCCAGGAACAGGAGCCAGGCGGGCGTGTGCCAGATCGGCGTCAACTGCTCGGCATCTGCCACGACCTGCGGTGCGGCTTTCGGCGTGATTTCCGCCGACAAGGTCCCCTTGCTGACATCGAACTGAATCCTGCCTGCGAGGCTTCCGGACGGCGCGTTCGATTTGGCATTGACCAGGCACTCTCGCTGGGAGGTTGCGCCCATAACGGACGGGCACCTCTCGAACAGATCGTTGGCGATGCCCCAATAGGATAGATAGAGGTATGCGACCCAGATGACGAGCGGAAGCGCAAGGCCCGCGATCCATAGCGCGACCTTGGCCACGACCGCGAGCACAAGCGAACCCCATTGCGAGGATGCGCTGTTGCCCTTCAGCAATTCCACGAATTGCTGCCTGAACGCGGTGACGAAGACACCGATTGGCGCAGCCACTGCCGCGAGCGACTTGATCCAGGTGATCGCAACCGCAGCAGCCGGTCCACCGATTGCGCTGCTCTCGGCGACATCGAACATCTGCTCCAGCATGAAGGGTTGAAACTCGAAGAAGGCGATCACCGCCAGCAGCACCAGGAAGGTCGCGCCCATGCTCGGCCAGTGCGAACGGAACTCCTGCCGCTTGCCGGGGCTCGCGAGCGACTGCTTGAGCGCCCATCCGAAGAACAGGACGCCGCCGATGATTGCGATCGACAGGCTCAGCGCAAAATGCTGGACCTTGAGAAACCTCGCGAAGTCGCACGCGACGCCCAGCAACAGCGCGATCCCGCCAATATAGGCGAACACGACACTGGGACCGCTGCCGCGGACCGAGCGGGAGGTGAAATAGGCGAGCCCGCTGCAAGCGAACATCACCAGCGCGACGACCAGGCCGAATGTGCTGAAACCGTAACGATCGATGTCGCTGAAATCATGCAGCTCGCACAACGACCTGTTGTTGAGACTGATGCCGAAGATGTTCGCATCCGTCAGGCAGCTCCGCAGCGGCGTTGACCAGATGGTGATGGCGGCAAGCAGCAGCACGATGGGCAACGTCAACCCGATATTGGCGACCAGTCCCCGCACGACGATCGCAACTCCGGTCAGGAGATCGCGGGCACCGGCGGGGATCAGATAGTTGGAATAGTTGCGCAGGTGTCCGACCGACGGCGTATCGCTGATCTCGGCGGACGTGACGGTTCCGCCGGCGGGTCTCTCGCCGAACACAAAGCGCCGTGCGGTCGTCATGGTGGCGCTGAGCGAGGTGCCGATATAGCCGCCGCCCGACACCGTGGAGAGATAGTCGATCCGGCCGATCAGGTTGTGGTGGTTCAGTGCCTGGAGCACGCCGAGGCAAACGGCCGACGAGCGAATGCCACCGCCGGACAACGCAAGTCCGACGACGTCGAGCAACTGGCAGGGTTGCAGGCCGTCGGCGTCGAGGCGCCGTTCCGGCTCGCGGCGGGTGTTGATCGCCTCGATCTCATCGCAAACGATCTGATGGTGCTTCTCGCACCAGGGCGTTTCCTGATCGACGGCGGCAGCATTTCTCGCCATCGGAACCGGCGTGGCGGGCCCTTGATGGAGCATGGGTGCCTCCCCAGGGAGAAACCGATCAATCCACAATCAATAGTAGAAAATCATTTCCGAGTATCTGTTGAGTTAGTCTTGCGGGCCGCGCGAACGTTCAATCGCAAGTAGCGAATTGCCGGCCTCCGCCGCGAAGGTCGCCCGCGCGCATGGATGGAACTGGGGGCCACAAAAACTTGCGACACCCGCATTCCGTGCGCCGGGAAGGAACTCGCGCTTTACCTCAGCCCATCGCCTCGAGCTCGTCGATCATCCCGGCGATGACCGAGAGACCGCCGTCCCAGAATTTGGGATCCTTGGCATCGAGCCCGAACGGCCGCAGCAGCTCGGAATAATGCTTGGTGCCGCCGGCGGCGAGCATGTCGAGGTAGCGCTCGGCAAAGCCCCCGGCCGCATTCTCGTAGACGGCGTAGAGCGAGTTCACGAGACAATCGCCGAAGGCATAGGCGTAGACGTAGAACGGCGAGTGGATGAAGTGCGGGATGTACATCCAGTAGTTCTCATAGCCCGCCTTGATCTCGATCGCCGGCCCGAGGCTCTCGCCCTGCACCGACAGCCAGATCTCGCCAAGCCGCGTCGCGGTGAGCTCGCCGTTCTTGCGCTCGGTGTGGACCGCGCGCTCGAACGAATAGAACGCGATCTGCCGCACCACGGTGTTGATCATGTCCTCGACCTTGCCGGCCAGCAGCGCCTGGCGCTGCCTGGCGCTCTTGGTCTGCGCCAGCAGCCGGCGGAAGGTCAGCATCTCGCCGAACACGCTCGCGGTCTCGGCCAGCGTCAGCGGCGTCGGCGCCATCAGCGCGCCGTTCTTCGCGGCCAGCACCTGGTGCACGCCATGGCCGAGTTCATGCGCGAGCGTCATCACGTCGCGCGGCTTGCCCTGGTAGTTCATCAGCACGTAAGGATGCGCCGACGGCGTGGTCGGATGCGAGAACGCGCCCGGCGCCTTGCCGGGGCGAACCGGCGCGTCGATCCAGCGATCGGTGAAGAAGCGCTCGGCGATATCGGCCATTTTTGGCGAGAAGCCGCGATAGGCCGTCAGCACCATGTTGCGCGCATCGGGCCAGCCGATGACGTCGGTCGCAGCGAACGGCAGCGGCGCGTTGCGGTCCCAATAAGCCAGCCGCTTCTTGCCGAACCACTTCGCCTTCAACGCATAATAGCGATGCGACAGCTTTGGATAGGCCGCGCGCACCGAGGCGACCAGCGCGTCCACCACCTCGCGCTCGACGCGATTGCTCAGATGCCGAGAATCCGCGACGTCCTTGAACCCGCGCCAATTGTCGGAGATGTCCTTGTCCTTGGCGAGCGTGTTGGTGATCAGCGCAAAGGTGCGCTCATTGGCCTTGAAGGTCTTTGCCAACGCTTCGGCCGCAGCCTTGCGCTTTGTGCCGTCACGGTCCTGCAGGAAATTGAGCGTCGGCTCGATCGCGAGCTCTTTGGCGCCGACCTTGAAGCGCAGGCCGGAGATGGTCTGGTCGAACAGCCGGTTGAAGGCGGAATAGCCGGTCTGTGACTTCTCGAGGAAGAGCTGCTCGAGCTTGTCGTCGAGCTGGTACGGCTTCTCCTTGCGCAGATCCTCGATCCAGGGACGGTAATGCGCGAGCTCCGCGGCCTGCATCGCGCGGTTCAAAATATCGTCATCGACGCGGTTGAGCTCGAGCGCGAAGAACAGGAGATGCGTGGACGCCGCCGTCAGCCGCTCCGAGACATCGCCGTAAAACTTTGAAATCTTGGGATCAACGCTGTCGCCGGCATGGACGAGACCGGCATAGGAGCCGAGACGCCCGGCGAGATCGTCGATCGCCTCATAGCGTCGCACCGCCTCGGCGAGCCATTTTCCGCCATCTTCGTTTGCTGTCCCTGTGGCGAGCTTGCCCTTGTAGTCGGTCTCGAACGCGACGCAATCGGCGTCCATCCTTTCGAGATCGCGCGCCACTTCCGGCGCATCGATCCCGGAATAGAGGTCGGCGAGGTTCCACTCCGGAAGCCTGCCGGTCTTGCCCGCAGGCTTTGCGGGCAAAGATTTGGAGGACTTTGCCTTGGCGGCGGATTTCCTGGTGCTTGGCTTGCGGAGAGCGGGCTTGCTGGAGGCAGACTTCTTGAGAGCAGATTTGGGGGCCGAATTCATTGTGTGGGAAACCTGTGTTCAACAAGCGCGACGGCGGGCGGGGGCATCAAGGTTTAAGAGTGCGTTAATCGGCTTCGGCCAGAGTGACCCGATTCGAGACAGATAGTAGTAGCGTGCGGGGAACACCATGGCTGCCTGTATTTTGATCGCCGACGACGACGCAGTAGCCCGCCGGCTGGTCGAGAACATGGTGCAGAAATGCGGCTATGAGACGGTCGTCGTGGACTCCGGCGACGCCGCGATCGCCGCCCTCACCGCCCCCGATGCACCGGCGATCGACGCCGTCATCCTCGATCTCGTGATGCCCGGCCTCGACGGCATGGGCGTGCTGGCGAAAATCCGCGAGGCCGGCCTCGGCGTCCCCGTCATCGTGCAGACCGCCCATGGCGGCATCGACAACGTGATCTCGGCGATGCGCGCGGGCGCGGCCGATTTCGTCGTCAAGCCGGTTGGCTTGGAACGGCTCCAGGTCTCTCTGCGCAACGCACTCAATGCCTCCGCGCTCAAGGGCGAGTTGCAGCGTATCCGTCACAGCCGCGAGGGCCGGCTGACTTTCTCCGACATCATCACCCGCGCCGAGGCGATGGCGGCCGTGATGCGCGCCGCGCAGAAGGCCGCGGGCTCGTCGATCCCCGTGCTGATCGAAGGCGAGTCCGGCGTCGGCAAGGAGATGTTCGCACGCGCCATCCATGGCAGCGGCGAGCGCAAGACCAAGCCGTTCGTCGCGGTCAATTGCGGCGCGATCCCCGACAATCTGGTTGAGTCGATCCTGTTCGGCCACGAGAAGGGCGCCTTCACCGGCGCCACCGAACGACACACCGGCAAGTTCGTCGAGGCTCATGGCGGCACGCTGTTCCTGGACGAGGTCAGCGAGCTGCCGCTCACCGCGCAGGTCAAGCTGCTGCGCGCACTTCAGGAAGGCGCGGTCGAAGCAGTCGGCGGGCGCAAGCCGTTGAAGGTCGACGTCCGGATCATCTCCGCGACCAACCGCAGGCTGCTGGAGCGGGTGAAGCAGGGCCATTTCCGCGAGGACCTGTTCTATCGGCTCCACGTGCTGCCGCTGACGATCCCCTCGCTGCGGGCGCGGCGTGAGGACATCCCGCATCTGCTCCGGCATTTCCTGGCGCGCTTTGCCGCCGAGGAGAACCGCCTCATCACCGGCATCAGCGGCGAGGCCGTGGCGCACCTCGCCCAGCTCGACTGGCCCGGCAACATCCGCCAGCTCGAAAACGCGGTCTACCGCGCGGTGGTGATGAGCGAGGGCGACCAGCTTGACCTTGCCGACTTCCCCCTGCTCACCCCGCAGCCGCATCTCGAGACCGACATCCCGACCGCGCCGCTGATGCTCGAGCCGATCGCGGCGCCCTCGGTGGTGTCGGGTGGTGAAATACCGATCGCGCCGCTGCCGCTGGCGGGCACCCTTTCCATGCTGACCCCCACCGGCGACGTCCGCCCGCTGGACGACATGGAGAACGAGATCATCCGTTTCGCGATCTCGCATTATCGGGGACAGATGTCCGAGGTCGCCCGCCGCCTCAAAATCGGCCGGTCCACGCTCTACCGCAAGCTCGACGAAGCCGGGGTTCCCGGACATGGCGGCAAAAGCGGTGAGGAGACGCCCTGAGCCTCATGCGAACGGAGGTTCGCCTGGCGTTGCGATGACGCCGCAAGCCCTTCGCATTACGGCAAAATCCGGCTGCGACGTGAACCGTGACTTGGAAGTGACAGACACATGGAAAAGCGTCTGCCAAAGCCGCACAATCCGTTGCAAACGGGCTTTCTTGAAGTCAGTTTGTCGTGAGTTGTCCCGGGTAGCGCTGGCCGCCCAAACGGGGCCTGTATATCGTCTGCGTAGGATTCGTTCGTCCGCGTATGAATCGTTGCGTGCAGGCGTGCAACTTTCGAGCGGCCGGCGCAGTTTAGCCCGAAGCTCATTAGGCGATAATGAAGCTGTTCCACGAGGGACAGTTCACCCGAGGGGTGCGACACAATGCGTGACTGTTTGAACCACCGTGCGGGCTTTGACCGCGTCTTGATGACGGTCGCGGCGACCTTCCTCACGGTATCGGCCAGCTCGGCCCTGGCGCAGGATCAGGCGCGCAGCAGCGCCGCCGAACTCGCGATCGAAGCCGCGATCCCGCGCCCCGAGCCCGCCAACGTCCCGCCCCCGACCGCATCCGACATCAAGCTCGACACCACCGCGACGGTTCAGGATTCCGCAAAGGAGCCGACCAAGGAACCGGTGAAGGCCGAAGCCGCACCGGCCCCCGAAAAGGTCGAGACCAAGCCTTCCGACGTCGCCACCACGCCTGCACCTGAGGCGCCGAAGAGCGAAACCGCCAAGATCGAGCCCGCCAAGACCGAGCCCGCCAAATCCGAACCGGCAAAGGCCGACACCGCGACGGCAACGCCGGCCGCGCCTGCGGCCCCCGCTGCGGCTCCGGCCGCCGAGCCCGTGAAGGCCGCGAGCAACGTTCCCGCTGCCGACCAGCCGGTCGCCGACAAGCTCAAGGACATCATCGGCGCCAAGACCTCGCGCCATTTCGACCGCAAGAACGAGCGCGCCGCGATCGAGAAGTTTTACGGTGCACGCGACTTCGCGCCGGTCTGGACCCAGGCCGGCAGCCTGACCGCCGCGGCCAAGGGCGTGATCGCGCGGCTGAAGGATGCGGCCTCCGATGGCCTCAATCCCGCCGACTACCCGGTGCCGGATTTCGCCGCCGCCACGACGCCCGATGCGCTCGCCGATGCCGAGCTGAAGCTCACCGCCAGCATGTTCGACTATGCGCGCCAGGCCCAGAGCGGCCGCATGCACTGGTCGCAGGTCAGCGGCGACATCCTCTATCCCGAGCATCCGGTCGATCCGAGCGACGTGCTCGCCAAGGTCACGACCGCAGCCGATGCCTCCGCAGCGCTCGACAGCTACAACCCGCCGCAGAAGCTCTACAAGGAGCTGAAGGCCAAGCTCGCCGAGCTGCGCGGCCAGGGCAGCGGCCCGGTGATCGAGATCGCCGACGGTCCGGCGCTGAAATACACTCCGGCCGGCAAGAAGCAGGCTGAGATCGTCGTCGAAGATCCGCGCGTGCCGCAGCTCCGCGCCAAGCTCGGCCTCGCCGAGAACGCCAGCGACACCCGCTATGACGCCACCGTCGCCGAAGCCGTGCGCAAATTCCAGAGCGGCGTCGAGATGAAAGCGACCGGCATCCTCGACGACAAGACCGTCAAGGCGATCAACACCCCGAAGCGCGACAAGCAGATCGACACGGTGCTGGTGAACATGGAGCGCTGGCGCTGGCTGCCGCGCGACCTCGGCGTTCCCTCGCTGGGCGATGCCTATGTCATCCTCAACATTCCCGACTACACGCTGAAGGTGATGCAGCGCGGCCAGCAGGTCTGGACCACCCGCGTCGTCACCGGCAAGCCGGGCACGCATGCGACCCCGCTGCTCACCGAGACGATGAAGTACATCACGGTCAATCCGACCTGGAACGTGCCGCCGTCGATCGTCTACAACGAATATCTGCCGGCGCTTCAGCAGGACCCGACCGTGCTCCAGCGCATGGGCCTCAAGCTCGAGCAGAACCGCGACGGCTCCGTGCACATCTCGCAGCCGCCCGGCGAAGCCAACGCGCTCGGCCGCATCCGCTTCAACTTCCCGAACAAGTTCCTAGTCTATCAGCACGACACGCCGGACAAGAACCTGTTCGCCAGGGACGATCGCGCCTTCAGCCATGGCTGCATGCGCGTGCAGAACCCGGATCAGTACGCCTCCGTTCTGCTCAACATCGCCATGCCGAACGAGAAGTACACGCCGGAGCGCGTGCGCAGCATGTACGGCAAGAGCGAGATCGACCTGAAATTCCCGACGCCGATTCCGGTCAACATCACCTATCAGACCGCGTTCGTGGACGATGGCGGCAAGCTGCAAATCCGCAAGGACGTCTATGGCCGTGACGCGACCATGATCAACATCCTGAAGAACAGCCGCGGCAAGGATCTCGAGAACGTCGTCGCACACTCCCAGCCGAGCTATTCGCGCCCGGCGACGACGCTGCCCTCGGGCGTTGCGGTCGCCAACAACGGTGGCGGCGGCTTCGGCTCGTCGGGTCCGAACTTCTTCGAGCGGCTGTTCGGGGCGCCGACCCCGCCGCCGGCTCCGGTCGGCCGCCGGCCGCAGCAGCAGCGGGTGTTTACCCGCTGAGGCCTCCCCGATCGGTCTTTGTCGGAAATTCTCTAGTAAGATCAGTGACCTCATCCCCCTGGATGGGGTCGCTTAACGTTAACCATTCTCCACCCGAACTCCGGCAGCGGGCGTTTTTTTGCCACACTGAACCGCTTAGGTTCGTACTCTGACTTGGTTTGGGGTCGAGAAGGTCAACCTCGAATTAACCTTCTCGCTTTAAGAAAGCGTTCATCCTCTTTCGCGCGCTAACGGGGTTGCCGGGAGAGTCCATTTTGAACGCTCGTCGACTGGGTGGGCTCATTCGTGCTGACAGGTTTCGCACGCAAATTCGCAGTGCTGTCGTTGTCCCATGCGGGAGTGAAGGCCGGATCCCGGATTGGCCTCGCTTCCGCACTGCTGCTTGCTGCCGCGGGCTCGGTCCATGACGCCGCCGCGCTGAACGAGACCAAGACGCTCTCGTTCCACCACACCCATTCCGGCGAAGACCTCACCGTCACCTTCAAGCGCGATGGCCGCTTCGACGAGGCCGCGCTAAAGCAGCTCAACCACTTCCTGCGCGACTGGCGGACCCAAGACGAGACGGTCATGGACCGTCGCCTGTTCGACATCCTCTGGGAAGTCTACCGCGACGTCGACGGCAAGCAGCCGATCCAGATCATCTCCTCCTACCGTTCCCCCGCCACCAACGCGATGCTCCGCCGCCGCTCCTCGGGCGTGGCGCGCTTCAGTCAGCACATGCTCGGGCATGCGATGGACTTCCACATTCCGGGCGTGCCGCTGGAGCAGATCCGCTTCGCCGGCCTGCGCCTGCAGCGCGGCGGCGTCGGCTTCTATCCGACCTCCGGCTCGCCCTTCGTCCATCTGGATACCGGCAGCATCCGGCACTGGCCGCGCATGACGCATGACCAGCTCGCCCGCGTGTTCCCGGATGGCCGCACGGTCCACGTTCCGACCGACGGCACGCCGCTGAAGGGCTATGAGCTGGCCAAGGCCGACATCGAGCGCCGCGGCGCTGGCGACGATTCCGGCAGCAAGCCGAATTTCTTTGCCGCCCTGTTCAAGAGCAAGTCGGCTCCGGCCGCCACGAGCAACGACGAGGATGACGAGGGCGCGCCCGCCCCCGCCGCGAAGCCTGTTGCGCCGACCGTGGTTGCCGCCGCGGTCAAGCCGGCCGATCCGGTACCGACACCGCGCGCCAAGCCGCAGATCGCCGCCGCGATCCAGCTCGCTTCGGCCGATGCACAGCTCGTTGCACCGCCCAAGCCGAAGCCCGCGCCCGTGGCTGACAAGCCGACAGCCGGCAAATCTGTTGAGGGCAAGCCCGAGACCCCGGCCGACATCATCAATGCACGCGGCTTCTGGGATACCCCTGCGACCCCGCAGCAGGCGACGCCAGCTCAAGTGGCTGCGCTGAAGGCCCGCCAGGCGCTCGCCGCCGCCACCGAGCCGCAAGCGACCGCGAGCGTCTCCAGCGCGGCCTATCAGGCGCTGGCCTATGCGCCGGCGTCCGCCTCCCCGGTCGACCGCGCCAACGTCGTCGCCGCCTCCGCGCCGCTCCCGCGCACAGGCCGCCCCGTTGCCGCGACGCGCGGCCTTGCGCCCGCGACCGAGATCAACACGGTGGTCGGCAAGAGCATCGACGGCAGGATCGCAACCGCGACCCGCCTCTCCGCCGCCAGGGGCGAGAGCATCTGGCTCAAGATCGTGATGCTGTCGCCGAGCGCCAGCCGCGCGATGTCGGTGACGCTGATGGGCGAGCTGGATACCGTTGCCCTGCGCGGCTATTTCGTCAAACCGCAGGCCGTGATCGCGATGGGCTTTGCCGACGATCCGATGCAGGGCCTGTCCTGCGACAGTTTTACGGGCAGCGCGACCGCGAAGCTCGAGACGACGTCGTTCGTCATGCGCACCGCGGCGCTGCGCTGAGATCTTTCCCCTCACGCCGTTCGGTAGTCCCGCAAGCCGGGATGAAGCGCAGCGCAATCCTGGGGCACGACAGCGCCACACGCTCAAGTGTCGTCCCGGCCTGGTGCGCATCCGCACTAAGGGAGATTCCCCCACTTCCAACGGGTAATCCACTCGGTATCGCTACGCATTCCAAACGCGCATTGTGGCAATGCGCCCAGAACGGACGCGATGACAAAGTCCGAGGACGCGATTGCGTTTGCCTTGGTGTTCCGCGTTTCCGCAGCGGCGCCGCATCTCAAGGGAAGTCGCCACAGCGAAGTAGGAGCATGCGATGTCAGTTCCATGCAAGTCTGAGCTCAGCCTTCTGAATCACGACGAGCGCGAAGTCATATTGAGTACGCACCATCCCGTGGTCGGAGAGATGGAGCGCGATGGACTTGAGAGCCTTCGCGCCCGACTTCGGGATCTGCGCGACAGGGAGCGTACATTGTCGCGGCATCGACGCCGCGAAACAAAGGGAACAGCCGACCCGCGCGGCAAGAGTTTCTCCGGCACGGCAGAGCATGCAAACCGGCGCCAATCGGTTTTCGCTGCCGCCATCAAGCGCGTCAAGAACGAGCTGAGGCGCATCCGAAAGTTTGAAGCACGACGGGAGCTCGGGGAAGCGGCGCGACGGGCGTTAGCACTCCGTCGGGCGCGTCAGTTTTCTCGCCCGCAGACGACCCCAACTTCGCATGACGGCATGCGGTCCATCCAAAGCCGTCGCCGGATCAAGAAACTCCCACCGGAAAAAATCGGAAGAGTCTCGCAGGCCAACAAGCGGGCGCAGGCCCGACGAGACGCCAAACGCGGACGCGGCAATTGAGACCGAGACCGACAATCCTGCGGATCGAGGCTGCGTGCCGGACCGGCGCAATGGCGTCCTCGCCACTTCCAAGACTACAGTGTCGAAGCCTGCAGCTTCTATCTCGCTTTCCTGACCCGCCGATCCAGATGATATGTCAACGCCAGCGAGAGGCAGACGGTGAGCTCCTGCTTCGGCAGCGCGCCGGATAGGGGCAACAGCAAAGCCCTGGTCTGCCGATATTCGAACTCATCGGGAAAGCGCTCGCGGAACGTATCGACCAGCGTCGTCTTGCAGTTGAACAAAATGGCGGCGTGCTCGGAGTCCTTGAGGCGGCCGAGCCGGATCGTGCTGCCGCTGCCGGTCTCATCGGTCAGGTAAGCCGGCTCGCCCCATTTCAGGGTCTCGGTGAGCTCGCCAACGGCTTTATGCGCCGCAGCGGTCGCGAAGATCAGCGCACGCACCTGGAGCAGCCGCTTGCCGATCGGCGCCGGAAGAGCGCCGAAGGCACGGTTCACCTCGCGCGGCAGCGGCGGCGCAGTCACGACGGTCTCCGTTCACAAACGAAGTGCAACACGCCACGCTTGTAGCCCGGATGGAGCGAAAGCGTAATCCGGGGACTACTTCCATACTGCGAGAACCCGGATTTCGCTGCGCTCCATCCGGGCTACGGCAGCAGTGCTAGAGGCGCATCGCCTCAGAGCATCCCCAGCGCCTGCATATAGGTCTCGAGGATGGTCTCGGCCTCGGCGCGCTCGTTCGGGTCCTGCTTGCGCATGCGCACGATGGTGCGCAGTGCCTTGACGTCGTAGCCATTGCCCTTGCTCTCGGCATAGACGTCGCGGATGTCGTCGGAGATCGCCTTCTTCTCTTCCTCCAGCCGCTCGATGCGCTCGATGATGGATTTGAGCTGGTCCTTGGCAAATTTCGTCGCGGGCTCGTCGTCGCGGACGGCGGCGGTGGTGGCCATCTTGGTACTCCAAATGGAACTGGCAAAACGAGGTGACGCCGGCATCCTCACCGCGCGTGCTGCCAGAACCCTTAGGGTTGGCGCCGACTGCGTTCAAGCAAGCATCGCGCTCGTCCACAGCGCGCCCACACCTTCCTGCGGCGAGGCCAAGAAAGAAGTTGTGTGGTGCGACTCACCGCCGGACTGCCGGCGAGGCCGTTCAGTGCCCGGGGTGAACCTTCTTCATCGCCTCGACCTGCTCGGGCGTGGCCGTGCCCTGGTATTTCGACTTCCAGGTCTCGTAGGGCATGCCGTAGACGGCCTCACGGCTCTCGTCCTTGCTTAAGCTCACGCCCTGCGCGTCGGCGGCGTCCTTGAGCCAGTTCGACAGGCAGTTGCGGCAGAAGCCGGCCAGATTCATCAGATCGATGTTCTGGACGTCGGTCCGCGTCTTCAGATGATCGACCAGGCGCCGGAAAGCGGCCGCTTCGAGCTCCGTTCTGGTTTTGTCGTCGATTGCCATGGCTGGATCCCTTCGGCCTGAATTGGTTCTGCCCCCGATGGGGGTCACCCTTACGGGATCAGGTGGGCCCTTGTCACAGATTTTGCCATATCACGGCGCAAACGGCGCCAGAGCCAACCCGAAGGCCGGTTCCCCGGCCCTACGCCAAATCGTCAATCATCTGGTATACGTTCCGCGACAATGATCGCCGAATCTCCCCGCGTCCCCCTTCGCCTGCTAGCCCGGTTGGTCCCGGTGCTGGTGGTTGGCCTGCTGTGCCTCTGGGCCAGCCCGGCCTCCGCCGACTTCCGGCTTTGCAACAACACCTCGAGCCGGGTCGGCATTGCGCTCGGCTACAAGGACGCCGAGGGCTGGACCACCGAGGGCTGGTGGAACATCTCGTCCCGCTCCTGCGAGACCCTGCTGCGGGGAACGCTGGTCGCCCGCTACTATTACATCTACGCGATCGACTACGACCGCGGCGGCGAATGGTCGGGCCAGGCCTTCATGTGCTCGCGCGACAAGGAATTCACCATCCGCGGCACCGAGGATTGCCTCGCGCGCGGCTACGACCGGACCGGCTATTTCGAGGTCGATACCGGCGAGCAGCGGGCCTGGACGGTTCAGCTCACCGACGCCAACGAGCAGCCGTCACAGCAGCAGCGCGTGCCCGGCCTGCCGGGCCCTGTCGGCCCGGGTGGTGGCGTTCCGGGTTTGCCCAATAGTCCGCCCGGTGGTACGCCCCCCGCCGCGCCTGGCCTTCCGCCAGCCCCCTCGCCACCGTCTGGAAATAAGCCATGAGGCGTCTTCGCCGTATCAAGATTCTCGCGACCCTGGGACCTGCCTCTTCGGACCTCGCGATGATCCGCCGCCTGTTCGAGGCCGGCGCCGATCTGTTCCGCATCAACATGAGCCACACCCCGCATGACAAGATGCGGGAGCTGGTCGCGACGATCCGCAACGTCGAGAGCAGTTATGGCCGGCCGATCGGCATCCTGGTCGATCTCCAGGGCCCGAAGCTTAGGCTCGGCGCCTTCGCCGAAGGCGCGGTCCAGCTCCAGAACGGCCAGATCTTCACGCTCGATTCCGACAAGACGCCGGGCGATGCCACGCGCGTCAATCTCCCGCATCCGGAGATCCTGGCAGCACTCAGGCCCGGCCATTCGCTGCTGCTCGACGACGGCAAGGTGCGCCTGATCGCGGAGGAGACCTCGAAGGAGCACGCGGTGACGCGTGTCGTGGTCGGCGGCCGGATGTCCGACCGGAAGGGCGTCAGCCTGCCCGACACCGATTTGCCGGTCTCGGCGATGACGCCGAAGGACCGCGCCGACCTCGAGGCCGCGCTGGTGACCGGCGTCGACTGGATCGCGTTGTCCTTCGTGCAGCGCGCCGACGACGTGATCGAGGCCAAGAAGATGATCCGCGGCCGCGCCGCGGTCATGGCCAAGATCGAGAAGCCGCAGGCGATCGACCGCCTCGCCGACATCATCGAGGCCTCCGACGCGCTGATGGTGGCGCGCGGCGACCTCGGCGTCGAGCTGCCGCTGGAACGCGTGCCGAGCCTGCAGAAGCAGATGACGCGCATGGCGCGCCGCGCCGGCAAGCCGGTGGTGATCGCGACCCAGATGCTGGAATCGATGATCCAGTCGCCGGTGCCGACCCGCGCCGAGGTCTCGGACGTCGCCACCGCCGTCTATGAAGGCGCCGACGCCATCATGCTGTCGGCGGAATCGGCGGCCGGCAAATTCCCGGTCGAGGCGGTCTCGACCATGAACCGCATCGGCGAAGAGGTCGAGCGCGACCCGATTTATCGTTCCGTGCTCACCGCACAGCGCCCCGCGCCGGAATCCACCGCCGGCGACGCCATCGCGGACGCCGCCCGCCAGATCGCCGAGACGCTCGACCTGCCGGCCCTGATCTGCTGGACCAGCTCGGGCTCGACCGCGGTGCGCGTCGCGCGCGAGCGGCCGAAGCCGCCGATCGTGGCGATCACGCCCAACATCGCGGCCGGACGCCGGCTGGCGGTGGTCTGGGGCGTGCATTGCGTGGTGGCGGAAGACGCGCGCGACCAGGACGACATGGTGAGCCGCGCCGGCCAGATCGCCTTCCGCGACGGTTTTGTCCGCGCCGGCCAGCGCGTGATCATCGTCGCCGGCGTGCCGCTCGGCATTCCCGGCACCACCAACATGGTGCGCATCGCCTCGGTCGGCCCCGAGGGCGGCGCGGATATCTAGCCGGCCGGAGCCCGGCAAACAAAAAAGACGAAAACAACCCCATGCACAGTAGCCGGCGTTGCCGGCGAAGGTGCTCGGGTTTTGCGGAAAGGCGCGCTCGGGCAATGACCTGAGCGGAATCAGGTCTCGGCCCCGGCCGCGACCTGCTCTTCAGGCCCCGACCAGCGCTTTCGCGGTCGGCAGCAGCGTCTGCTGCACCACCAGACCGCGGGCGCGGGCGTCCATCACGCCGACGGCGCGCAGGGCCAGCAGCGTCACGGTCTGCACCGCATCGCGCATCCTGGCGGGATCGTCGAGATTGTCGGGCGCGAGCGGCCCGACCAGGGCCTCATGCAGCGCCCCCAACAGCGCGGTGGCCGCCAGCGCGGTATCCTGCGCCGGCAAATGGCCGGCACGCACGGCGGCGTCGATCCGCGCGGCGATCTCGCCGGCGATCTCGCGGCGACTGGCCAGGCGGGACGCGCTGACATCGACGTCGACCGGCTCGGCCAGGATGCCCCAGGCCAGCCTGCGCTGCGACAGCGTATGGACCGCCACGGTGGTGACGGCCGCCGCCAGCGCCGAGGATGGGCCGGGCGCGGCATCAGCCGCCCGGCGGATCGCCGCGAGCTCGTCGCGCGACACCTCGGCAATCAATTCGGAGATCAGCTCGGACTTGGACGGGAAGTAGCGGTAGACCGTTCCGGCCGCGACACTGGCCCGGACCGCAACCGGCGCGATCTGCACCGCCGCCATCCCGCCTTCCGCCGCAGCTTCCCGCGCCGCAGCAAGGATCGCACTGCGCCTGGCCGCAAGGCGCTTCACCACTTGATGCGTTCGCCGATAAACCATGGCGCGCTTCCTGTCCCACACGCCAGCCGCACGCCCCGCGCGGCCGAACGCGTCGTCCCTGCAATAGATGCAAATCGTCCCGCAAGGACTGAACAACTATTCAAAGTGAATGACAAGATGCAAATGCGTAGAACGTCACGCCGGACGGACGGGAGCGCCAAGCCTGGCGACACCAGCTGGCGGGCTTTGAAGAAGAACGTGCCGGGAAGCTTGCCTGCGGGCCATCCTTCGAGACGCCCGCCTCCGGCGGGCCCTCAAGGATGAGGTCGCGTTTCGCGGCAAGATATCAGACCCTCATGGTGAGGAGCCCGCCAAAGCGGGCATCTCCGGACGATGCTCTGCATCGCCGGGCCAACCATGCAGGCCGAGCAGCCTCCGGCTCACTCCACCGCCCAAAAGAAAAGAGCCCCGTCCGGGACGGGGCTCTCGAAACTCTCAGATCGTCCGGTCTTACTTGAGGCTGGACGAGATCGAGCCGAACTTGGTGTTCAGCGAGCTGCCGAGGTTGTTGACGACGGTGATGATCGCCAGCGCGATGCCGGCAGCGATCAGGCCGTATTCAATGGCGGTGGCGCCGGATTCGTCCTTCACGAAACGCGAAACGAGGTTCTTCATAGACTGCTCCCAAAGAGTACACGTGGCTTACAAATGGTCTGGTCTTCTCGGCTTCCCAGCGCCGCCCGACCATGGAACCGAACCTAGAGGCAAAGAATTGCGCCGCAGTTAATTCGACTGCGGAAACACGAAGCGGATTGCACGTATTCGACGATGGTAAAGGAGAATTGAAAACAATCCGTTAAATCGTAGCTATCCGCGGCAATGCCGCGGAGGCGCGATTTACCCGAAGTTATGACCGCGCATGGTCCAATGCCGCCCGCTCGGCCTGAAGCACGACGAGATGAATCGTTCATCGCGCTTCAGGTTATTGTTTGAGCATGATCTTCTCGGAAAACCGCTACACACTTTTCCGGATCATGCTCCGGCCGACAAGAACAAACAGGACGACGAGGCGGCATGTCCCTTTCCTTTGCCAACAGCATTGCGATGCAGAGCCGCGCGCGAGCACTGCTGCCGCTCTGCGTCGGTGCCGGCACCTATCTGTTCTTCCTCTTCGTCGGCGACACGCTGCTTCAGGACTCCGACTCGTTCTGGCAGATCAAGATCGGGCAATGGATCCTCGATCACGGCGCCCTGCCCTACACCGACTTCTATTCTTTCACGCGCCCGGGGGAATCCTGGATCTCGACGTCGTGGCTGTCGCAGGTGCTGTTCGCCTGCTCCTACGCGCAATGGGGCTGGGCAGGTCCGGTCATCCTCACCGCGACCGGGATGGCGCTCACCGCTGCGGTCTTCGTCTATCTGCTCGACGCACAGATCGAGGCGCCGCGCGCGGTGCTGTTCGCGATGCTGGCGCTGCTGCTGTCGATCCATCACGTGTTGGCCCGTCCGCATATCCTGGCGCTGCCCGTCATGGTGACGTGGGTCGGCCTGCTGATGGCGGCGGCCGACCGCAGAAGCGCGCCGTCCTGGTATTGGCTGCCGCTGATGGCGCTCTGGGCGAATCTGCATGGCGGCTTCGTGCTGGGCCTCGCACTGATCGGTCCGATCTCGCTCGAAGCGGTCGAGCATGCCGAGAAGGGACAGCGGCTGAAGCTGTTCATCCGCTGGGTGCTGTTCGGCGTCGGCGCGCTGATCGCTGCCTGCTGCACGCCTTACGGCTGGCGGACGCTGATGGGCGCGACCAACATCCTCAGCCTCGGCGAATTGCTGTCACTGATCTTCGAATGGATGCCGGCGAACTTTGTCACCTTCACCGGGTTCGAAGGCGCACTGCTCGGCCTGATCGCGCTCGGCTATTATCGCGGCCTCGTGCTGTCGGCGCCGCGGATCTTCCTGATCCTGTTCCTGACCTGGAGCGCGCTGACCCATGTCAGGAATATCGAGGCCTTCGCCTTCCTGGTGCCGCTGGTGCTGGCAAAGCCGCTCGGCGAGATGTTCCCGCGCCCGCCGGCGGACACAGCCGGCGCCGACCGCTGGCCGGCCCGCTATGTCACCGCGCTCGGCGCGCTCATGATCGTGGCCGCGAGCTGGACCTCGACCTCGCTCTACATGGGACACCATCGCTTCACGTTCACGATGACGCAGACGCCGGTTGCGGCGGTCGACCTGCTCGAAAAACTCGGGGTGAAGCGCATCTTCAACGCCTATCAGTTCGGCGGCTATCTGATCTCGCGCGACGTCCCTGTTTACGTCGACGGCCGCGCCGAGCTCTATGGCGAAAAATTCGTCATGGACTTCTTCAAGGCGACGGAAGGCAAGAAGCCCGAGCTGCTGCCGCGCCTGCTCGACCAGTACAAGATCGACGCGACGCTATTGGTCGCCGATGCGCCGGGCCCGCAAATCCTCGATCAGATCAAGGGCTGGAAGCGGATCTATACGGATGACATCGCCGTCATTCATGTGCGGGACAATGCGGACGGCGCGGCGCTGCCGTCGAAGTGAGGACGTAGCTTCAGGCGTGTCCTCTCGGATGCGACGTTCGCTTGAAGATGTGAAGCGGACTCAGGCGCGCACTCCGGCCATTTCGCCGTTTGACCCAAGGCGGTCGTCAAGCGGCAATGTCAATTGCTGTTATTCGACTTATGCGCCCGGAGTCAGGATAGCAGCGATGACAAAGGCTCGCGCGGTTCTCGCATGAGTTTGAACCATCTGCCTCGTGTCAACGACCAAGAGCCATTCATGTTCGACGATCTGATGACCCTCCTGGTTATTCTGTCCTTCGGCTTTCCCGCCATTCCATGGTTTTTGGGTGCGCGATGGGGGTCGAGAGGAGTTTGGCTCAGTACAGGATTTGCCGTAGTCATCCTGCTATGTTTTTTTCCAATAGTGTTTTGGGTTGCATGCGGTGCCTGTGGGCAGGGCGCGATAGCCATCTTCGTGCTGGGGCCGATCTGGATTGCTTCGGCATTGCTTACGGTCACTTCGGCGGCGTTCGCTTACTACAAATTCGCGCGCTGATTTCCGCAAGACCGCGAAGGCGCTGGGGGTAACGATACCGCCCACGCTGGGCATCGCAGACGAAGTGATTGAGCAAAGCATCAGCGAAGTCCGCTTGTGGCCGATTTTGTTGCAAAAGTCAGTTGAGACGAGCCGGCAAGCGTGATTCCGTTGTGATGACGCGAATCGCGACGAGGTCGATCCATGATGGGCCGTCT